>CAZSET010000076.1:0-15806 GCA_964605915.1 uncultured candidatus Brocadiaceae bacterium | reverse complement strand
GCGGCGACGTCTCTGTGCAAGACCGTCCAGAAGGTGGTACCGCCTTCGTTGTGCAAATCCCGGTTTCGCAGACGGCGCAGGACAGTGCCCAGTAACGTTTGCCCTGGGGGTGCGCCCGCCGGTACAGCATCCGGCAGTTCCCCCTCTATCCGGCGCGTCTTGCAGCACCTGGTCCCTGAAACGACACACCCGAAGCCGTCTGTGCGCCCCCAGAGCGGCCGGGGGAACCGGTTTCACGCCCTACTGCCCCCCTGAGGCCGCCTGGGGCCCTTGCCCAAGCGGCACGGCGCTGTCCACCAGTAGAGCCGGCACTGCCCCTATCGCCCCAGCGACGCCCAGCAGGCTGGGATCCGTGTAGACGTTCCCGCCGCGGCGGGCAAGCATGGGAGGTCGAGCGACGAGGGCAGCAGGACGACTACCTCAGTCCGAGAGCCATGCCGTTCTTGCTGAAGTGGCCGCCGGGCCGTGGCGCTCCATGCCGCCCCAAGCGGTGTGGTCTCGAGCGAGACAAACGGCTATGCTAGCCAGGGAACCGTGCCCTGACGAGGCGACCGTTTGCACGGTCCTGTGGAGGAAGTCGATGCCGGCGGGCACTGGACAGCAGCGTGCAAGGAAGGCTCTGCTATGTGGTCGAGACGCAGGACAGAAGGGATCGCCGCCATGATGTTGATCGCGGGCGTGTGTGCATCGGCTTCGGGGGCCAGGCTCGTCGACGTCCGGACCGTCGACGAGCAGCATGTGATGGTCCACTGGCTGGACGGCGAAGTGGAGCACCCCGACGATGGCAAGGGGCCCGGCGCTTTCGGCGGCCACGAGGATCCGGCGGGAGATGTCATCAAGCGCTACGAGCCGCCTTTGGACACCGCCCGTGCCGTCGATCCCGCCAGCTACACTATCAGTTCGGAGGACGACGAAGGCTACGCCGCACCGGCCAGCCCGATCGCGGCTTACCGCAGGACCAAGGTGAACGGGACCGACAACACGTGGCCGGAGGCCAACTACACGCTTGAGCACACGATCTTCCTCAAGCTGCCGCATAAGCTCCAGCACGGCAAGAGCTACAAGCTTGCGATCGCGCCCGAGGTCCACAGCGACACGGCATCTGCCGACTTCGTATTTGATGTCTTCAGCAGCGTCTCTGAGGCCCTCCACGTCAACATCATAGGCTACAACCCCGACCACACCGCCGTGAAGTCGGCCGACCTGTACATGTGGTTGGGCGACGGCGGGGCTCGTGATTACTCCGAGTACGTCGGCCGCAAGGTCATCCTCTACGATACCGATTCCCGGCAGCAGCACGAAGTTGGCCAGGTCTCGTTCTGGAAGCAACGGGGGCCGGACTTCGGCAAGTGGGACCTGACCGCATCGGACGTGTGGAACTGCGACTTCTCCGAGTTCACCGGCACGGGCAGGTTCCGGCTGGTCATCGAGGGTATCGGCTGCAGCCCGGAGTTCCAGCTGAGGCGCGACGTCTACTACGAGCCATTCAGGACGTCGGTGCGCGGCTTCTTCTACATGCGCATCGGCATGGGCATGGACTTCGACCCGCCGCCGCGCCAGCCGCGCTTCATCCCCGACGTGGACCCGCCGGGGTTCAAGGTCTACCGGACGGCCTTCGGCCCCCAGCACCCGGACTGGCGTCGGATGCGGGGCGACGTCTGGGACCGGAAGGAGCAATGGGTCCAGTACAGGGAGCCCGGCGAGCCGACCAACCCGCACGCCTGGGGCGGGCATTCCGACGCGGCCGACTGGGACCGGCACGCCGGCCACGTCTCCATCATCTGGGACATGCTCCTGCCCTACTTCCTGAGCAACGGGACGATTGACGATGACGATCTGGGCATCGCCGAGAGCGGCAACGGCATCCCCGACATCATCAACGAGGCGCTCTACGAAGTGGACTTCTGGCTGCGCCTGCGCGACGGGGACGGCAACTACTCCTTTGGGCTGAACAACCCAGGCAGGGACAACCTGACCATGCACCAGGCCGCCGCCCACGCGTACATGGCCTGGGGCAACGCGGCCAACTGCGCCATGGTGGCCGACTGCTTCCGCATCGCCGGCCGGCCTGAGCTGATGGTTAAGTACAGGGATGCCGCCATGGAAGCCTGGGAGAGGGCCAAGGGCGAGGGACTCGACTTCTCCTACGGGATCGGCAACGGCCGGATGCGGGGTCGTGACCTGAAGATGATGGCGGGCGCCTTCCTCTACAACGTCACCGGCGACCGCGCCTACGAGGATGCGATGGCGGAGGAGTGCTTCGTCACAGGACCGACGTCGGAGCTCGAAGGGCGCGGGACGGGCTGCCAGTACTGGGGCACGGCCGCCTATCTGATGTGCGCCAAGAACGGGCGGCAGCCGATCCGCTACCCCGAGTTGCTGGGGAACATGAAGTCGTCGATCCTGAACGACGCCATGCGGAAGAACGTGGCGCCGTCCGAGCAACGCCCCTCCCGCCGCAGCAGCGACGAGACCCACGGGTGGTTCCAGGCCACGATCATGGTCCACCCGCTCTGCATCGCACACGCCATATCGACCGACGAGGCCGAACGGGAGGCGCTGCTGAAGGCCATGATCCTGGAGGCCGACTACAGCCAGGGGCGCAACTCCATGAACATGGTCTTCATGACCGGCCTGGGCAGCCGCTGCGTGCAGGACATCTTCACTTCAGGACGCAACGACGGTGTGCCGGGCGTCCATCCCGGCCACACTCCCTACATGAATGCCGACGCCTGGGGCCGGGGCTACAAGGCCGACCCGCAGTGGTATGCGCAGAAGGGCTACCCGGCCTGGGACCAGTGGCCCCACGCCGAAGCGCTCTGGAGGGCCCGGTATTGTTATGCCAACAACGAGTTCACGCCTCAACAGACCATGCGGGGCAAAACGCTGCTGCTGGGCTATCTCTACTCGTTGGGAGAGCCGCATCGAGGCGAGTAGCCGCGACCGGCGGACCGGCCGGCGGTGCGGCAGCAACAGGCGTCAGTCTCCCGTGACCGAGGCCTGCGGGCCTATGTACGACGTGGCCACCACGACGTCGTCATACCACAGGGTCTTGTACGACGCGGTCCTGCTGGAGTGCACGAGGATGACGGCATGGTTTGCCTTGAGTGTCATCGGTCACCTAATATCAGGTCTCTGATCGCGTCATGGGGCCACTGAAGGGAGCGACCGCCCCGGACCCGGCTTCTGCAAGGCCCGATCTACCTTATTAGTGCAGCAGGACCGCCCGTCATCACGCCGGTTTTCGTGGTGTCCTCCAGCCACGAGGGCCATAGGAAGGCCAGGATGGTCGGTGCGTCATCACCCTCATGCTGAAGTAGTTGCCCCGCCGTGATCCCCGGCGTCCAGGTCCCCCATTCTATCCGCCTCTTCGCGTGCATGGCCGGGCATGGCTGTATCGGAAAGAGTCGGGTTTGGTACACCTCGCAGGTCTGCCCATCGGTCCCTTGTGAAATGACCTACCCATGAGATCGTCCAGACGCCCGGGCCCGGGGCCAACCTGGTGCAGGAGCCGATCGTGTCCTGATCACTGATCGGGGCAGACGGGCAGGTCTTCCGGCGAATTCAGCCATGACGGGACGTTGCATCATCGCTAGCCTGATCCATAGAGACAAAGCTCTTGCGTCACGAAACGCAGACGCCTTCAAACCGGTGGGAGGTCGAGACCCGAGGAGGTCACGTGATGGCAGCTGGGGAGACCTTCAACGGCAAGTTGCGGGATGAGCTTCTGAACCGGGAGCTGTTTCTGAGCCTGCCGGAGGCACGGTATGTGCTGGACGAATGGCGCGAAGAGTATAATCAGCGCGGACCGCACAGTGGGCCCACTGCGATTCAGGCTTGGGGGAGTGGGCCCCCGCCGCTCGCCCCCTCTCCCATCGACCATTCGGGGTCTCCCCGTTGCATGTCTGTGTTCGGCACTCCAGTTGCACACGACCTCAGGCGTCTCAGGATGACGGCCGGCCCCCTCGGCCGGGCTGCCCTTGGTCCAGGTGGACTGGGTAAACACACACTGTTCCGCCTGGGGGCTGGCCCGTCTTCCTCTTGCCCCCGATTTCCCAGATGCCCGTGCGAGCATCCACCAGCTTCCATGCGGCCGACTGGGTCAGTCCCAAGTGCTGATCCAACTCGCGATAGGCGAGCAGCCCGGGCCCGGCCCATGTCAGGGTACTGTCTACCGGCAGGATAGAATGGCAAGTGTTGAGAGGGGCAACGGCGTGAGCTTCACTCAGTACGACAAGGGCATCGTCCGCACGCTCGCCAAGCGCGTCGCCGAGATCGCCGCGCTGCCCGTGCAGCAGGAGAAGAGGGATCTATGGACACGTCTCAACTGCCTCGAGCGCGTCCGACCGCTCATCCACGTGCAGGCGGTGGCGTGGAACATCTGGGAGGAACTCATCCCAGAGGCTACGCTTCGGGCCGCTGACCCATTCTGCCGGCGCCAGGAACTGGAGTTGCGCAAGCGGGTCTACTGCTGGGAGCACTTCCCCGATGATCGCGCGGTCGACGATGTGATCACCTGTCCCCTGGCGGTCCGCGGTGAAGTGCAGACGACCGACTTTGGCATCACGCAGGTCCTGAACAAGCCCGACGAGCCCTCAGGCGCGTATGCGTTCGTCCCTGTAATCGTTGAAGAGAAGGACATCGACAAGATCCAGACCGATCCCGTGGTCACCGTGGATTGGCACGAGACGGAGCGCCGATACCAGCTGCTGTGCGAACTCTACGCCGGCATCCTGCACGTTGAGAAACGGGGCCGAGACTTCTTCTGGTTCGAACCGATGGACCAGTTCATCAGATGGCGCGGCATCGAGCAGACGTTTGTCGACATGGTCGACCGGCCCAAGTGGGTGCACGAAGCGTTGGAACGCATCACCGCTGGTTACATGCACAGCATCGAGCAGGTCGAAGCGCTCAACGCCCTCTCTCCAGGCAACGCCAACACACTGCTGGGCTCCGGCGGCTATGCATGGACCGACCAGCTACCGCAGCCCGGCTTCGACGGAGAGCACGTTCGGTTGAGGGACCTCTGGGCGCGTGCGGCAACGCAGATCTTCACCGCGGGGATTTCCCCCACGATGCACGACGAGTTCGCGTTGCAGTACGAGAAGCAGCTTCTGGAGCGGTTCGGACTGAGCTGCTACGGCTGCTGCGAGCCCCTGGACATGAAGATGCACATTGTGCGCCAGATCGGCAACTTGCGCCGCGTATCCATGAGCCCTTGGGTCGACATTGAACGCGCCTCTGCTGAGGTGGGCCGCGACTACGTGTACACCCACAAGCCGAACCCGAACATCCTGAGCATGGGGCGATGGCATCCAGATCTGGCTGAGCAGAAGCTGCGGGACGCGTTCGAGAAGACACGTGACAACGTCGTTGAGGTCAACCTCCAGGACCTTCACACCGTGCGTAACGAACCGCACAGGCTGACCGAATGGACCCGGATCGCCATGGACATGGCGAGGAAATACGGCAGTTAGTCACCATGAGATCGTGTGTGGCCTGCGCCGGCCAGCGGGTAAGCGGAATGAAGGGGAAATGGTGCCGCGGCATGCATCTCCTACGTGAACTGCCACGTGTAGAGCGCGCTGTGTCGCAGGGCGAACGCCAGCCGTATGGGCACGGCGCTCGCCGCCGGTAGAGCGCCTCCCTTCCAGCAGACGGTGCAGTCGAGGCTGTCGCCCGTTAGTGGCGTGCAATCGTCGAACCCAAAACCAGGGAGCTGGACACCGTTCTGGTCCAGGAGGGCTACGCGCGTTTCCCCGCGGCTCGCATCCAGGTTCAGGTGCAGCTCGCGGCCGGCGAACCGTAGTGGCCGAGTCTCCAGCGTGCCCTCGTGCGTGCCAGCCTGCCATCCGGCATAGCGGCCGACCGGGAGGGTTGCGAGTCCGACGCCCGAATAGTTGCTGGGACTACGCACGGGTTCGGTGAAGCCGTGGGTGTAGCTGACGCCGAAGTAGTAGAAACGCGTTCCATCGCCGATGGTGACGGGATGGTTGCCGGCGCTGTAGACGGATACTGATTCGAAGCTGCCGGCCGGGCCGCAGGGGATGAACGGTTCGCGGACCGGCATCCTCTTCCAGGTGATGCCATCGGGGCTGTAGATCAGTTGCGGCTCGATGCGCCCGTCATCCCACCCCATGCCGCGTTGGGGGTTCACGTTCGTAACGGTGAAGACCCAGAGCAGGCCCAGGTAGTAATCGCCGCAGGGCCAGACGTGCATGCCGTAGAACTCGGCGCGGCGGCCGCCCAGTGCCTTGGCCAGGTCGTCGTCGGTTGCATCCGGCGCGAGGACCAGGCGGGACTCTCCGAAGTCAACGCCGTCGTCGCTCTCGGCCAGCCACATGCAACGCCGGCGCTCACTCCAGCCCGGCTCTCTGTGTTCAATTTTGTGGTACGAACGGTACCGGCCGGCGCGTTCGTCGAACAGCGTGGTGTTGAAATCACTGGTGGCCAGCGCCGGCTTCGCTAGGTGCGGCGTGAAACGGATGCCATCGGGGGAGAAGGCCACGTAGTGCCCGTTCCGGGGGTAGGCTTTGATCAGGGCCCGCGCCGGGGCCGCCTCCTCCGGGGACAGCCCCATGGGTCCGATGTGGCCGTCGAGCTAGGCTTGTCCCACCCAGTAGTAAAGCTTGTACCGGCGCGCAGTATCCTTCTCGGTCGGGGCTTTCACCACGGACGCGCAGTGGGCATCCGTGTAGCCGGTCTGCAGGATGATGTTGTTATCGGTCCGGCCTCGCCACTCTTGAAGGCCAAGCGCAGGCTTGGTCCAGCGGATGCCGTCCTCCGAGAATGCCGTGCACAGCAGAACCGGGCCGGGGTGGCCCTCGTACCACATCTGCCACCGGCCTGTTGTCGGGTCATGGTGCACGTCCGGGGAATAAAGTTGCACTATGGTGCCCTCCCATGGCTGGTCGGCCACCAGGATCGGATTGGCGGGGTGCTTCTTAGGCCGCTGCTGGCGAATCCGGAGGAACGCGGATTTCTGCACAAGTCCCTGGGCGTTGAACCAGGACTGTCGACGGCTGGCTATGTCGGGAACGGAGGTGCTCATGATCAAGTCGTTCCTATCAGCCCGTTGAGGAAGCCTGTCTTGTGTGGCACAGGAGCCCTCGCCTGTGCGTTTTCCGTTGCAGTGGCAGCATTCCAAACACGAACGAACAGCCGGGCGCGGCTGTTCCATACTTCTTCAACGGGCTGCTATGGGCTCCTCTGGACGGGCGCCTCGTCGTCCCGGAGCAAGAGCAAAAGCTCAATGCAAGCGCCGAGGGCGTTCTGAACTCACCTGCCAAGCCCGAGGTCTGCCGTCTAGGTGGCTGCACTGGTTCGCTCGATAGAAGGTGAGGCACCTGCGGTACTCCTTGACCACGCCCCGGCCAGAACGCCGAAAGCGATGAACCCAAACGGGCAGATCAGCAACGCATTTTGCAGGCTGCCTGTCGTTTGGGCCAACTCGCCGATGAGAACAGACAAACCGCCATACAGAGCGTACGTGAGCAAGCTCCCCAGAGCAATCGTACGACCCATGTGTGTCGGCATCTGCCGGGCAACCAGACCCATCAGAACGGGGAATTCCAGCCCATATATCAGGTTGGCGCCTACATAGAGGCCGGCCGATGCTCCGAAGGACCGGCATGCCAAGCCGGCCATAGGCAGGCATCCTCCGGCCAGGCCCGGCACGACAAGCAGCAAGCGCGCGGCGCTACGGCCGTGCGTAACGGTGGAGGGGGCGTGCCGCCCCGCAGGTACGCCAGCCGCCGATGGGCGGCCCTCTCTGTGGAGCAGCGGCAACGCATTGACCAAGGCCGGCCGAAGCCATATACTCCCGCACATTCGTTGTCACATACAGCGGTGATCTGGCAACGAACGGTTGGGCTTCCGTTTTCGTCTGTGCCCCAACACGGGCACGAGGTGTGTCGCCGGTCATGGAGTCGGTTCGGAGGAGGATTGCCATGCGTATGGCAAGGTTCGGGTTCTGTATAGGGATCTTCGCGTGTGTGCTGATCGGGTGCGCAGCGTTCAGGGCCGTGGCCGCACAGGAGAGTGCAGGCACGGTGCTGCCCCAGGGTGTCAAGGCTGTGTGGGATCTGGACAAGGCCTATCGGGAGACGACGCCGACACAGGAGCGCGTGTGCATAAACGGCCTGTGGCGATGGCAGCCCGGGGACGCCAGGCGCACCGAGGTGCCCGCAGGCAACTGGGGATACTTCAAGGTTCCGGGCTACTGGTCCGGCATCTCGTCCTGGCAACAGAAGGATTCGCAGACCGTCTTCGAGCATCCGAATTGGCGGAGCACAAACCTGCGGGGGATCCAGGCCGCCTGGTATCAGCGTGAGATCACGATCCCCCGGAGCTGGGCCGGTCGGCGCATCACATTGGAGGCCGACACCGTCAACTCCCTGGCTACGGTCTACGTGGATGGGAAGTCCATGGGCACGGTGATCTTCCCGGACGGCACGGTGGACCTGACGGACGCCTGCAAGCCGGGACAGAAGCACCTGTTGAGTGTGCACGTTGCGGCCGTCCCCCTCAAGGGCGTCATGCTGGCCTTCAACGACACTGCTTCGGCCCGCGAGGTCCAGGGCAGCGTGGAACGTCGCGGGCTCTGCGGCGACGTGTACCTGACGAGCACACCTAGAACGGCTCGCATCACGGACCTCAAGGTTGACCCGTCGGTGCGCGAGTGGCAGATCAGCTTTCGCGTGGCACTCGCAGACCTCGGCGGCGAAGAACCCTATCGCCTGCGCGCGGAGGTCACGGACCGAGGGGAGACGGTGACACGCTTCTCCAGCACCGTGTTCCGAGGCGACGAGCTGGTCGACGGACGCTACACCTTCTCCGCCGATTGGCATCCCGACAAGCTCTGGGACCTACACACCCCGGAGAACATGTACGACGTTCGGCTCGCCCTGGTGGATTCCCAGGATCGGACGTTGGACGTGTTCCGCCCCGTGCACTTCGGGTTCCGTGAGTTCTGGATTGACGGCAAGGACTTCTACCTGAACGGCAGCCGCATCTATCTCTCCGCTCTTCCCGTCGATAACCCTCTCCTCGGGGCCGCGGCCGGCAACTACCGGGCCGTCTGTGAGAGTTTCCGCCGGCTCAAGGATATTGGCATCAACTACGTCTACACCCACAACTACGGCTCGACCCCCGGCTCTCACCTCAGCTTCCAGGAGACGCTGAGGGCGGGCGATGACGTCGGGATGCTCATAGGCGTCACCCAGCCCCATGCCGGTCACTACAACTGGGACGACCCCGAGGAGGTGAGGAACTATCAGCGGCACGCCGACTTCTATGTCCGTGTCGCCCAGAACCATCCGTCGGTCGTCTTCTATGTCACCAGCCACAATTCCACCACCAGCCCGGGCGACATGAACCCGGACTTGATGGGCGCCGTGGAGGTGGAGCGAGACAACTGGTCCGGGGGGAACGCCGAGAAGGCCGCCAAGGCCGAAGCCATCATCTCACGTCTGGACCCCAGCCGCATCGTCTATCACCATGCGTCCGGCTTCCTCCGCCCGATCCACAGCAGCAACTTCTTCATCAACTTCGCCCCCGTCCAGGAGATGTCCGACTGGTTCATCCCCTGGTCCGAGAAGGGCGTGATCCCCCTGTTCACCTGCGAGTACGCCGTCCCCGGGGGGTGGGACTGGACGATGTACCGCGGGTGGTACAAGGGCGTGCGCAACTTCGGCAGCGCCAACGTGCCCTGGGAGTTCTGCCTGGCCGAGTGGAACTCGCAGTTCCTCGGCGATCCTGCTTTCAAGATCAGCGAGGCTGAGAAACGGAACCTCCGCTGGGAGGCCGAGAAGTTCCGCGCCGGCGCCCTCTGGCGCCGCTGGGATTATCCCAACCAGGTCGGCTCGAGCGTCTTCACCGAACGCAATCCCGTCTATGCCGAGTATGTCGCGGACAACTGGCCTGCATTCCGGGCCTTGGGGCTGTCAGCGAATGCCCAGTGGTCGTACGGGGAGTTCTGGACGTTGAGACCGGGCACCGACCGCGGCCGCAAGGACCTCCCCGTTGACTGGGACAACCTGCAGCGTCCGGGGCTGAGCCCCGACTACGTCGGCGACCGCTGGGAGCGCATGGACCTGGCCTTTGATCGCGACGACTGGGAGCCTTCCGTTGCGGCGGATGCTTTCGTTCGCAACAACATGCCGCTCCTGGCCTGCATCGTCGGCAAGGCGGGCGCCCCCACAGGCAAGGATCACAACTTGTTCGCCGGGCAGACCGTCGAGAAGCAACTGCTGGTGGTCAACAACTCGCGCCAGACCGTGCGCTGCGACTACTCCTGGTCGATCGCGCTCCCGCGACCCATTGGCGGGAACGGCGCACTGACCATCGAGACGGGCAAGCAGGAGCGCGTCCCCATCAAGGTTGCTCTCCCCGCCGACCTTCCTTCGGGAAGCTACGAGCTCACGATGACAGCGGACTTCAGCGCCCCGGGTCTCAGCGACTTCGGCGAACCCGCCCGCGCCGTTGGGGCCGGCAGATCCCAGAGGGATTCCTTCTCCATCCAGGTCATGGCGTCACCGGCCGCCCCTGAGGGTACAGGGCGCATCGCCCTCCTGGACCCGAAGGGCGAGACGACGGCCCTGCTGACGAACATGGGCGCGCGGTTCACCGAGATCGGCCCCGAAGCGGATCTGGCCGGCTATGACGTGCTGATCGTCGGCAAGGCCGCGCTGACTCTGGACGGTCCGGCACCCGACATCTCCCGGGTCCGCGACGGGCTCAAGGTCATCCTGTTCGAGCAGACCTCCGACGTCCTCGAGGAGCGTTTCGGCCTGCGCACCGTCGAGTATGGCCTGCGCCGAGTCTTTGCACGCGTGCCGGACCACCCGCTGCTCGCCGGAATCAAGAGCGAGCACCTGGAGAACTGGAACGGCTCGGCCACCATCGTGCCACCGAGACTCACCTACGAAGGTCGTTCACAGCAGGGGGAGGTCGTCATGTGGTGCGGCCTGCCCATCCGGGTCGTCTGGCGCTGTGGAAACCGCGGAAACGTGGCGTCCGTCCTGATCGAGAAACCCGCCTGCGGGGACTTCCTCCCTGTCGTGGACGGCGGGTTCAGCCTTCAGTACAGCCCGTTGATGGTCCATCGCGAGGGCAGGGGGCTGGTCATCTTCTGTCAGATGGACGTAACCGCACGCACCGAGTCCGACCCGGCGGCTGAGATCCTGGCGCGCAACATCCTTCAGTACGTCACGGACTGGCGACCCTCCCCGAGGCGCAGCGTGGTCTACTGCGGCGACCCCCTCGGCGGGAAGCAGCTGGAGGCGACCGGTCTGGCGTTGTCGCCCTACAAGAGCCGCATGCTGAATAGCGATCAGGTGCTGGTGGTCGGTCCGGGCGGGGCGAAGGAGCTTGCGGGCGACGCCGCTGCGATCGCTGAGTGGCTTGCCGACGGCGGCCACGTGCTCGCCCTCGGGCTCGACGGCGAGGAGGCGAGCGCGTTCCTGCCGTTCAAAGTCGCTACGAACGCCGCCGAGCACATCGCTGCGTACTTCGAGCCCGCTGGCGCGGGCTCGCCGCTGGCAGGCGTTAGCCCCGCCGACGTGCACAACCGGGATCCGAAGGATCTGCCCCTCGTCGCCGCGGGCGCCGCGCCCTTCGGCAACGGCGTCCTGGCGGAGGCGGACGGGGCGAACGTCGTTTTCTGCCAGCTCCTCCCGCAGGACATCAACCCGACGCTGGGTGTGCCAACGGCTTTCAGCCCGATCCCGGACGGGCAGGGCGCGCTTGTGAGCCTGGGTCCGGTGACGCCCGTCGGCGCCACACTCGGCCAATGGGCCGGACGAGCAGTAGCCGGCAGGACCTATACCCTCGCCGTCGTCGCCGAAGCCCTCGGGGCAGACGTCACCGCCCACGTGGGCGCCGAGCTCTCGGAGCGGCCTGGGTGGGGGCGTGGTTACTCTCCCGGCGAACCGGTGGCCCGCGGCGAGGACGCCCGTCTTCAGGCGGGCAAACTGGCCGAACTGAGTGTCACATTCAACGCGGCTGAGACGGCGAATCTGTTCGTCTACCTCAGGTGCTCGCAGCCCGGGGCGCGACTGCGGATCAATTCGTTCCGCCTGTACGAGGGCGATCACGCTCCGGGCGGAGAGGCTGACAAGGCGGTCGGGGACTTGTTGGAGAACGGCGATTTCGCGGCGGGCGAGGACCACTGGCTGTTCGAGTTCAGCCAGCAGCGCAACCTCAAGCGCACCTACCGCCGCGCAAGCTGCCTGGTGACGCGGCTGCTGGCGAACATGGGAGCGGCCGGCTCAACGCCGCTTCTCGAACGCTTCCACAACCCGGTGCGCGAAGATGCAGGCGAGAAGCGCTGGCTCACAGGCTTCTACCTCGATGCGCCCGAGGAGTGGGATTACCCCTACCGATTCTTCCGGTGGTAGGGTCCTCTTGGGCTTGCGGCTTCGAGCGAGCGGGTGAGGCCAGAGGTCGAGGCGAGCCCGCCACGGCGGCCTGCTAGAAGTGATGCTGCACCACAGGGGCGCCTGGCCATTCAACTCATCAGGGGCCTTGCTCGAGCTGTTCGCGCTGGATGCAAGGGTGTCGGACCAACCGCCAGCAGCGCGAATCAGGCATCCTCTGCGGCCTGCCCCTGCTCGATCGGCCGCCGACGCCTTCAGTGACGGTGTCACACGTGGCTTGGCCATCGTTCCTGATGACGAGCCGCCTCCGTCCGCTCTCCGAGAGACGGTGACGCGCTACGTGCGCTTGGCCGAGGCCGAGTCAAAACCAGCCACTAACCTATCCGCCGGCTCTGAGGCCGATGGAGGGGCAAAACCGTCCAAAGTGACCGCCGGGAATCCCGCCTTCAGAAGGGAGGTCGAGCCTCTCCGTGACCTGATCGTCGAAGCACTGGAAGCCGTGCCGAACTTGGGACGGGATGGCTTACCTCCAGCCCCCCTGCTGGCAACATGAGCTCTTTTCGGGCGCCGAGGCGGACGGGATCGTATCGGAGAGAGACGGATTTGTTACACCCGTCCGGATGGCTGTGGGGTTCTCCAGGGAGGAATGCCCGAGCTTCGTTGCGCGCGTCGGGGATGCCAGTGGCGTCTTCCCCGGTAATCACTGGGCAGACAGGTATCGCCTCCTCAAGACAGCCAACGCGCACAAGAAGAACCCCGCCAACATGATTGTCAAAGCGAGGAAGGGATAGGAGATCCTGATTCCGGCAATTGTCCAGCAGGCAGCAGTTGACGAATCGTGAACATCCCTCAGCCATCGGTAGCCGTACTCGACGGCGTTGAAAAGATACAGCACGCCACGGGGCGAGATCTCGGTCCCCACCCCAAAGACCTTGTCGCTGAACGCCAGGTGAGGGATTGTGACCAGCGGCACTGCAGCAATGGCCCATGACACCGAACGGGCATAGGCCGAGATCATCAGCCCGATCGTGGTCCCCACGCCCGCCAGCATGAACAGCACAAGCACGAACTCCGCGTGAGGCCAGAACTGCCCGCCCATAAGCCCATTCGCCGGTTTGACGGGCAGAGGTATGTGCATGGCTGAAGGCTGAAGCAGGGAGACGACCAGAACGATGAGGATGGCCTGGATCAAGCCGCAACCAGCCAGGACCAGTAGCTTTGCGCCCAGGTAGGACGCCGGCCTTGCCCCTATCATGAGCTCTCGTCGCACGAGGGGGGCCTCGCCGATGATCTCCCGTGCCGCATTGCTGAGACCGAACCAAAACGCAGCCACGGCGCATAGAAACAGCAGCATCATGTCGTCGTTCCTGCCGCTGGCCGCACGGAGAAGCCACGCCACGGCCACCGGCTGCACGACCAACAACGCCACAAACCGCTTGTCGGCTACCAGCTCTCGTGCGTATCTCGAAGCGAGGATACTCAACTGCCGCCAGGGCTCCCACTCGCCCTCGACTTCCTCCGGTAAATCGAACGGCCCCCGCCCTTCTTCGTCGGTTTCAGCCGATTTGCCATGGTTCGCCTTGCCTCTGGCGCTGGCTCCCGCTCTCAGTCTGGCGTAGAGCTCCGTGTAGCGCTTGATCCCGAATCCTTGGAGCAACCCCTCTGGAGGGCCGAAATACGCTATCCGGCCACGATTCAGAACCGCAACGCGGTCGAACAGTTCGATATTCTCCATGATATGCGTAGTGCAGATCGTCGTGCAGCCCTGGTCAGCGACCCGGCGGAACACGTTCATCAGGTCGGCCTCCGTTCCCGGGTCGAGCCCGCTGGTCGGTTCGTCGAGGAACAGGATCCGAGGGCGCGAGACGAGTTCGACGGCCAGGTTCACCCGGCGGCGTTGCCCGCCACTTAGCTTTCGGATTTGCCGGGACCGGCAATCTCCCAGCTGCACCTGGACCAGGGCGTTTTCGACGCAGTGACGGATGCGTTCGTCGTCGTACGTGGCTCCAAGGCGCAGTCGGGCGGCGTAAGAGACCTCCTGCTCGACCGTGAGCGTGTCGTGGACGACGTCTTCCTGAGGCACATATGCCATGCTCTTCCGGAACGACCGGATGCTCTCTGCGGTAAGCGCCTCCCCGTCGAAGTGGACAGCGCCGTCCGTGGGGGCCAGGTAACTGGACATGACCCTCAGCAAGGTTGTCTTGCCGCTTCCTGACGGGCCGATGACGCCCACGAACTCATTGGCCCTCGCCGACAGGGAGATCGCGTTGAGGATCGCTACAGGCGTCCCCGGCGGCTCATAGATGACATCCTCGAGGCGGCACCGCATTCCCGTCGCAGTCGTGAGCCAGAGCCGCCTCCCGTCGTAACGGTAGGGGCAGGGGCCGAACGATACGACGTCATTGACCTGCAGCCTGGCCCTGATCACCCGCTCGCCGTTCAGGAATACCCCGTGCCGGCTCTTCAGGTCATAGACATGGATGCCGTCCTTCTCTCGCCGAAGCAGCGCGTGCCTTCTCGAAACGCGGCGGACGGGCAAAGCCACGTCCACCTCGTTCCTGTTCCGCCCAACGACAAGTGCGGCTGCCGTGGAGTCGAGCAGTTGCAGATCGATCGGCTCAGGTAGGATGAAGAGCGGCGGGGGAGTCCCTGGTGGCTTGCCTACGGGGGAGTACCTGAGCCAGAGCCGCGCCCGAACAGAGCCCAGCGAGAGCTCCTGACCGGACACTACTTCCGTCGGAGCCCCTTGCACCTCTGCCCGGAGAATGACCCCGTCCTCCGTGCGCCTGAGGACCAGATGCTGCTCGGAAACCGAGTCATCATTGAGCGTCACATCGCAGCCCGCACCCCGGCCGACAGTCCATGGGCCTCCACCCCGGAGCTCATGCCTTGCGGGCACATCGCCGGAAAGCACTTCAAACTCGATCCAGAACAGGCCGGCCCCAGGATCGGGGGCATAGTCCACGCCCTCGATCACGGGGGACTCGGCACGGCAAGTCGGATCCGGGCAACGAAGAGATGTCTCAGCCGAACCGGGAGCGCGGAACACCGTGCCGCACTCCGGACAGGCGATCTGGCATTCCGGACCCCTCATGTGCCTTGCTCCATGAGCTCCCGTATTCCCTTCGGCGCCTCCCTTCGGAACTGCTCCATGTCCAGCGTCTGCCCGCGGACGTTGATCACGTCGGGGTCGCTCAGGTTGTAGCACTTGAACTGTATCTCAAGTTCAGGCCTATACTCGTGGCGCGCCTCGAAGAGGAGGTGGTCGGTTGATAGCTCTTCGTATGTGGCTTTCCCGATGAGTTCGGCTGTTTCGAGGATGCCCTCCTCCTTGTTGAAACGCCCCTCACCGTCCGCCATGAAGCGGCCCTGAACGGCATTCCCCCTCCCGCGGTCCCTCAGTGTCGCATCCAGATTCATCCGGAGCGG
>CAZSET010000075.1:5799-15815 GCA_964605915.1 uncultured candidatus Brocadiaceae bacterium | reverse complement strand
AAGTCGGGTGAGGGCGCCCATGTCGGCGAGAACTTCAAGGTCATCGAGTACTCTCCCCCGAGCGATCGCAACGTTCGTATGCAAGCCCTCCTCGCTCTCCGACAAGTAACCCTCCATTCTGATTTCTGGCTGGCAGCGATCGCCAACGGTCCACTCTATATAGGGAGATGCACCGAGATACGCCATGCTCTCTCTGCCTGACGAGCGGTGCCTTGCTCCAAACCTGATCGCTCCCGGCCATATCTCCGTCTGGCAACCGGTTTCCGGATCGACAAGTACCAGGGTTGCACCTTTCAGATGGATGACTGCTTCCCCCTTCTCCGGTCCTCCGACGACATCCCAGTCAACATCGTGTGCTGCATCGAGGATCTTCGCAAGCCTGTCGCCGGGATGCTGTAGCGACGTCAAGAAGGCAAGCACAAGGAGAGCCAGCGACAATCCGAGAGCCATCAGAACGGGGGCAAGTCTGGAGTCGCCGAGCCAAGTGAACTCATACGCCACGACCAAGGCTGCGCCCGCAAGCGATGCAATTGCCAGACTTCTGGCGTTCACTTGTTACCTCCCTCATAGGCCAGAGAACCCCAGCGCCACAGCCAAGCCTGGGCAGCGCCCGAGCGGAGACACTACGCCTTCTTCCCCGGCAGCCAGTAGCGGAACACGCCGTCCGCAGGGCGCTCCTCCGGGTCCTGCTCCACGTAATGCCGGTACGCCCTGAGGAAGTTGCCCTGGCTCAGCTCGTCCAGCAGCTGCGCCCGCAGCGAAAGGGAGAGCGTCTCGGGCCGGACCAGGTACATCCTGTCGATCACCGTCCGATGGATGACCTCCGTCCCGCCGCCCTCGGCCTTGCGCTCTTCGTCCTCGACGTGGTAGTCGCAGACCGAAACGTAGAGCCCGTGGTTGCCGTCCGGGCCCTGCGCCGCGCAGAGGCAGTACTCGCTCACATTGCCTTCCGCGACCTCTATCGCGAAGACGAACCGGCCGGCGTGCGCCTGGTAGTAGCCGTAGCCGTCCGGGTCCCAGTCGCGGCAATCCTCGGCATAGTGCGAGGCGCGGAATGCGACCCCTGTTTGCCGGATCGCCTCGTCCACGGGGGCAATGGCCTCCGCGATCAACCCACCGGCGTTGTCGTCCAGGCGCCGAGGGAGGCACAGCGCGTCGCTGCTCTGATCGTTGCTCATCGTGACCTTCTCTCGCTCATGCGTGCGGGCTCCGCCGGGAGCCCGCAGGATGGTCCCGCCATGAAGGGCCGCGATGATACGGCGGCGCGCTCGCCTTCTCAAGTGGAGGAGGGATTTGCCATGGAAGAACGGAGGCCATATCATGTCGCGCCGTCTGCAGCAAGACAGCAGCACGTGACCGGCAAGAAGCCTTCAGCCATTGACGGAGGTAGCGTCTATGCCAGCAGAGCTGCCCGAAGGTCCCGGAATTGCTGCCATGCACCCCGGGGACCGGGACATCGAGCGACATCCGGCAGTCGTCTTCGCCGACGGGTTCGAGACCACGGAGAGCGGCCGCCTGCCGGGCGGCCGGCGGAAGGGCGATGAGAAGAAGTGGGACACGTCCGGAGGTGACTGCGTCATCACGGACCAACCCGAGAACGTGCACGGCGGCGGCAAAGCCCTGGAGATGACCATCGTGCGGCCCGGCACGGGCCTGCCCGCAGGCGCCGGCGTGGGCAAGTACTTTGAGGATGGATGCGATACGCTGTTCCTGCGCTACTATGCGAAGTTCGCCAAGGATGTGGAGCTCTTCCACGGGGGCGCGCACAACGGCGGCGGCATCGCCGCAAGGCCGCCCGGCGTGCCCCAGGCCTGCCCCGGAGTGCGCGCGGACGGCAGCAACAAGTTCACCGTCGTCCTGGATACCTGGCGCCCCGGCGAGGAGGTACCGTCGCCGGGCTGGCTGGTCGTGTACGTCTACCACATGGACCAGGGCGGCAGGTGGGGCGACCAGTTCTTCCCGTCCGGGAGGGTGTTCCCCGGCAGCCGGGAGATCTTCGGCGAGCAGTTCGTCCCCCGGCCCGATTTCGTCCCCGAGCAGGGTAGCTGGCACTGCTACGAGCTGATGGTCAAGGCGAACGTGCCGGGCGATCGGGACGGGCGGATCGCTTTCTGGGTGGACGGCCGACTGCTTGCGGACTTCCTCAACCTACGGCTGAGGAACGTGGAGAGGCTCAAGTCGAACCGCATCGACCTCGGCATCTATACCCACAACCGCCGGGACGTGACGGACATCAAGATGTGGTACGACGACGTGGTCGCGGCCACCGAGTACATCGGGCCGCAAGTGCCTGCCTGACGCGAACGGCTGACGAAGCTCTGGGTGGGACGGAGGGACCGCGGCATGGAGCCCACGGGACTGTTCCTCGTTGCGCCCTCCACCGTGCAGGTCGGCCGGGAGTTCGCGCTAAGGGTCAAGGTCCTGACGGAGCCTTACGAGGTCGGCGCATCCTGCTACGGGCCGCTGCCCGCCGTTGCCGGGCGCTACAACAGATCCCCCCGGGGCATCTCCTACATGGACAACGTCCTCCCCAAGTTTGAGGGAACGCTTGAACTGGACGGCGGGGACGGCTATGACGGCCCGGGCAGCTTCTCCTTCTCGGGCGTCTCGGGCCCGTATGCCGACGACGCGCGCCCCATCGCGCGCATCCACGGCCTCCGCTATCTGACGCCCGGGCTGAAGCGCGTCCGCATCCGCGAACTCGCGTCCGGCGTTGAAGCGCTGTCCAATCCGATAGAGGTCAGCGACGGACCGCCCGAGGAACGCCTGTTCTGGGGCGACCTGCACAGTCAGACCTTCTTCAGCGACGGGCTCCGTTGCCCGGAGGAGTTGCACGCCTTCGCCCGGGACGAGAGCTTCCTGGACGTCTTCGCCGTCTCGGACCACTCCGAATCCCTGACCGACCGGCAGTGGGAGTACTTCACGGCGGTGGCCAACGACTTCAACGAAGACGGGGCGTTCGTCACCCTCGTAGGGCTGGAGTGGACCAGCCGCAGGTTCGGCCATCGCAACGTCTACTACCCCGGCGACCGGGGGCCGATCCTGCGGTGCAGCGATCCCGAGCAGGGGCGGCTGGACCACCTGTACGAGGTGGCCCGGCGGGAATCGGCGCTGGTCATCCCACACCATTCGGCCAACGTCGAGATGGGCGTGGACTGGTCGCTCGGGCACGACCCGCAGGTGGAGCGGCTCGTCGAGATCCATTCCGTCTGGGGCAGCAGCGAATGCCCGCAGAGCGCGGGCAACCCCTTCCCGATTCGCTCGCACGGCGGCGAGAAGGAGGGGCAGCACGTTGTGGACGCGCTCGCCCGGGGCTACCGGTTCGGCTTTTTGGGCGGCGGGGACATCCACGACGGGCGGCCGGGCGACGAACTCCACAACCTTCAGCGAGAGCCCGAGCAGTACCGGCTCCTGCGTCGCCAGGGCATCATGGGCGTGTGGGCGCCGGAGCTGACGCGCGCGGCCGTCTTCGAGGCGCTCCGGCAGCGACGAGTCTTCGCCACTACCAACGTCCGAATGCTGGTGCGCTTTGCGATTAACGGGAACCCAATGGGCTCGGAGATACGGGCCCGCGGATCGAGGAATCTGCTCGTCACTGCGGCCAGCGAGGTCGACATCGTGCGGGCCGAGGTCATTCGCAACGGTGACGTGCTGGCCTCCGCCCGGCCCGATGGCGGGTCCATGTCCTGGCGGCTGGAGGATGCCGGCAGCCGGCCCGTGGACTGGTACTACGTGCGCTTGACGCGCTCGGACGGCCAGATGGCCTGGTCGAGCCCGATCTGGGTAGAAGCGGGCTGAGGGCCGGCGCCTGGCGCGCGGCGGGCGGGCAGGGGCGTCGTTTTCGGCGGGAGCGGACGGTGGGGGGTCAAAGCAGCAGCGAGACCGTCTACGCGATCACCAGCCTCGGGGCCGAGCGTGCCGACGCGGCGCGGCTGCTTCAGATATGCCGTGGGCACTGGGCCATCGAGAACCGCCTGCACTGCGTGCGGGACCAGACGATGCGGGAGGATACCTGCCGGGTGCGCGCCCCGGCTGCTGCGCAGGCCCTCGCCGCTCTACGCAACACCGCGCTCACACTGCTACGGCACCTGGGATTCGACAACATCCGGGCTGGCCTGGAACACTGCTCCGCGCACCGGCAAAAACTGATTCACCTGGTCCGTCACGGGATAACTAAATGACCCTGGACGCCGGGGGCGTTCACTTGCGCTGTCGCGGCCATTTGGACCATAATACGGCTCGTGAGCGGAATGCGGCTCAGGAAAGGGCCGGGTTTCGCGTCCATATTGCGGTTCGACCAGCCGGTGTCTGCACGGCGGGGAGAAGACGGTCCTCTTGAGCGCGCAGGCAGCCAACTATGTGCACCCCACCTGAGACACCTGGGCCTCTTGACGCGGACGACGCGTCCTTGCCGGATGAGATCGACGACCTGGAAGCCAAGGTGCATGAGCTGTCGGACAAGCTTCATCAGGCCGAGGGCCGCATCCTGGCCCTGGAAAGCCAGTTGGCGAAGCAGAGCACGGCCTCAAGCGCCTTAACAAAGAGCGACCGCGAGTTGAGGGCGCTGGCTGGCCAGTTGGAACGGCAGGCCATGCTGCTGGAACGCGACGAGCAGGTCGCCCGCGAGCTGCAGAACAGCCTTCGCCCCGTGCTGGAAGCGGAGCTTCAGGGCATAAAGCTGGCCCCCGAGACCCGGCCTGGCATTCGCGTCGGTGGCGACTTCTACGACGCCATCAACCTGGGGGACAAGTTCGTCGCCTTCGTGATCGCGGACGTTTCCGGCTACGGCCTGCCCGCCGCCGTCATCATGGCTACCGGCCGGCTGGCTTTCAGAACTTGCGTGGCCAACGATCTCAACGCCAAGAGCATCATGGACCGGGTCAACAGCACCCTGGTCCGCAGCACACTGGCCGGCCACTACCTGACGGCTTTCCTGGCGGTGCTGGATACGGAGTTGCTGACGCTGCAATACGTCAATGCTTCGCACTGCCCGCCTTTCCTGGTGCGCCACGGAAAGGTTGAGGCACTGGACACCGAGGGCCTCTTCGTCGGCATGTTCGAGGAGCCGCAGTACGAGACGAAGAGCATGCAACTGGAGCAGCACGATCGCCTGTTCTTCTACACGGACGGCCTGCTGCGCTCCTTCGAAGGCTCCGACAGGGAGGCATGCGAAACCAAGCTCCAGCAGTATCTGTGCCAGAGCAATGACGTTGGCATTGAGGCGCTCGTAACTCGGCTCACGAATCTGAGGCCCGAGCCCGAGGATGACGTGGCCGTCCTGGGGGTGGAGGTGCTGGTCGAGAAGGCCGAGCGCAAAGTCATCGCCATTCCGAGTCTGCCCCGCGAGATGACCCACGCCGAGAATGCCATCCTGCCCGTGCTGGAGAACATGGGCTACGGCGAGAGAGCCATCTTCGCCGTCAAACTGGCTCTCGAAGAGGCCATCATAAATGCCATCAAACACGGAAACGAGCTTGACGACACGAAAAAGGTCCAGATCAGCTTCGCCATAGACGAGAACCAGGTCGTCATCTCCGTCAAGGACGAAGGGGAAGGGTTTAACCCCGAGGCAGTCCCCGATCCGACGACGGAAGAGGGCCTATTGGCCACCAGCGGTCGCGGACTGGCGCTGGTACGCGCCTACATGGATGAGATCCGCTTCAACGAGACGGGCAACGAGCTGACCATGATCAAGCATGCTCCCTGGGCCGCCGCCGCCGGACGGTCCTGAGCCCCGAACCACCGAGTGTAAAGATGCCTGAAGACACGGCCGCTGATATCACGATCAAGACCGAGGCAATCGGGGACGCTGTCGCCCTCCACCTATCCGGTCAGGTGCGTGAGATGGGAGCAGACGTCCTGCGGGACGAGCTCGACAAGCTGCTGGACGATGGCCATACGAAGCTCATCTTCGACCTGAGCAATGTCTCCTTCATCAGCTCGACGGGCCTGGGCCAGATGATGCGGGCCTTCCGCGCCACCAAAAGCGACGACGGTTACGTGCGCATCGTGAACCCCCAGCCGTTGGTCGAGGAGGTCTTTCGTTTCACGAAGCTGCACACCCTTATCCACATCTTCCCCACCCTGGACGAGGCCCTCAACGCCGAGTAGGGGCCAACCATGGCTTGACTCAGCGTGCCGGGCGAGACTCGGCCTCCTGCCTCTCCGCCGCCTCCTTTGAAGCGCGCACCAGCCCCCGGACGCTCAGCCCCTCATACCAGAGCACTGCCAGCCCGACCGCCGTTATCGGGACGACGTTGACGGCCCAGAGCACGATGGCGAAGGCCCCGGCCTCCCCCGTGGGCACGCCGAGCGCCTCCGTGGCCGCCTCAGCCGCCAGTTGGAAGACGCCGATGAAGCCCGGCGCCTGCGGCGCCGCAACGGCCGCCGTAACCACCACCTGCACGAACAGCACGCCCCCGAACGTCAGCTCCATCCCGAACCCGCGGGCCAGGCTATACGTGCTCAAGGGGAAACATATCCAGACGGCCAGCGAGAGCAGCGTGGCCACGGCGACCTGGCCCGGATCCCTCAGGAACCGCATGGACTGCGTTATAGAGCTGACGAAGCCCATCAGCGGACTTCGCAGCTTCTGCGGCACGACTCTCAGGCACGCCTGTGCCGTCCGCAGCACCAGCGCCGGGAAGAACGCCGTCGTGAGCAAACAGGCAAAGCCCGCCGCGGCAGCACCCGCGAACCAGACCGCCTTCCCCCCGATCCCCTCGACCAGTTCGGACAGGTCGGCGCCGGCCGCCTCCTGCCCTGCCATGAGCAGCAGCGCCAGCACCAGGAGGAAGCAGACGCCAATCAGGTCGAAGACCCGTTCCAATCCCATCGCCGTCCCGGCCGCGTGCCCGAAGTCAACGTCGGCTCTTCTGTGCAGCACGTACGGGCGGATGATCTCCCCCGGCCGCAACGGCAGGAGACAGCTCGACATGAAGCCGATCAGAGTGGCGCTTGCGATCGCCCGGTATGGCACCTCGCCGATGGGCCGGAGGAAGACGCGCCACCTCAGCACGCGCAACGCGTACATGACCGCAATGAAGCCGACCGACGGGATGACGTAGAGGTAGTTGGCCTCCGCCAGAGCCCGCCCCACCTCGCCCCAATGTTCCCATATCCTGTAGAGGAAGAAGCCGGCCGCCAGCACGCTGACCAGCAGCCCCCCTGCGATGAACGCCGCCTGTTTGCAGTTGCGCGCCACGCATTGCACCTCATGCTGTCGGAACCGACCGCCCCCCTGGCGCAACAATCTAGCGAAACGGGCTGACCCGATGCAAACCGGAGCCGTTGCGATTCAGGCATTACGCAAGGCCCGTGCCACACGGCCGTCGGGACCGGCGCTCAGATTGACACCCCGCCTGAGGGGGTTATAATAAGAGCTCCTGACAGAGCCCCACGCGTCGGCCCGAGGCCGAGCGAAGCGTCGTCATGCAAGGAGGGCGAAACAGGCGATGCAGAGGCAGAGCATCGTCGATGCAGCCCGACGCCGCAGGGCGGCGCTGCAGCCGGCCGAAGCCAGCAGGGGGTTTTGTTAGGGGCTCTACGTCCGGCGGCCGCGGGCCGCCGCATGCTTTTCCCGTCCTGGCCTTGCGGGGACCTGAGGCGCCATCGTGAGCCCCATAACCTACGGAGACGCGGGCGTTGACATCCGCAAAGGGGCCGAATTCGTCGAGCAGATCCAGCAGCTCATGCAGCGCACGTTCACCGAACGTGTGGTGCCCAATCCGGGCGGCTTCGGCAGCCTGTTCTCGCTGGACTACGATGAGAGGCTCTTCCGCCGCAACTACGCCCATCCCATACTCATCGGTTCCACGGACGGCGTCGGCACGAAGCTGAAGGTTGCCTTCATGACCGGCCGGCATGATACGGTGGGCATCGACCTGGTGGCCATGTGCGTCAACGACGTCTTGACGCTCGGCGCCGAGCCGCTCTTCTTTCTGGACTACCTGGCCACCAGCAAGCTGGAGCTCGAAGTCCTGCGCGACTGCGTGGCCGGCATCGCCGCCGGCTGCAAGGAAGCCGGCTGCGCCCTGGTTGGGGGCGAGACGGCCGAGCTGCCCGGCTTCTATAAGCGGGGCGAGTACGACATGGTGGGCTTCGTCGTCGGCATTGCCGAAAGCTCGCGCCTGGTCACGGGCCGCAACGTGCATCCGGGCGACCAGGTCATCGGCCTCCAGTCCAGCGGCCTGCACTCGAACGGCTACTCGCTGGTGCGCCGACTGATCTTCGAAGAAGCCGGCCTGAAATGCGGCGACTCCCTCGCCCGTTTCGGCATCGACCGCACGGTTGCCGACGAGTTGCTCGAGCCGACGCGCATCTACGTGCGATCCGTGCGGGCAGTGCTCCGCCATTACAGGGTCAAGCACGTCATCGGCGGCATAGCGCACATCACCGGGGGCGGGCTTCTGGAGAACGTCCCCCGCGTGCTGCCGGAGGGGTGCGCGGTGGAGTTGGATCCCTCCCGCTGGAAGCGCCCGCCGATATTCGACTTGGTCCAGACGTTGGGCAGCGTGCCGGATGATGAGATGTACCGCACTTTCAACATGGGCGTGGGGATGGTGTTGATCGCCGCCCCCTACTACGCCGGCAACGTGCTGCGCCGGCTTCGCAGGGCGGGCGAAGAAGCCGTCATCATCGGGCGCGTCGTGCAGGGCGACAGGCGGGTTACCCTATGCTGAACGGCGCCAGGTGCGGTCCGCCGACATCCTTCCGCGAGTGAATTCCGATGCGAGGCGAGAGAGACAGGGATGTCGAGTCGCTGATGGCCACCTACGGCATCGGCCGGCGGTTGGCCACGCGGGTGGCGGCGCTGCTGGCCAGGAAGGTGGACGTGACCGGCACGCTCCTGGCCGAGGCCGCCCACAACGAAGCCGTGTCGCGCCTGCTGCTGACGCCGGAGCTGCTGAGGGATACCGAGGCGGTGGCACTGGAATTCCTGCGCTCGCGAGCGGCCGAATGCGGCTACGCCGAATCGGACCTCCTGCAACTGGTCTCAAACCCCGAGGAGGGCTGGCGCACCATCGCGCTCGAGGACGATCTGCTGGCCGAGCAGGCGCCCGCGGCCAGGGGTCCGGTCGGGGCCCTGGTGCGCACCGCACCCCAGCAGATGACTGCGCACGAGACCCAGGAGCTGTTCACGCCGGAGGAGGTCGCCCGCCTGAAGCTGGCCGTCCTGACCAGCCAGAACCCCGACGAGCGCATCGAGGCGCTTCGTAAGCTCGTCTTCGCCCCGATGGACGGCGCCCAGAAGGCGGGCATATTCCTGAACGTGCTCACCGACAGGGAGGCCGAGCCCAAGGTGCGCCGCGAGGCCATCCGTTCGCTCGAGCAGATAGGGTTCCGCTCGGACATGGCGGAGGCCGTCAGGGGCCTGTTCCAGGATGACGCCGAGGAGGCCCTCTATGCCATCCAGCGGCTGGGAGCGCTGCTGCGGGAGGCCGAGGAAGGCGAGGCCGCGCTCGTGCTGGCCGTCGTGCTGGAGGTCTTCGACCAGAGCAGAGACATCGACCTGATCCGCGAACTGCTTCGGCTCATCGGCAAGTCCGCCACCACTGTGGTGGGCAACTACCAGAAGACCGAGCAGTTCCTGCAGTCGGCCGTCAGGCACGTTTCCCGCAACTTCGAGGAACTGCGTTTCGACGTCGAGGAGGCCGTGGCGGCCTGCGCCGAGCAGGCGCACGACCTGGTCGCCGACCTGCTGTGGCGCGAACTGCAGCGTTGCGAGAACCCGCGCGTGCGCGGCCTGCTGCTGAACCTCAGCGAGTCTCTGGCCATCGATCCGGGGCGCATCGGAGAGCTCTCGGAGCGCGCGGTCGAAGAGATACTCAACCCGTCCCTGCCCGAAAGTGAGAAGGCGCGGCTGCGCTACGGCCTGGTGCGGCTCGGGGAGCCG
Source organism: uncultured candidatus Brocadiaceae bacterium (assembly GCA_964605915.1). Lineage (GTDB taxonomy): Bacteria > Planctomycetota > Brocadiia > SM23-32 > SM23-32 > DAOVRD01. The sequence continues at coordinate 5,920 of CAZSET010000075.1, read as the reverse complement.
GCCGCAGCGGTGGCGATAGAACGCATGCCCCGCGCCACCCGTCTGGAACGCGCTGAGCTGATCCGCCTGCTCGACGTCCTGTGCACCGAGAGCGACGTCTGCGACGAGACGGTCCGCAAGG
>CAZSET010000075.1:0-5789 GCA_964605915.1 uncultured candidatus Brocadiaceae bacterium | reverse complement strand
TCTGAGTTGATCGGAGTCTCGCACCGTTCCCGCACGGTCCGCAAGGCCGTCGTCGTGCTGCTGGACCTGTTGAAGGTCGGCGACGCCATCACACGCCGCAGCATCATCGAGACCTCCGTCCTGGCCGATGCCAGGGTGGACGAGACGCTTCAGGAGAAGCTGGCCGCCGAACTGCTCAACCTCATGCCTGAGATGGGGCTGCCCAGCAGCCTGGACACGGTCCAGAACACGCTGGAGCGCATCGGCCCTCCGGCGCTTGTGGCCGCGTACGAGTTCATGCGCAGGACCTACCCGTCTGGCTCGGCCGAGCGCGCCGCCCTGGCCCTCAGCAGCATTGTGGAGGACCACGCCGATCAGGTTCCTGACAAGCTGGCCTCGGACATCGTCGAGCTGTGCATGAAGCTGCTGGAGCAGGAGGGCCTGAAACGGGGCGGCTTTGTGATCGCGCTGGCCGCCATCTGCGGCTACACCCGTGCCGGCGCCCGGCACTTCGACGCCGCTCTCAGGGCACTGAAGGACAGGGTGTGGCGGGTGCCCTATCCGGTCGAGGCCCTCGAAGCGCTCGGCATTATGGCCGGCTCCGACAACGGCCGCAGCGCCTACCAGGAGGAGCTGTTCGAGCTTTTCGACGGGATCGCCAGGTTCCAGGGACGCACCGGCATGGGCCAGCGCCGGGACACCGAAGAGGGGGCCGTCTACGAGTTCGGGCGCGAGGTCGAGTTCGACATACGGGTCGTCCCCGCCGCCATCAGAGGCCTGGAACGCATCTGCGTCAGCCGCCAGGCGTCGCGCCGGATGCGTACCGAGATCGTCAAGCGCCTGCTGATCCTGTGGGAGGGAGTCTCGAAGGTCAGGATCATCTGGGGGCCGGCGGCCATTGAGGCCCTTATCACCGCCATGTGCAGCGCGGCCTGCTCCCCCGTGGCCAGCGCCACCAGCAAGGTGCGGCTCGGCGCCTCTCTGCTGCGCTTCCTCAACAAGCTCAGCGTGGTTCGGAGCATCGGCGAGATATGCGCCCGGCCCGATCCGGGCGAGCAGATGCGCCGTTTCGTGGTCGAAGCCGGCGCAACCGTGCTCGACGAGTGGGAAGCGTGCGACCTTCAGGACGTGGAGCGCAGACTGGAGCTGCTCAAAGCCGCGGCCCGGATCGCCGCGAACACGGGGCTGGATGCCATGGATGCGGAAGTCCAAAAGCTGCGCGAACGGACCCTCCAGGCCCTCTTCAGTGCACTGCGCGACGGGATGACCGAGGTCAGGGACCCCCTCCTGGTCGTGCGCGAGTGCCCCGACCTGCCCGACGCCCGGAAGCGTGAGATAGACGAGCGCCTCAGCAAGGCCTTCGGCCTCGTCCGCGTCGTCCCGCCGACGTGATCGCCCACCGACTGCCGGACGCGCCCACCAGAAAAAAAGAACGCCCCACTGGGAGGCGTTCAAGGGGCGCTCATAAGAGCGTTGCCCCGCGCGACAAAAGTCCTTACTGTAAGTTGACGGGACAATCGCCGCTCAGGTACACTATGCACATGTTATCCCATGCGAGGGTCGTTGTCAAGGGGGCGAGCCATGCCGAATCCGCAGGGAATGCCGTACGTACTGGGGCTGGATGTCGGTGCCAACTCCATTGGTTGGGCGCTGGTTGGCTTGACTGAGGGTGTGCCTGATCGCCTTGTCGCTGCCGGGGCGCGCGTCTTCGACGCCGGGGTCCAAGGCAACATTCAAGCCGGTCAAGCCGAGTCACGGGGCACCAAACGCCGCCAGGCCCGCCAGCAGCGGCGCCTCGCAGACCGGCGCGGCCGGCGTATGCAGAAGGTCCTGCATGTCCTTCAGCATGCGGGGCTCCTTCCCGCCGGTGAAGCTCGGAGCATCCTGCCTGAGCTCGATGCTGAGTTGATCACGCGCTATCGGCGCCATCCCGATGCCCAACACCTCTCGACTGACCTCACTCACGTGCTCCCCTACTGGCTGCGCTGCCGCGCCCTCGACCACCCACTCGAGCCTTTCGAGCTGGGCCGAGCCCTCTACCACCTCGCGCAGCGGCGCGGCTTCTTGAGCAACCGTAGAGCTCCCAAGAAGAAAGATGAGGACGAAGGTCAAGTCCTTGGCGGCATCTCTGCGTTGCAGCGGCAAATGGACGCGGCGGGTGCACGGACCCTCGGTGAGCTCTTCGCTAATATCGACCCGCGCCAGGAACGGATCAGAAACCGGTATACCTCTCGCCGCATGTGCCGGGACGAGTTCGAGCAGATATGGACCGCCCAGCAAGGCTTCCATCCCACGCTGCTCCCGGAGAAGCTGAAGGCGAGGGTGCGTGAGGCGATCTTCTACCAGCGTCCTTTGAAAGACGCCAGCCTCTTCATCGGCGGATGCAAGCTTGAGCCGGGGCGCAAACGCGCCCCCTGGGCGCTGCTGGCGGCCCAGCGCTTCCGCCTCCTCCAGATGGTCAACAACACCGGTGTCATCACGAAGGAAGGCACGGAGCGCGCCCTGGCTGAGGCAGAGCGTGATGCGCTGCTGGAGGACCTGGAACAGACCGACAAGATCACGTTCCCGCAGGCCAGGCGCCGCCTGAAGCTCCCGCGGAGCTCGGTCTTCAACTGGGAATCCGGCGGCGAGAAGCGCTTCATCGGCAACAAGACAAACGCCGCCCTCTCCGCCATCTTCGGCGAGCGCTGGTGGGGATTCAGCGCCCAGGAGCGTGAGCAAGTCGTCGAAGACGTCCGAAGCTTCGAGCAGCCCGACGCACTCGCACGCCGGGGCGTCAGCGCCTGGGGACTTACGCCTGAACAGGCCGCGGACCTGGCGGCCGTAAGGCTGGAGGATGGCTACTGCCGGCACTCGCGCCAGGCGCTTGCGCGCCTCCTCCCTCACATGGAAAGCGGCCTCTCCTACATGGAGGCGGTCCGGAAGGAGTACCCGGAACATGGCAAACCGGAGCGCCCGCACGAGATGCTCCCCCCGCTGCTGGACACTGACCTGGACGTGCGCAACCCCGCCGTCGTGCGCGCCTTGACGGAACTCCGCAAGATCGTCAACGCCATCGTCCGCCGCTATGGCAAACCCCACTGCATCCGCATCGAGTTAGCCCGCGACCTGCGAAGAAGCGCCAAGCAGCGCGAACGATCCTGGAAACAGGCCCGGCGGAACGAACGGGCCAGAAGCGACGCTGCCGATCGCCTGCTCGCCGAAGCCGGCATTGACCAGCCTTCACGCCGCGACGTGGAGAAGGTGCTCCTGGCCGACGAGTGCGACTGGACCTGCCCCTACACCGGCCAGAGCTTCGGTTGGGCGGACCTGTTCGGCAAAGCCCCCGCCTTCGATGTAGAACACATCATTCCTTTGAGCCGCCGCCTTAACGACTCGTTTATCTACAAGACCATCTGCGAGGTCAGGGAGAACCGCCAGGTCAAGGGCAACCGCACCCCCTGGGAGGCCTACGGGCACGACGCCGAACGCTGGTCGCAGATCGTGGAGCGCGTCAAGAAGTTCAAGAGCACGGCCCGGAAGGCCAAGCTCGCCCTTTTCGAGCTACAGCAGGTCGAGGACATCGAAGAGCTCGCCTCCCGCCAGCTCAACGACACGCGCTTCTCCTCGCGTCTGGCCGCGCAGTACGTGGCGCTCCTCTACGGCGGCCTGGTTGACGCCCAGGGAACGCGCCGCGTGCAGGCCTCCCGCGGAGGCGTCACGGCCTTCCTGAGGCGCCTCTGGGGCCTCAACTCGATCCTTGGCGACGCCTGGCAGAAGTCACGCGCGGACCACCGCCACCACGCCGTGGACGCGCTGGTGGTGGCGCTCACCGATCCGGGCGCCGTCAAGTCGCTCAGCGACGCAGCGGCCCGGGGCTGGCAGATGAGCCGGCGTTCGTTTGCCGCAGTCCAACCCCCCTGGCAGGGGTTGCTCGATGAGGCCCGGGCCACCGTGCTCGATGTCAACGTCTCCCACCGCGCTTCCCGCCGGGTCCGCGGTGCCCTCCACGAAGAGACCTTCTACGCCCCTCAGAAAGAGGGCGAGAACGGCCCCGCCTACTTCCACCTGCGCAGGAAGCTCGCAGACCTCTCGCACAAGGAGGTCGACGCCATCGTGGACCCTCACGTGAGGGAACTGGTCAAAGCCAAGCTCGACGAGATCCGCCTGCCGCCGAGCAAGGCCTTCAAAGACCCCCAGAACCACCCCTGCATCACCGCCCGCGATGGCCGCTCGATCCCCATCCACAAGGCGCGGATCCGCCTCAACGTCAGCGCCGTGCCCGTCGGCCACGCCGAACCGCTCCGCTGGGTCAAGCCCGGGGACAACCATCACATGGAGATTGTGGAGACGACCGACCGCCGGGGCCGCCCCAAGTGGGAAGGCCACCTGGTGACCCGCCTCGAGGGGACCGGGCGGCTCCGGGCTGGCGAACCCGTCGTCCGCCGCGAGCACGCCCCCGGCAAACGCTTCCTGTTCTCCCTGGCGGGTGGCGAATTGATCGAGCTCGATGACCCCAAACTGGGGCGCGGCATTTGCGTTGTCCGAACTGTATCAGCCGAGAAACGCGGCTCTGTAAGCGTCGAGCTCTGCCGAGCTTCCGACGCCCGACCGAAGAACACTATCAAGGACACTGGCGGTTGGGTGAAACACAGCCCAGACGCCCTCAGGAAAGCGGGGGCGCGGAAGGTCAGGGTGACACTGCTCGGCGACGTGGTCCCAGCCAATGACTGAGCGCATGATTGACCTGTCGGAGGGACCCGCCCGCCTGCGGGTCGAAAACGCCCTGCTGGTCGTCGAACGCGAGGAGGCGGCCCGGTTCACCGTCCCGCTTGACGAGGTGACCGTGCTCGTCGTCTCCCACCCGGTCGTGACCTTCACACAGGCGGTGCTGGCAGGCCTGGCCGAAGCCGGCGGCGCCTTCGTCGCCTGCGACGCCCGGCACATGCCCGTGGGGATGATGCTTCCCCTCCACGGACATCACACCCAGGCCGAGCGTTTCGCCGCACAGGCCGCCGCCTCGCTGCCCCTGAAGAAGCGGCTCTGGCAGCAAGTCGTGAAGGCCAAGATACGCGCTCAAGGCCATCTGCTCGAACGCCTGCGGGCGGGCGACCACGGCCTGCTGCGGTTGGCCCGCCAGGTGCGCTCGGGCGACACGCAAAACGTCGAAGCCCGCGCTTCTCAGCGGTACTGGCCCGCCCTGTTCGACGACCCCCGCTTCGCGCGCAACAGGGACGCCGACGATCAGAATCGCCATCTCAATTACGGCTACGCGGTCTTGCGCGCCATCGTGGGACGCGCCATCTGCGCCAGCGGACTCCATCCATCTCTCGGCATACACCACCACAACCGCTACGACGCCTTCTGCCTGGCAGACGACTTGATGGAGCCCTTCCGGCCCCTCGTGGACCAGGCCGTAGTGGACTGGCTCAAGAAGCACGAACCATCGGAGCCCCTCGACAGGCAGGCCAGAGGCTTCCTCCTGGAAGCCCTTACCGGACGACTCTCGCTGGAAGCCGAGCAGCGCACCCTCTTCGACGTCGCAGCGCGCGCTGCTGCCTCCCTGGCCGCCGCCTTCGAAGGCAAACGCAAGGGCCTCAGGCTAGCGGAGCTCAGCCTGTGACCGAATCACGCCCCCAGCTATCGAAGTACCGTTCTATGTGGCTCTTCGCGATGTTTGACCTGCCCGTCGACACGCGCCGCGCGCGCAAGCGCTACACGCGGTTCCGCAAGGCCCTGTTGCGGGCAGGCTTCAGCAAGCTCCAATACTCCGTCTACGCCCGCTTCTTCCCCAGCGAAGAGGCCAGCCGGGCCTACCGCAACGCGCTCCG
>CAZSET010000074.1:15224-15822 GCA_964605915.1 uncultured candidatus Brocadiaceae bacterium | reverse complement strand
ACTGCGGTGCCACCCCTTACCAATGTGCGGTCCGGTGATGATGGTAGCCCCGGGGCGACCGTGCCCGCGGACGCTCCGGACGAGAAAAGCGGCTAGGCGCGCCAGTTCGGGCAGGCCCTCAAGGCCCAGGCGGAGCACACAACGACCCTCTACTGCGAGGTGGAGGAGGCCTTGGAGGATGACAAGGGCACTGCGGCTGGCTCATCCGGTAAGCAATCCCCTCCCCCCGCCCAACGCCCCGAAAGCGACCGGATCAGCCCGGCGCGGAAAGCCAGGCTGGCGCTACTCCTGTGCATTCTGGCGGCGGTCGTCGTCCTGGCCGTGGTCATCAACAGGCGCCAGCAACGAGAGCTGAACCAGCTTCGAGAGAACCTCTCGATGGCCATACGGGCGATGCGTGAGTCTGTCCAGCACCTGGACCCCGACCGGCCGCAGGACGAGCTGAGGCTCAGCAAGGCGCAGGGCCTTGAAGCCTGGAACATGGCAAACGCACTGGCCGAAGCCCTGAGTAGTGTCGGCGATCCGGAGGAGGCCGATGCCAGGCTTGCGGAAGCCAGGAGGTTTGCCGTCGCCCTCTACTATGCCGATGCAAGGCTGG
>CAZSET010000074.1:0-15214 GCA_964605915.1 uncultured candidatus Brocadiaceae bacterium | reverse complement strand
GTCGCGAATGCCAGGTCGGTTCAGATATTTGAACAGATGGCGCAGCAGGCGGTCTCTGCGTTCCCTGCGCTGGCCATCGAGAACGCGGACCCGCAGATCCACGCCGACGGGAAGGTCTACCTGCAAGACTGCGCCATCCTGTGGCAGATCGCGTGGCGCATCACGGGCCAGGCCGAAACGGACACGGAGAAGGCGTTGCGGCTCTGCCGGTGGTGTGCGCTGCACCTGATGCCTGTCGAGGATGGAGCGCAGCCTGCAATGCCCGCCATGGTCGTGATGCAGGGCCGCGGTTCGCCGGGACAGATCGCCTGGACCTACGCCGACATGGCCAGGCAGGTCGGCCTGGCGGTGGACATGGCCATTCTCGGACGGGAGGGAGCGCCCCGGCAGTACCTGATCCAGGTGCGCCCGTCGGACGACGAGCCGTTCCTGGTCATACCTTCACTTGGCGTACCCGTGCTGGACCCGGAGACGGAGGAGCTGCTGTCGCTGCAGTCATTGCTCGAGCGGCCGGAGGCATACGCCGCCCTGATGGCGCTTGCGGGCCAAGAGGCGCCCTACGAAGCCGAGGACTTCGCTCAGGCGGAGGTCAAGACGGTCGTTCATCCCTATGCCCTGTTTTCGCGGTTCCGGGTGCTGGCTCATCTGCTTTCGGACCTGCCTTCGGCGCCCCGTCTGGCCTTCGAGATGAACTCGGCGCGTTCGGCCTCCGCCCCTGCCGTCTGGGAGCTGCCGTTCCAGACGCTGCAACAACTGAGAACGCCCGGAGGCGCTTCGGACGAGCAACTGGCGCTGTTGCAGATGACGGGCGATCCGCGGCTGAGGCAGATGCGAGGGTTCTATGACTCCGCAGACGCGGCGTACGAGAACCTGGCGCGCTCCCTGCAAGGCCGGCTCGCCAGGACAGACGTCGCTGAGGCCGCAACGTCGCTGCGGCAGATGATCGAGACCGTCCAGTTCTTTGCCGTGTCCAACCTTCACGACGCGCGTGCGTGGCCGTTGGCCGAGAAGCGGCTCCGCGAATACCTGGAGGCCTATCCGACGGGGCAGTGGGCAACGATGGCCAGGACTTTGCTGGCGGAGTCCTTTTCCGCGTCCGCCAAGAGCGAAGAGGCGGCCCGTCTCTGGAAGGAACTCGAACACCCCCGCAAACTCTACGGCGCGCTTCGCCTGAGAGACCTGCTGCCCCTTCCGCCGCTCTACCAGTTGGCCCCCGTCGGCCTCCCCCAAAGCACCGGGCCGGACAGCGACTCGTCATGAGGTCCGCGCATGGATGAGTTGGTGCGTAGAGTCTTGCGAGTCATCCATACGCGCGGCCTCCTGCAAGGAGGCGAGAAGGTCCTGGTGGGTCTGAGTGGCGGGCCGGACTCCGTGGCGCTCTCGTTGATCCTCCTGGATCTTTCCAGCTCCGGCACGCTGCCGCTCGACCTCCACCTGGCGCACCTGAACCACGCCCTGCGCGGAGACGAATCCGACGAGGACGAGGAATTCTGCCGGCAGTTCGCGCGTCAGCTTGGCTTGCCCCTCCGGGTGGAGCGGGCGGACCTCGAGGCCGCAGCCGGGGGGCGGGGTTCGGTCGAAGCGGCCGCCCGGCGGGCCCGCTACCACTTCCTCGGCCGGGCCGCCCGGGAGATCGGGGCACGGGTCGTCGCCACGGCGCACCATGCGGACGACGTTGCGGAGACGGTCCTGTTGCGCCTGATCCGCGGGGCAGCCCTTACCGGCCTGGGCGCAATCGCCCCGCAGCGCCCCCTCGGAGAGTCCCACGAAGGCGTTCGCCTCGTCAGGCCCCTGCTGGAGGTCAGGAAGGCGGAGTTGGTCGGATTCCTCGAGCAACGCGGGCAGGCGTTCCGCAAGGATAGCTCGAACGTCGATACGGGCTACACGCGGAACCGGGTCCGGCACGAGTTGATTCCCGCTCTGGCACGGGATTTCCCGACGTTCTCGGTGCGGGCCCTCTGCGCCCTGAACGAGTCCGCCCTGGAAGCGCGAGACCTCTTGCGCGAGTTGCTGGACAAGCAGTGGGGCCGGCTCTGCCGCGCCGAGAGCGAGAATGAGGTCATCCTTGACAAGGAGGCATTCGCGCGGGCGCCGGTAGCGCTCCAGAAGGCAGCCACGATCCGCGCGCTTCAGGCCCTGTGCGGGCGCAGACGCCCTCCCCCACTGGCCGCCGAGCACTACGACCGGGTCGTCGCCCTGCCGCACGCCCAGGTCGGGCACGAGGTGTCGCTGCCGGGCGGCTTCCTCGCGCGCCACGAGCACGGGATCATCTATTTCTCAAGCGGCGCGGAGACAACGACGCTCCCGCCGCGGGGCCTTTCCGTGCCGGGCGAGATCAATGTCCCCGAGGCAGGGATTCGTCTGTCCTGCGAAGTACTGCCGGCCGGTTCGGTCGGTCCGCAGCAGGCCGTCGAGCGCTCGTCGGACCGCGAGGTATACCTGGCGCTGGGCCCGTCCGACGGCCCGCTGACCGTGCGGGGACGTTCCGCCGGCGACAGGTTTCAACCGTTGGGCCTGCACTCGCCGACGCGTCTGAAGGACTTCCTGATCGCGCGCAAGGTCCCGCGTCACGAACGTAGCCGCACGCCCCTCGTTGCCACCAGTGAGGGCGAGATCGCCTGGGTGGTGGGGCACGGCATCAGCCACCGATTCCGACTCCGCAGCCCCAGGGGGCCCGTTGCGCGGCTGAGGGCAGTCGCCATCGCCAGAGAGGATTAGGGGCTCCTCGGCCACCGTTTGCGCCCTCGTCCCTCGCGGGATAGGATAGGTTGGGTCCAGGGGAGACTGAGACGGCATGAAGATCCGAACAGCCATAAAGCTCATCCTTGCAGGCATCCTCCTGGTCGCGTGCGGCGTTGCGATCAGGCTGATTGCCTACCACACTTCGCCCGAGCAGCTCATGGTCGTGCTGCGTCGGGAAGTCGAGAACTCGCTGAACGCGACTCTCGACCTGGCGTCGGCCCGCCTGGACTTCACCGGCACGCTGCATCTGGACGGCGTGGCGCTTACGTTGTCCGGGCAAGAGCAGCCCCTGTTCCGCTGCGAGAAGATCGTCGTAGCCCTGGACAGGTCGGAATTGCTGCGCCGCCGGGCCGTGCCCAGCAAGGTCGTCCTCGTTCAGCCGACGTTCAACCTGGCCTACGAGCCGCGCACGGATTCCTGGAACTTCGAGGCAGCGCAGTTGAAGGCGCAGGGCGAGGGCACCTTGCCCGCAGGCCTGCTGAGCGGCGGCGTGGTCCTGGAGCAGGCCACCGTCGTCGTCCGGCACGCGGATCTATACGGGCATGACGAGCCCAGGACCTATGACGGGCTCTACCTCAGGCTGGCCAGAGACAGCGCCTCTGCGGCCTCCTGGCGGGCCGAGGGACGGTTCAGAACGGGCATCCTGGCCGGCACGGCCGTCCAGGGATGGTTCGTCGCAGAGAAACATCCCCGTTACGCCTTCACCGTCAAGTGCGAGTCCCTGTCAACGGGAGAGGATCTCTGGCGCGCGATCCCATACGGCCGGCGCATATGGGAAGGCTACGAGGTCGCTGGACGACTGGGCGTCGAGGCCGTGCTCAGGTCATCGCCCGACGGGCTCCCGCGCTACTCCCTGACGGTCACCATGCTGGACGCCAGTGCGAGGAGCGACCTGTTCCCGGGGCGCCTCTCGTCCATCAACGGTGTCACGGAGGTGGCGGACGGCGGGGCGGTGATCAGAGAGTTGACCGGCCTGATCCCGGCCACGGAGTTCGGCCTGGACGCCGCTACGGAGCCCCCTGCGTATCTTCGGCTGAGCGCGACTGCTCGCCTGGACGGGCCGGGAGGGACTTATCGCGTCAGCGTGACCGACTTGCCGCTATGCCAGCACAGCGTCCAGGCAATCCCCGAAGTCGGAACTGAGATGTGGGAACGGTTGCGCCCCTCCGGCAGAGCGGACGTGACGATAACGCTTCGCAAGCGGGACACGGGCGGCGCTCCGGAGTTCTCGGGAGTCGCCGAACTGCACGACGTGACGCTGCACCCCGCTCAGGTGCCAAGAGCGCTGGAAGGCATCGCGGGGAGGGTCGTGTTTGACGCGGACGGTGTCCGCATCGAGAACGTGCGCGGCGCCATCGGTCAGGCGCGCGGCGCAACGGCAGAGGCAAGCCGGATCAAGCCGCGATTCGTGGCCAACGGCACGGTAGCGGCGAGCAACGTCGGGACCGACCTGCGGATCGCCGTGAGCAGCCTGGCGACCGATGAGGAGCTGGTCAAGTCCATCCCGGGCCTGGGAGAGCAGGTCTGGGAATCGCTGCAGCCTGAGCTCATCCTTGACGCCGACGTGGCCATCCGACAGCAGCCCGGGCAGGATCGACCCACCGTCAAGGCGCGGCTGGACCTGGACGAAGGAAGGCTCTCGCCGCGCGGCTTGCCCATGCCGCTGGAGGACGTCAGCGGACGCGTGTGCGTGGACGCCGGCGGCGTCGTGCTGAGCAGTCTGCGCGCGGTCGCCACCCAGAGGGATCCCAACGGCGCAACGAACCTGGCCCGCGTGGCTGCGAACGGCACGGTGCGCTTCGATGGGAGAGACAGCGCGCTCGAGGTTGTTGTGCGCAACGTTCGCACGAGCGAGGAGCTGCTCAAAGCGATCCCCGGCGCCGGCGAGGACGTGTGGGAACTGCTCCGGCCCGAAGTCGACGTGGACGCCGTCGTCCTGCTCACCGGCAGGCTGGAGCCCGGCCAGAACTCCGTCAGCGGCATCCTGAGCTTGCACGGCGGGCGGATGACGCCGGCGGCGCTCGGCGGCCTGGCCGTGGACAACATATCGGGCACAGTGAAGATAGACGAGGACTCGGTGTCCCTGGAGTGCCTAACGGCCACCGTGGACACAGGGGATGAAGCGGAAGCAGCCGATTGGTCCAGGTGCACGGTTGAGGTGCGGGGGCTGGTCCAGCCGGGGGCGGAACGGGCGGAGTTGGACGTGGCCGCCCGGGGCCTCGTGCTGACCGACAGGCTGCTGGCCGCAGTGCCCACCGTTGGAGAACTCATCCGCCAGGCAGCGCAGCCGCACGGCACGCTGTCCCTAAGCGGCAGGATCCTGTACGACGCGAAGGCCGAAGAGGCCCTCCATTACCTGCTGAACGTAGACGTCCACGATGCCTCGCTGGCCCTGGAGGGCCTGCCCATTGACGCGTTCTCTGGCCGGCTGTTGCTCACGGAGCAGCGCGCGGAAAGCAGGGACTTCAGCGGTGCAACGTGCACCGGGCACTTCGAAGGCGCCCTGGCCATCCGTTACAATGCCGGGCCCGAGCCCGCCACATACCGCGCTCAAGTGCAGTTTGGCCGGGTGAAACTATCGGAGCTGATCGCCCGGCTTGGCGGAGAGAGCCAGAAGGTGAGCGGTCTGATCTCCGGCGAAGTCCAGGTCAGCGGGCCAATAGATGATCTGAAGGCCAGCACCGGCGAGGGCCGCGTATCGCTGACCGAAGGCGACCCGTGGGGAACGCCGTTCTTCATCGGCCTTCTGAACATCCTGCATCTGGCGGTGCCCGCCGAGGGAGCCCCGTCGGTGGCGGGGCAGGCGTCATTGCAGTTGGGCGAGGGCAGCGTCCAGGTGAAGGAACTCGAGCTGATTGGGGAGGGACTCAATGTCTCCGGCGAGGGAACGGTGGGGCTGGACGGCAGGCTGGCGCTGACCCTGGTCGCCATCGGTGCTCCCGCCAAGAGAACCGGAATACCAGTCATCAGCTCGGTCGTGGGGTGGGCCTTGCAGGCCGTGGAGAGAGAGCTGTTGCGGATCGACGTGACCGGCTCCGTCGGCAAACCGGAGTTCCGGTCGCAGGTGCTCAGCAAGATAACGTGGCCCCTGAGGAGCCTGCGCAGCGTGCTATACAGCCCCTTTATGAAGGCGGATGCGCAGAAGGCAGAGCCCAAGTGACGGGCACAGGAGCGGAGGTGGTCCCGGCGTGCAAGGCCCTTGCATAGCGGTGGTCGGCAGTTCGAACACGGACCTGACGATAATCACAGAGCACCTGCCCGTTCCCGGCGAGACGATCCTCGGCGGTGCACTGCTCCAGGCCGGCGGCGGCAAGGGCGCCAATCAGGCGGTCGCGGCGGCACGAGCCGGCGCCCGGGTCGCCTTTATCGGCAAGATCGGAGACGATGACTTCGGGCGAGGCGCGCTGGAGGCGCTCCGGCGGGAGGGCATCAACACGGACGGCGTGGCTGTCGACGAACAGTCGGCCACCGGAGTGGCACTAATAATAGTGGACAAGGACGGAGAGAACATGATAGCCGTCGCGCCCGGGGCGAACGGGCTCTTGAGCGCCGGCGACGTCGAGGCGGCCGGGGAGCTCATACGCGAGGCCGACCTGTTGCTGCTTCAGTTGGAGATTCCGCTGGAGGCCGTCCAGAGCGCGGCCCGTGTGGCACACGACGCCGGCGTCGCGGTTCTACTCAACCCGGCGCCCGCGCCGCCCGATCCTCTGCCCGACGAGCTGGTCAGAATGACTGACTACATCACGCCCAATGCCGTGGAGGCCGCGCGCATCCTGGGCGCGCCTGTGGACAGCGAGCCGGAGGAGATGGCGCAACGACTGGTCCGGGCAGGAGCGCGCGCCGCTGTCCTGACGCTGGGATCCGAGGGCGCCTGCATCTGCGAAGGTGCGGCGTGCCGGCGGATCGCTGCGCCGAAGGTCCGGGCGGTGGACACGACGGCGGCGGGAGACTGCTTCTGCGGCGCGCTGGCCGTTGCCTTGGGTGAGGGTCGGGCATTGCCCGAAGCGGCCCGTTTCGCCGCCTGTGCGGCCGCTCTGTGCGTCCAGAAGGCAGGTGCGCAGCCCTCATTGCCGCATCGAGCGGAGATTGACGCGCTGCTCGAGGAACAGAACTCAACCTGAAGCCGAGACAACGATGAATAGGAGCGCCAGAGCCGCTTTCAGGGCGGTCCTCGTGCTGCTTGTCCTGGCAGGCGTTGCAGGGGCGGTCTACTACGGCACGAGCGTGATCCCGCATCGTTTGCCCGCCTCTACGGATCGGCCCTTTAGGCCGGCCCCCACGGCTGAGCAAGCGCCGGTGGCCGTCGCGCCGACCAGCACCGAGGGCGAAGGTCCGCCGGCAGCACCAGCCGACACCCCGGTGACCGGCCCCGCAGCCGCCCCGATGCCGTCTCCGGACGACGTGCATTCCGAGGTTTTCGCGTTTAGGACCGCAATACAGGACGAGCAACACAAGCGTGACGAGGTCATCGTGCAGGGCGAGAAAGCCATCGTCAACGAACGGGCGCGGCTCTATGACATCCTCCGTCCCGTCGTCGACATCCTGGCCAGCGCGGAGTCAGAAGAACCTGTGGACGTTCAGCTGGGGGCGGTGCGCGTGACGGCTCAGAGGGCGGAATACGACGAGAAGAACAGCGTCGTGCGGCTTTTCGACGATGTGGTCGCTGCCGGAGAGGACTTCGGGATCGAGGCAGCCAGGATCGTCTTCAAAGTCAGTGAGCGCACGCTGACGTCCGACACCGATGTGCGACTCCACAAGGACAGGACCGACGAAGCCGGAGGCACGTCCGCCGCAATGGTCGTGACGGGCAAGGGGCTCTCAGCGGACCTCATACTCAGAAAGATGACCATAGACTCAGGCGTTCGGGCCACGCTTTTCGGCGTGTCGGAGGACTTTCTGGCTGCCGGGACGGAAAGCGTGGTAGGGACGGAAGAAGCCGGCGAAGTCGTCATCATCAGCGACGGAAGGCTCCTCTACGAGCACATCGCCCGCAAAGTGACGTTCTTCGACAACGTGGTGGCCACGTTCGGCGGGAGAGAGCTGCGCTGCGACAAACTCGCGATTCTGCTCGGGCAGACGAAGGGCAAGGACGCCGTCGAAGTGACGGACATAGTGGCCGAAGGCCACGTCTGCTTGACTTACGAGGGCCAGGTGACGACCGGAAGCCGCCTCGTCTGGCGCAACGTGACCCAGATGGGCGAGCTGAGCGGGGATCCGGCGAAGCTGACGACGCCCGAGTTCGAGGTCGCGGGCCAGCAGTTGACCTTCTACCGGGTCAACAACCGCTTCCAGGCCGACGCGGCCGGCATGCTTCTGTGGAAGGCGCAGAACGACGCCCCGGACGAGCAGGTCGTGGCGGAGTCCCCGCAGTCCTTCGGACCCATCCATCTGAGCAAGCGCGAGCCCCTGAGCATCGCCTGGCAGAACTCCATGAGCTATGACGCCCCCAGTCACCTGGCCCTGTTCAAGGGGCGTGTCACGGTCCAGCAAGAGGAAAATCAACTGAGCGCCGACGAACTGGACATCGAATTCGACCCGGCCACGGGAGCGGTGCAGAGATTGGAGGCCCGGGGTGCCGTCGGCGTGCGTGATCAGTTGAGCGGGACGGCGCGGGAAGCGCTCTGCGACACGCTCGTCTGGGATGCGAAGGAAGACAGCGTCGGGCTCGTTGCTGCCGAGGGCAAGACCGTCAACGTCGTGGCCGGCCGGCAGTCCATCCTGTCCCCGCGAGTTGTGTTCCACAACGCCAGCCAGACGCTTGAGTGTCCGGCCGCCGGACGGGTGATTGTCAGCCCGGCGCACAGGCCCGACGCGCCGGAAGACTCCAGCCCGTCCATCACCGTCGAATGGGATAGGATGATGCATTTCACGCAGGACTCTTCGCCCGTCGCCATGTTCGCCGGCAAGGTGCGCGCCACACGCGGAGAGCAGGAAATGCAGGCGGAGAGCCTGCGCGTGAGCTTCGACGCTGACATGAACCCCCTGACGATGGCGGCGACGGACGGAGCCGTCATCGACGTGCGGACCACGGAGGCAGGCCCCCTCGCCGTCGCCCCTGCCGAAGAGCCCGCCCTCGCAGGTGAGGCCGGAAGTGAAGGTACCGGCGTGCCCCCTGTGCCGACTCTGCGGGGAGACCGATGGCGTCTTGCCGCGGAAGCCTTGACCCTCGACGTGCAGCAGAGAATGTTGACTTCCGAGACGCCCGGCGAGCTAACGGTGTTTGAGGCCGACGTGGCGACGACAAGCATAACCTGGCAGAAGGCGATTAGTCTGGACCTGGCCAGTAACTCAGCTGATTTCTCGGGCGACGTGAAGACGCAGATGTCGGGCGCCGACCTCCAGAGCGAAGACTTGCGGCTGTACTTCGACGCGGACCTGAGACTCCGTCACGTCACGGCCACCGGCAACGCCCATTTCGTCGCAGAGCAGGGAGCGGCAACATGGGAACTGCAGGCCGATTCCGCCGAAGCCGAATTGGGCACGGGCAACGAGCTCAAGCAGATCATCGCACGGGGCAGCGTGCAAGTTGCCGGCCAGCAGCACAGCGTGAGCGCCGACCGTCTGCTTCTGTTCCTCGAACGCCAGCCGGAAGCGCCGAGGCCCGTCGTCGCGCGCGCGACGGCCGACGGAAACGTGCGCATCCGTTACGTCGAGGACCAGCCGCTGGTGGCGGGCGGAGATGCCTTCGAATGGAAGAGGGCAAGCGACATCTACGTTCTGACCGGTGAGCCGCAGGCCTTCATGCGGAAGGGAGGGCTGGAGGTCCGCAACGAGGAGATACGCGTCCACCGGTCCACGGGCGAGGTGAGCCTGCCACCGGGAGCGCGACCCACCCAGACCATCGTGGAGCAGGAGGACGGCGGCTAGGCCGCCCCCTGCCCAACGGAGCCCAAGATGACAACCATCTTCGCTAGAGGACTCGTCGAAGGCGCAATCGATCCTGGAACCAAGCGCGAGGCCATCCGTGCGGCAATCGAGCAGGCTGGTGACGTGTCCCGCACGCTCGTTGTGCCCCCGGACGCGTCACGTCCACACTCGGACGCCGGCACGCTGACCCAACTGCTGTACGAGGAGATCGGGCAGCGTGCGGAGTTCCACGTGATGCCCGCATTGGGGACCCACCACGCGATGGGCCGGGACGAGATCCGCCGCATGTTCGGCGAGGACATCCCGGCGGATGCATTCCTGGAACACCGGTGGAGACGCGATCTCGTCAGGCTCGGCACTGTGCCTTCGAGCTATGTCCACCAGGTGTCAGACGGAGTCTTGAGCGGCACAATGCCGGACTATGACATCCCGGTGGAGGTAAACCAATTGCTGCTGGAAGGCGGCTACACGGCCGTCTTCTCCGTCGGCCAGGTCCTGCCGCACGAAGTCGCCGGCATGGCCAACGGGTTCAAGAACATCCTGGTCGGGGCGGGAGGGCAGCATACGATCAACCTGACGCATTTCCTCGGCGCCTCCTACGGCATGGAGAGAATGATGGGCCGCACGGATACTCCCGTGCGAGCCGTCTTCAACTACGCTCACGACAACTACCTGGCGGAGCTCGGGATCGTCTACGTGCTGAGTGTTGTGGCCATTGACGAAGGGGGCGAAATGGCCATGAAGGGGCTCTACGTTGGAGACGACCACGAGACGTTTTCGCAAGCGGCGCAGCTTAGCCAGAAGGTCAACGTGACGCTGCTGGACCGTGCGCCCGCGCGCGTCGTCGCCTACCTGGACCCCGCCGAGTTCACGAGCACCTGGCTGGGGAACAAGGCGATCTACCGGACGCGGATGGCCATCGCGGACGGCGGCGAACTGCTGGTGATTGCGCCCGGCGTCAACGCCTTCGGCGAGGATGCCGAGATAGGCCGCCTCATACGCCGCTACGGCTATTGGGGCACACCGGCCACGCTGGAGGCAGTGGCTCAGAACGCCGATCTGCGCGAGAACCTATCGGCGGCCGCCCACCTGATCCACGGCTCGTCGGAGGGGCGCTTCCGCATCGTGTACGCGACCGACCCGGCCAACCTGTCCCGAGAGGAGGTCGAGGCAGTGGGCTTCGAATGGCGGGACGTGTCGCAGGTCCTCCGCACCTATGACCCCGCAACGCTGCGTGACGGCCCGAACGAGGGATTCTACTACGTCGGTTGCCCCGCCATGGGCCTCTGGAGCACGCGGGACAAGTTCGCCTGCTAACCGCGGACGCGAAGGATGCAGTTCGGCGCCTCCTCCACAATCCGACAGCCAAAACCCCGCAGCCGCGTCTCGATCCCTGCCCGCAGCCCAGGGCCTACCGAGTCGTCGAAGCCCACGCGGTACACGCTGAGCTCGTGCCGACCGTAATCCCTCTCGAAGTCCCGCCTCATGCGGTCGAAGGCTGCCCCTCGCTCCGGCCGATCCAGCGTCCGCTTCAGCTCCTCGCTGGTCGCCCGGATGTCGTAGACCGCCGCCAGCAGGGACCGAACCGCCGCGTCGGCCGCGGCCTCCGGCGGCCCGCCCGCGTCGAACTCAACGCACAGTCCCGTTGGCGGTTCGAAGCCGCGCATGAGCAGCGGGCGCGTGTCCTGCGGTTCCCGCCCGAAGGCGCGACACGTCTGCTCGTAGATGACGATCGCGCCCCTCCTCTTGGCCTCGATGGCGTAGCCGGCCACGTGCGGCGTCGCCAGAAGGGGCAGCCTGATGAGTTCCCCGGGTGGCTCGGGCTCCCCTTCGTACACGTCCAGCACGGCGCCCGCGATCACGCCGCGCTTGACCGCCTGAATCAGCGCGCCAGAATCGACGACCGGGCCCCGGGACGTGTTCATCAGGCGGGCCGTGGGCTTCATGCGGGCGAGTTCCGTTGCACCGATCATGTGGCGGGTCGGATAGCGGCTCGCCCCCTGCCCCGTCAGGGGCACGTGCAACGTGACGAAGTCCGCTCGGATCGTGTCTTCGAACGAATCGGAGGTGAACGACGGATCGCGCTCGGCCAGCGGCGGGTCGTACCGCAGCACCGC
The DNA here is from genome assembly GCA_964605915.1 of uncultured candidatus Brocadiaceae bacterium. Classification (GTDB taxonomy): domain Bacteria; phylum Planctomycetota; class Brocadiia; order SM23-32; family SM23-32; genus DAOVRD01. Next base: position 3,488 of record CAZSET010000074.1, on the reverse strand, counting down.
CATCCCAAAGCCCTCTGCCCGCCGAGCCACGCGGCTTCCGCAGTTGCCACAGCCGATGATGCCCAGGGACCTGCCGGTCAGGCGTTCCCCGCGTTCGCCCGTCAGGGCCGCCAGCGCGAACCACACGTGATCGGCCACGGACTCCGCGTTCGAGCCGGGCGCCGAGAGCACGGTGATGGGATTCTGCCGGTTCCGGTTCGCCTCTTCGATGTACGCAACGTCGATGTGGTCGGTGCCAATGGTGGCCGTGCCGATGACCTTGACGTTGACGGCCCGGTCCACCAGAGCGGGCGTGATTCGCGTCACGGAGCGGATGGCGAGGGCGTCTAACTCCTCCAGGCCGGGATAGTGCTCGTCGACCTCGCGCCCGCTCACAAGCGTGACGTCGCCCAGCGAGCCGAACAGTTCGCGCGCCAAGGGGATGTTCTCGTCAACAAGGATCTTCATGTGGCTCCTACACGTCGGTGTAGCGGATCGGCTGGATGCCGTTGGCCTCGCAGCATTCGAGGACCTTCGGGTCCATGAACATGCGCCTCTGCCAGTCCCTCTTCGGGCCCTCCGATCCCGGATCGCCGCCGCCGCGACAGAAGCGCCTGACCTCCTCCGTGTCGTAGCAGGGATGGCCAATGAGAATGTACGTGCCGGGCGGCGCTGCACTGAGACGCGCGACCAGTTCGTCGACCGGGTTGTCGAATTCGCCCTCCACTGCGGGCAGGCGGGGCACGGCCTTCGGCCCGTAGATGAGCCCTTCCCGTTCGGCAAACTGGGCCAGCCGTGCGTCCATGTCCGCGACCCACGTGAAGATCATGTGCGGATCGACGTATCGGATGGCCAGGCCCGCCGAGCGCGCCAGGGCGAGCTGAGCCTCGATCTCCGCCATCATCTCCGCGGGATCGGCACCGTTCTCGTGCAGCGCTCGCGTCGTGTGGAAGAAATGCCCGTCTGCGTCGACCAGGGACGGCACGTCCTCAGGGGGCAACACCGGTCCCCACCGGACTCCGTCCCACTCGGCGTTCAGCGTCGCGTGCAGTCCGACGCAGAGCCCCGGCATGTCGCGGAACATCCCCGCCGCCTCCTCGAACGCCGGGCACGGGACCATGAGCGATGTGTTCCGCAGAATGCCCTTCTCGAACGCGTCCCGGATGGCCACGTTGGCGGTGTGGCAGCTTCCGCCATCGTCGCCGCGGGTCACAAGCCGTATACGCTTTTCACCCATCGTCCCGGTTTCCCTCCCTCAGATCGCCCGCGGTTCAACGTCAGTCAGGACCGTCACGCCCTCGGGTGCTTCGTATCCGAGCATCACTTCGCCGCCCTTGATCTGCCATCGGACCTTGATGGGGCCGGCCGGATGCGGATAGGCGCCCGCGGCCCACGTAAGGCTTCCCGGCTGCGGGGCTATCCGCACGACCGTGGCGTCGCCCGCCTCGGGGAACGTCACGCCCAGCACCTGAGTGGACAGGTAATGGGTCGGGCTCGACGCCCACGCATGGCACCAGCTATCGCCGCCGGTGAAGTTCTCCCAGCACGTCCATGCGCCCTCGTCGAGCATGCGGCCCCAACAGGTGCGGATGAACCGCTCCGCCTCCGCCGTTCGCCCGTAGCGATACAGCACGGCCAGCGCGTAGAAGGAGAAGTAGCAGGACACGTTGAACTCGGAGTACTTGCGCGGCTCGGGCACGCGGAAGTTGTGGACCATCGCGTCAGCCACGTAGGTCAGCGCGCCCGGCACCTGCTCCTCGCTCGCGATGTCGTAGAGCAACGGAAGCGCATTTGCGGGCACAGAGGGCTCCGTGTCGGGCGCGTCGGCCTTCAGTCTGTCCACAAATGCGGCACGGTCGCCGTCCCAGAACGCATCGCGAATGGTCCCGGCCAGATGCCGCGCATGCCGCCGGTAAGACTCCGCCGGATCGGCGTCCCCGATGACGTCCATGATCCGGGCCGCGTCAGAGAAGGCGCGCTGGTGGAAGCAGTTCAACGCGCAGTTGACGCCCTCCCGGTCCATGTGGCAGAGGTCGACGTAGGGCGCCAGGTCCGTTCCATCGACCAGTCCGTCCTGCTCGCGCTCCAGCCCTTCCAGCGCCGCCATGAGCCGCGTCAGGTACGGCCGCATCTCCCGCAGGAACGCCGCGTCGCCCGTCCTGGCGTAGTAGTGCCAGAGCGCCTGCACGGTGATGGCCGAGTAATCCGGGTGCCGTCCCGGCTTCAACCCGTGCGAGCACGGTGCCAGCATGCCGTTCTCGCCCTGTGACACGAAGAACAACTCGATGCAGCGCCGCATCAGCGCCGTGTCGCCGAAGGTCGCCAGATTGGTGTAGAACTGGACCAGGAAGTCGCCGGCGTAGAGGCCGCGCTCGCGCCAGGGGCAGTCCAGGTAGGCGTCCTCCATACACGCGTATTGCGTGGCCCGGCCAAGCTGCCAGATCTCGTTGAGAAGCGGGTCCGAGCACTCGAAGTTCCCGACTTCCTCGACGGGGTAGTTGGCGCGAGTGGCGGAGACCTTGTGCAGCGCAAAGGCATCCAGGTCGTCCTGAACGAGGACCTCCAGATAGCGGAAGCCCCGCGGGTGGAACGTCTGCCAGGTCTGCTCGCCGTCCCGCGCGACGTAGCGTTCGGCCATCCGCACCTCGGGCCTGTAGTACAGGTGCGGCAGGCCGTCGCGCAGTTTCTCCGAGTAGGTCAGGTCCACGATCGTGCCGGCGGCCGCTGTGAACGTCAGCGTCGGGCGCCCGAGCACTTCGCCGCCGAAGTCGTACAGGAGCACGAGCGTGCCGTCGCCCACGGCCTCGGAGAGGCCCCCGCCTTCCACCTGGAGCGGCCCGTCGTCGGAAAGCTTCGCGAACGTCTTCCAGGCACGCTCGAACCACGCCGAATTCGCCGCCTTTGCGCGCGGCCAGGGCCGCCACGGGCCGAGCTCATCTGGAAGGTCGTCCGGCGAGGCCAAGGGCAGCGCCAGCCCGGCGGCCCGCTCCGCCGCCTCCCCCTCCCATGGCCCGGCCAGGAGGAAGGTGTGCGGCGAACCCCGATCCTTCTCCGCACTGAGCACCACCTCTGCCGCCCGGGGGAAGCCGAAGTAGCGTGTCCAGCAGTCAAACAGCACCCGGTCCGCGACCACGAGCGTGTTCCAGCCTTCGTGGAGGTGGGCCGCGAAGTCCTGCCGCAGCGCGATGCCCTGCCGGTCCACGCCCTCCAGCTCCTGCCCGTTGATCCAGTATCGGCCCCACCACGCGCCGAACGTGATCTCCTGTTCGCGCGGGGAGTGCAGGTAGGCGAACGCCAGGACCGGCGCGCCGCCCAGCCGCCAGGTGCCGCTCTGTGGGGTCAGCACGAACGAGTAGAGGTCCTCATCCTCGATCCACTGGCCGGCCCAGGCCCCGAGCCGCCTGCGGGGCAGCACTTCTCGCTCGTCCAGCATCGGTATGGACCGGGGACGCAGCTCGCCCCAATGATCCTGCGCGGCCAGCTCGACGGCCGAGGGCCAGCCGGCGTCG
>CAZSET010000073.1:0-15887 GCA_964605915.1 uncultured candidatus Brocadiaceae bacterium | reverse complement strand
CGCAGGTCGGGCCGTGCCACCGGCCGGGACGACGGCGCGGAGCCGGTGTCGGTGCCGGCACGGGCCAGGGCGGGCGCGGCCGTCACAGCCCCATCCGTCCGCGCCGCACCAGCAGCAGGAAGAACGGGACGGCGAGATAACCTGGCCCCGAACGCAAGCGTGAGCCTGACACATGCTCGATAAGCCAATGCTGTACCACTACACCACGGCGGAGGGGCTCATTGGGATTGTCAGCACCAATTGCCTGTGGGCAACAGATGCCCTCTATCTGGATGATGCCAATGAGTTGATCGGTGGAATCCAACTCGCTCGGAAGCTACTGCAGGACGTGTGCGAGGAGACAGATGACCAGCAGCAACGAGAGCGGATCAACTGGCTTCTGGAGGAGACCCGAGACCTTGGGACACCGAGGATGATGTCAGCCTTCGTCTGCGCACTTTCGTCGGAGTCGGACCTATTGAGCCAATGGCGAGCATACTGCCCACAAGGGGGGTTCTCGATCGGGTTTCCCGCGTGTCAGCTCCGCGAGGCGATCACACAACAGGGGTTTTGCTTGGAGGAGTGCATCTACGACGAGGCAGAGCACCTGCGCATCATGAAGGAAGTTGTCGAGCGTCTGGCGATCCCGTGGGTACGCGAAGCTTCAGTTCCGGTCTCGGAAGACAATGAGCGTTTCCGGGTCAGTGGCGGAGTCGCGTTTGAGCTCATGAGGACGGCAGCGTTACTGAAGCATCCGTCGTTCCGCGCAGAGCGGGAGTACCGCGTCGTCTCGCAACCCGGACGCAGGTACGATCCCGAAAGCCGGTATTTCCGGGCCAAGCGCGGCTTGGTTATTCCCTATAGAACGGTGACACTACCTGACGACATAGCCTTCTGGGGCAAGGTCCACGTCATCGTCGGTCCCAGTGCTCACCCCGAGCAGGGGAGGCGTGGTGCATACAACTTGGTCCGCCGCTACCGCGGTCATGCGATAGCTATAGACATCAGTAGGACGACATTTCGCTACTGGTGAAATCAACCGCCCGTACGTAGGGGTGCGTCTGGTGGGACCTCGGCGAACACACGCCGCTCCTGGGACCTTCTGATGTTGTGCGACCTTTCTGAGTTCGGCCTGGCGCGGCAATCCCGGCAGGGCGAGCGCCGTGTGCTCGGTGCTGGGCCGTTCCGGAGCGTACAGCAAAAGGGGCGTAAGTTGCCAAGTGGGGGCGTCTCTGATATCTTCCTGGCCGCGACAGCATGGGTGCAGTCGAAACCAGAGCGCAGCGCGTTGGCCCAGATGCGCGGGGTCATTGGAGGCAGTCGGGAGGTGGGCGGATCATGAAGTTCACCAGCGGGTTCTGGAGGCTCCGGCCGGACGTCCGGCGCAGCGACGCGACAACGGAAGGGCAGGGCTGACATGGCAGTTACCTCGATCCTGGACGAGGTCAGACGAGCGCGCGAACGTCATCAGGCGGTCCCCCTCTTCGTGTGCGGCGACATGCTCAGTGCGGAGGGCGTCATCGGAGCCTGCGAGGCCACGCGTATGCCCGGCATCCTGGGCCTGTGGGGCGGCCTGCTGGAACGGCCGGGCGGCGATGACCTCGTCCGCTGGGTCCGCAGCGCGGCCGAGCGGAGCGAGGCGACCTTTTCCCTCATGCTGGATCACGGCGGGACGGTCGAGCAGTGCTTACGGGCGCTCGATCTGGGTTTTTCGGACGTGATGTACGACGGCTCGTCCCTGCCGCTGGAGGAGAACCTGGCGAACGCCAGGCGCGTGGCCGAGGCTGCCCGCGCCGCTGGCGTAGGGGTCGAAGCCGAATTGGGGATCGTGGGGCGGGGCTCGGAATACCACTCATCCAACGATGAGGGGCTGACGGACGTCGAGGGCGCCGTCCGGTTTGCCTCTGAGAGCGGATGTGACATACTGGCGGTGGCTATCGGCACGGCGCACGGACAGTACAGCGCGGAGCCTCGGCTCGACCTGGATCGCTTGCGTCAGATCCGAAGCCGCGTGGACGTGCCGCTGGCGGTGCATGGCGGTTCTGGCCTTTCGGAGGAGCAGTTCCGTTCCGTCATCGAGGCGGGGGTCTCGAAGATCAACATCGGCACGGACCTCTACCTGGCTGCGCGGGACGGCATGGCCGACGCGGCGGGACGGGACGAAGTGCGCTACTTCGATTTCCTTCAGGCGGCGCGGGACGCCTTCCGCGCGCGAGCCGAGTACTATCTGCGGCTGTTCAGGGACCCGGACGCCGCCGCCGGCCGAGGCCGATGAGCGCGGCGCGCCCGCGCGCGGATTGACAGGCCCGGGGGGCGGCAGTAGACTCCCACGAATCGCGTTCCACGGATTCCACGGACCACCTGGCAAGGGGCATCGGATGGATACTGTGTTGGTCGGGCATGGACGGGAGTGCATCACGCCGCCGCTGGGCATTCGGATGGTCGGCTACGCATCGCGCACCGAGGGCGCCGCCGACGTGCACGACGACCTGTTCGTGAACGCCGTCGTGATCGAGCACGGCGACGAACGGGTCGCGCTGCTCATCTACGACATCTGCCTGCTGAGCATCGAGCAGGCGGATGAGTTCAAGGCCGCCCTGCTGGAGGCGACCGGCCTGGAACCTGACCGCGTGTTGCTGAACACCACGCACACGCATGCCGGGCCCGCGCTGGGCGGCCGCGAGGACAGCGCGATGCAGGACGAGTACCGCGCGGAGGTCATCCGGCAGAGCGTGCGCGCGCTGCGCACTGCGCTGGCCGAAGCCTCACCGGCCGCGCTTTCGGTCGGCACGGCCCCGCTCGACATCGGCTGCAACCGGCGCGAGAGGATGGCCGACGGCAAGGTGTGGCTGGGCGAGAATCCCGACGGACCGACGTTGCACGAAGTGGACGTCTGGCGATTCGCGCGGGAGCATAAACCGGACGTCGTGCTGTTCAGCGCGGCGGTGCATGGCACCACGCTGGGCGAGTGGAACCTGAGCATCACGGGCGAGTGGATGGGGCGTGCGATCCAGCGCCTGGAGTGCGGCGGGGCGGGCGCGCGATTCGTCTTCCTCCAGGGCTGCGGCGCGAACCAGAACCCGTACAGCACGAAACGCGACGGAGTGCGGGGCACGTTCGGCGAGATGGAGCAGCACGCCAGGGCCGCGGCCGCGGCCGTACGGCAGGCCCTGAGCCACGTGCGGGACCTCGGTGCCCTGCCCGTGCAGGCCGTCACACGCACGGCGGAGCTGCCGCCGAAAGAAGAAGACGGCGAGCCGAAGCCCCTCCGGCTGCACGGCATCCGCCTTGGCGACGCCATGCTGGTGGCGATGAGCGCCGAGGTGTTCGTCGAGTACGCGCTGTTCGGCCGTGAGGCGTCCCCGGCGCAGTCCACGCTCGTGCTGGGCTATAGCAACGGGAACGTCGGCTACCTGCCGACCGCGGCCGCCTACCCCGAGGGCGGCTACGAGATCAACACAACCAAGGTCGGGCCCGACTCCGAACGGATCGCCCAGGAGGCGATCGAGGCGGTGTTCCGCGATCTGGCCGACTGAGCAGGCACGGGACAAGAAGAGGAGCCCATGGAGGGTCTGCTATCGGCACCCGTCCGGCAGGACTGGGAAGGGCTGGTCCGCTGCATCCGACGCGACGGGGTTCCCGACCGCGTCTACCACATGGAGCTGTTCATCGACCGCGAGGTGCAGGAGGAGATCTGCGCGCGGTTCGGTCTGCTGAAGGGGGCCGCCCCGGCTGCCCCTGAGTTCGGGTGGAGGCGCCAGTTGGCCGTGCAGCGCTTCCTCGGGTACGACTACATCTGCACCACGCTGGATGACTTCGAGCTTCCGTTGAGGTGGCTGACAGCGGACGACGCCGGGGCGCTGGCGCGCGAGGGCGGGCGCAGCTTCATGGAAGAGCACGCCGGACCCATCACGAACTGGGACGACTTCGAGGCGTACCCCTGGCCCGACGTGGATGCCACCTCGACGCGGTCCCTGGAGTGGTACTCGGAGAACCTGCCGGACGACATGTGCATCATCGCCACCGAGTACTTCGGCCAGGCGGCCGAGCACCTTACGTGGCTGATGGGATACGAGACGCTCTGCTACGCGCTGTACGACCAGCGCGACCTCGTGAAGGCGATAAGCGACAGGTTGATGGAAGTCCACCGTCGCGTCCTGCAAAGAATCCTGGCGTTCGACCGGGTCAAGGTCATCTGGGGAAGCGACGACATGGGATTCCGAGGCGGGACGCTCATTAGCCCGGACGACATGCGGCAGTTCGTCCTGCCCGAGCACAAGCTCATGGCGCAGATGACTCACGACGCCGGGCGACCCTACATACTGCACTCCTGCGGGAACCTGGCGCCGATTATGGAGGACTTGATTGAGGACGTGGACATCGACGGGCGCCACTCGTTCGAAGACGTCATAGAGCCCGTTGAGGAGGCCTACCGGACCTACGGCAGCCGCATCTCGATTCTCGGCGGCATCGACGTCGACTTCCTCTGCCGCGCCGACGAGGAGCAGATCCGCGCCCGCGTCCGGCGCGTCCTCGAGCAGTGCATGCCCGGCGGCGGTTACTGCCTGGGCTCCGGGAACAGCATCGCCAACTACATGCCCTTGGACAACTTCCTGGCCATGCTGGACGAGGGCCGCCGGTTCTCCGCATAGCGCCGGTCGAGGCCGGGGCGGCTACGGTTTGACGATCACCTTCAGCGTGCTGCCCGAGAAGAAGGCGTCGAACGCTTCGGATATCCGGGCCAGCGGGAACTCGTGCGAAACGAGCGACCGCGCGGGGAGCCGGCCCTCCAGCACCATCCGCCGATTCTCATCGAAGTCGGGCACCGGGAAGTAGAAGGACCGGATGGTTGTGATGTCGTTGATCATCCAGGAGCCCTTTGGCCGCTCCAGCTCGACCCGTCCCCAGTACTCGCCTACCAGGCAGACCTTCCCGCCGGGCTTCACCAGGTCGAACGATTGCCAGATGGTGGGCAACGTTCCGGCAGCTTCGACGACGAGGTCCACGCCGTAGGGAAACTCGTCCCGGATGCGGCCCGCCAGGTCTTCGTGAACCGGGTCGAGCGCGACGGCCCCGAACTGCGCAGCCCCTTGTCTGCGATACTCCGAGAGTTCGGAGACGAAGATGCGGGGCACGCCGAACGCTTTCATGCTGACCAGCACCCCCAGCCCGATGGGGCCGGCCCCGATCACCAGGGCGCTTTGCGCTTCCCAGCACTCCGCCAGCCGAACCGCGTGTCCCGCCGTGCCCAGCGTGTCGAGAAGAACGACGCCTTCCCCGGACGATGTGCCGGCGTCCAGGCTCAGGGCGTTCCGGTCCGGCAGCAGCATGTACTCGGCGTACCCGCCGTCGCAACTCCAACCGATGAGGCCGGCCTTGTTGGGGCATAGATTCTCTTTGCCCTGCCGGCAGAACTCGCACTCGCCGCAGTGCTTCGGCAGGTAGGCGGCGATGCGGGCCCCGACCTCGGTCCGGCACTTGGCGCCCGTTTTCGCGACCGTCCCGGCGACTTCGTGTCCGGGGGTGAACTTCAGGCCGTTGAGCAGGACCTTGTGGTCCGAGCCGCATATGCCGCACGCCTTGACGCGCATCAGCAGCTCGCCCTCCGCCGGTTCGGGCGTAGGCAAGTCGACCAGCTCGATCCGTCCGTTCCCTGGGAAACGTGCGGCCCGCATTCTGCTGCGTCGCCTCCTGTGGTGGAACTGGAGATTGCAGGTGCGTGGCCAAGACAAGAGCCCCTGGCCATCGGTGATGACACAGCCCGGGCGGCGCTTTACACGCCGGCAGCAAGCTGGCGACAGGCATTCTCCATGCGCTCGAGCGCCTCGTCGATGTCCGCCTCTTTGTGGCTGAAGGTGACGTAGTTGCACTGGTAGAACGAGAGGCCGTTCGCGTAACAGGCCCGCAGGAACTGCTCGTGCAAGTCGGCGGGGGCGTCCGGGCCTGCGACGATCTGCGGACACGGCCAGTAGCCGCGCCATTCCAGAGGCAGGCCGTGCTCCTTGTACATGGCGTTGCAGGCCGACCACATCTTCTCGCCCATGCGCCACAGGTGGTCGATGACGCCCTCGTTGCGATAGGTCTCGATGGTGGCCTTGGCCGCCGCCAGGGACAGCGTCTCCCCGCCGTACGTGGACGAGACGATGGCCTCGTGCACGCCCTCCATGATTTCCGCTTTGCCGCAGTAGACCGAGAGCGGCATGCCGTTGGCCACGCCCTTGGCGAAGACGGCCATGTCGGGCGTGACGCCGAAGTGCTCCTGCACGCCGGCGAGCGCCACGCGGAAGCCCGTCACGATCTCGTCGTAGATCAGCACGGTGCCATGCTTCTCGGTAAGGTCACGTGCAAGCGGGTAGAAAGTCTTGCCCGCCCCCATGTCCGGGTAGCCGGCCGCGATGACGAGCGCGGCGATCTGGTCGCCTTGCTCGGCGAAGAGGCCTTCGAGCCGCTCCGCGTTGTTCCATCCGCACGAATGGTGCAGCGCGCTGAGCGCCCGCGGCACGCCGGGCGGGGAAGACGTGGCTTCCATGCGCGGCAGCGTGCGCCCACCGGCGGCCAGGCTGTTGAGCCAGCCGTTGTAGCCGACCTGGACGACGTGGTCCCTGCCCGTGTGATGGCGCGCCAGGCGGATACAGGCGGCGTTCGCCTCGCCGCCCGTCTTCAGGAAACGGGCACGTTCCGCGCAGGGGATGACCTCGCAGATCATTTCGGCCACCTCCGTCTCGAGCGGATGCGGCTGGCCGAAGACGATGCCGTCCTCTAGCTGCCGGCGAATGGCCTCGTCCGTGGCGGGGTAGCAGTAGCCGAGCGTTACGGGGCCGAGGCCGTTGCGGAAGTCGATGTACTCGCGGCCGTCGGCGTCCCACACGCGGCATCCCTTGCCCCGCACGATGGCGCCGGGCTCTTCGGGCAGATACCTGGGGGACTTGGAGCAGGTGCTGCTGCCAAATGGCATGACGGCTCGCGCCCGCGTCGCCCACTCCTGACAGTTGCTGTGTCCCATGTCACCTTGTCCCGTCAGAGTTCAAGGAACCGCTCAGGTCACGTACGCCGGCTCTGAGCCTGCTGTTCAGCCCGCGTTGATCGGGTAGTCGCGCATGCGTCGCCAGGCTTCGATCAGTGCTTCCACGTTCCGCCAGGCCTGCGGGGTGTCTTCGCGGATGTTCGTCACCGGTGCCAGGATGAGCCCGCCGCCGGGGCCCAGGATGCGGATTGCGTCCCGCACCTGGGCACTGATCTCCTCCGGCGTGCCGCACTCGACGGTCAGGTAACCGCAGACGCCTCCCCACAGGCACATCTTCCCGTCGGCCTTATCCTTCAGGGCGCTCAGGTCCATGGTCCTATCCTGCGCCGGGTCCACGCCGAGCAGCACGTCGACGCCGGCCTCCAGCATCGCGTCGAGCAGAGGCATCAGGGAGCAGCTCATCAGGTAACCGAACCTGGCGCCCGCCGCGTGCGCGAGCTCAGCGTCGCGTCGCAGCCCGGGCAGGAGGTATTCGCCGTACAGGGTCGGCGACCAGAAATCCGCGTTCTCGTACCACGCACGCCGGACGAACACGTCCACTCCTTGCTCCAGGACCAGCTCCATCCGCTGCCGGTTCCACTCTTCGATGAGGGCCAGGACCTGGTGGACGAAGTCCGGCGCGTCCACCGTCATCATCATGAGCTCCTGGATGCCGCAGAGCCACGCGGCCAGGTCGCCCACCATCCCGTAGAACGCAATGACCGGCAGCTCGCGCTCGGCCGCCCATGCCTTCACGCGCTCTGCGGATTCCCGCAAGGCGCGCACGTCATCGTCCGTCGGCGGCGCCAGGAGATACCGCAGCGCCTCCAGGTTGTCCTCCGGGGTCACGAGGAACTTGCGCGAGCGCGGGATCAGGAAGTCGTCCATCAGGGGCACGTGCTCGCCCCAGGGCCAGTCCTCGCTCATGCTCACGCACGTGCGCAGAGGGCCGGCCGGAGTCTCGTAGACCTTGTGCAGGAGCGGATAGGGCTGCTGCGGGTCGTCTTCGCGCCATTCGCGCGTGCTCACGCGTGGGTCGAAGCGCACCGAAGGGGTCTGGATCTGCGCCATCGCGTCGAGGCCCATCTCAAGCTGCTTCTCGACGTACTCGAGCTGGTCTTTACACTTCTGCCGCAGAATCTGGAAGGCGCTGAAGCAGCAGGGAACGTAGTCCGGCTCCCGGCATTCGAGCGCCGCCAGCATTCGTTCGCGGGATGAAAGTCTCTCGGCCATACGTCTGGTTCCTCCAGGCCGCAAGGGCGTCGGTCCAACTCGTGACTGCGTGACCACTAGAACTCGACCCAGTCGCCGCATCTCTCGGCCCAGGCCTTGGCCTCGGCGTGGAGCTGGTGGATCGTTTCGGCATAGCGCGGATCGGCCGCCAGGTTCGTCATTTCCAGGGGGTCCGTGCGCAGGTCGTACAGCTCGGGCGCGTCCTCCGGGTCGTACACGTACTTCCACCGGTGCGTGATGACGGCGCGGCGGTTGATGTCCCTGCTGCGGCTGCCACAGAACTCGCAGAACACCGGCCGGCTCGGCGGGGTCGTCCCCTGACTGACGCTGTCGGCGAGAGAAGCGCCTTCCAGGTCACCGGGCGCGTCCATCTCCATCAGCGCCATCAGCGTCGGCACAATGTCCAGATGCGAGACGGGCGTGTCGAAGGCGTGGGCCTCGGCGCCGGGCAGTCGAACGAGAAGGGGCATCCGGATCGCAGGCTCGTACATCTCGAATTTCTGGTACATCCGGTGCTGGCCCAGAAAGTCACCGTGGTCGACCGTGAATGCGACGATGGTGTCTTTCGAGTGGCCGGCCGAGTCCAGCGCCTCCAGCACGGTGCCGATGCCGGCGTCGGCCAGGTTCACCAGGCCGAGATGCGCCGCCCACACTCTGCGCCATTCGTCCATGCTGACGCCTTCTCCCAGTTGCCCGGCGATGCCTTTGCGGCGGTTGGCGGGCTCGCCATCGGCCGTCTGCCCCACGTTCGGCGGCAGCTCGACGTCGCCTGGGTCGAACATGGACGCGTACGGCTCGGGAACACGAAGGGGAGGGTGGGGCGCCCACAGAAACAGGAAGAGGGCGAACGGCCGCTCGTGAGGCCGCTCCAGGAACTCCACGGCCCGCCGACACCAGTAGCTGTCCAGAGAATGCTCCACAGCGTGGGGCCAGGCGGCGGTCGTCGTGCTGGAGAAGCGACGGCGGACCGGTTCGCCCTGCTGAATCTCGGTGATCTCCTTCGAGAACAGATGCGGATCCGGGTACGGCTCGCCCTCGACGTGCTCCTTCAGGTAGCGCCGGTGCTCCGCGTTGCTGACCCACAGGACGAAGGGCACGCGCTCGCGGTAAGGGGGCTTGACCTTGACGTGGTCGATCCCCACGTGCGCGACGTCATAGCCGGCTTCCGCGAGGTACTGCTGGAACGGCTTGTGGTCCTGGGCCGTGACGCCTTCGAAGTCGTTGTTCACCACGCCCGTGTGAAAGGGACACTTGCCAGTGAACAGGGCCGTGCGCGTCGGGACGCACAACGGTGCCGTGTTGTAGGTTCGCTCGAAGAAGCAGCTCTGCGAGGCCAGGCGGTTCAGGTTCGGCGCGACCTCGACGCCACACTGCATCATGCCGAAGCTGTCGTAGCGTTGATGGTCCGTCATCATGAACAGCAGGTTGGGTCTGGCTGACGGCATCGGCCTCTCCGTTTCTCGGAGGATCCGGATCGAGCGACACTTGGGGCGTTCACAGCCCCAGGAGCGCCTCGGCGTTGCGATGGCAGATGTTGTAGATGTCGGCGTCCGCTATGTCGGCGGACAGCAGTTGCCCGATCGCCTCGCGCTGGCTGTAGAGGGGGGCATCCGTGCCAAACAGAACTTTCTCGCTTCCGGCTTCTTCGCACAGGAGCTCGACCGCGCCCCACTGGCCAAGCACACCGGTCAGATCGAGGTAGGCGTGAGGGTACTCGCGTGCAATGGCGGCGGCCTCGCGCCAGTTGTTCTTCAGGCAGTGGGCCATCAGCAGCCTGATGTTGGGGTAGTTCTCAGCCACGTGGCGCACCTCGGCGGCGCCGTTGAATCGGCTGCCGCCGTACGTGTGGGACAGCAGCAGCAAACCCCGCGCCTCGGCGAACTCCAGCGCCCGCCGGTAGCGCCCATCGCTGATCTTCACCTCGTGATAGTCGGGCAGGAATTTCAGGCCGACGTACACGTCGCGCATGTCGTCGAACTCGGCCAGTTCCCGCTCGAGCGCGGCCGGGTAATGCGGATTGACGGAGAGGTAAGCGCGGAAGCGGTCCGGAAACTGGCGGACGGCCTCGACCGCAGGCCCGTTGCCCAGGTCCGGTCCGAAGAGCCCCGCCTGATGGGAGATGCAGACGAGCCGTATCCCCGCGGCGTCCATGGCTTGCACCATGTCGGCCGGCTCGGACCGCGGCACGCACGTGTACTTGCACGGTCCGGGGTGGGCGTGCATGTCATAGACGGGGCAAGATTCGCTTCGCCCGTCCTTCCAGAACTCGGCGGCGATCGACGAATCGGGTCTAATCGGCGTTTGAGCTTCCATGGCCTGGCCGTCATGCGGCAGGTGGGCGGTTTGCGTCAAAGCCGCGCCCCCGCCAGTATCCTCTCCAGATTCTCGGCGGCGATGGCTTGCTTCGCTTCTTCGGGTATGTCTGCGTGTCTCACGGCCAGCATCGGACCGCCGTGCCCACGTCCGGGAAAGGCCGTGCCGAACAGCATTCTGCCCGTTCCGAAGCGCTCGGCGACCAGTTCAATGCCACCGTCCAGGATGTACTCGCTGATGTCCAGGTGGACGTGTGCGTACTTCCCGAGCAGCGGGAGGAACATGCGCACCGTCGCCCAGGTGTTCACGTTGCTCAGGATGCACACCAGCTCCGGGAACTCCGCCAGCAGGTGGTAAGTGCCGTCCCACCCCACGCCCCTCGTAACGGGCAGGATCATGGGGATGCGGCGCTCGATCATCGTCTGGAGCATCGGCCCGCACGATTCACCCCGCAACAGGAAGTGCTGCAGGCTCGGGAAGGCCGTCAGCGCGCGGACGTTGGCCGCTGCCATCTGCTCGCAGAATTCGTCCGGCTCGGGCAGTTCGCCGCACTGGTTGGGCATAATGCTCCAACAGCCCGTCAGTCTATCGTGACGGCCCGCGATGGCTTCCGCCAGCAGCCGGTTCCCCGTCGGCACGGCGTAATCCCTCTGGGCGACGTGCCACACCAGGGCGCGTTCAACGCCGGCCCGGTCCAGCCAGCGGAGCAGCTCATCCGCCGTGGGCACGGGCTTGAGGGCGCCGTTCATCGGCAGCCCGATGAAGCAATTGCAGTCGAAGAATCTCATTCCATCTTTGCCTTGGGGATTGGCTGAGAAGCTGGCCCTGCGTGCGTGGGCGCGATGATACGCGGCCCACCTGCCTGGCGCAAGGGTCGGTGCCGCCCGGTCAGAATCCCGACTTCTTGAGGGCGTTGAGCGCGAAGACGTGGAGCACGGACGAGTACATGCCCGCCTCGTTGTTCCCGGCGTTGCCGTCGTCCATGTAGTAGAGGGCGTTCGAGGACTCGTAGGAGAATATCCCGTTGATGCCCGGCACCAGGGCGCCGGCCCTCTCTGCGAGGCGTGGCGGCAGGTCCGATTCCCTTCAAGGGCTGTGGGGGTGCGCCCCCGTCCCCAGCACCTTTTCGATCCCTTTCTCCAGGTTCGCGGCCCGCAAGGCCGTCCGCTCGGCCGGTATCTCGCGGTAGACGTCCGTGATGCCGGCCATGGCACCGCGCAACCGGGAGCAGAACTCCCGTGCGGTGAGACGATCGCCTTCCTCGATGCCCAGTTGCGAAGCCCAGCGGTTGTCTAGCAGAAGGTTCCATTCCCTCTTCAGGGCGGGGGCATCGGGCCGATATGACGTGTCGATCGTGTCGTCGCATAAGCCGTCGATGTTGTGCACGCAGGGCTCGCAGATATCGTCCGCGCCGAATTCCATCTCGAGGAGAACATCCGGCTCGTCGGCGATTCTGGCAGCGACCGTGTGGACGGCGTGTCCGTAGGGGTGGGGCTCGAACTGCGTCTGCCCCGCGCCGAACGCAGTGACAATGTCGATGAAGTGATGGGGCTTAATGCGGATCAGTTCTGTCATGCTCTGCGCTCTTTTTCCAAAGAGCAGGGCCCGGCCCGACCCATGCGTGCCGACCCAAGGCATCGCCGCCGGTGCGGATCACAGCAGCTCTATCCGGCACTGGCCGATCTCGACGACATCGCCCGGCGACAACTGTTCGGTCTCGATGCGTTGGCCGTTCACAAGAGTGCCGTTCGTGCTGCCCAGGTCCTCCACCTGCGCTCGGTCGCCGATGACCGACAGCCTGCAGTGCCGCCGCGATACGCTGATGTCCCGGACGACGAACTGGCACTGAGTCGAGTCGCGGCCCAGCACCACTGAGTCGCCCGGTTCTATGCCGAGCGGCACGCTGACATCCCGGGACACATGTATGACAAACGTCATCCCGAATTCTCCCTGCTGTCGGCCTTGCTGGTAGCCGTTCCTCCTCTGCCATGCGGCCGTGTCTCCGTCGCCGCCGCGCAGTCTTGCGATCAGGCGACGGAAGCAGTCAATCCGCCAAACGTGGCGGATTGCTCAGCCGTTATCGGTGCAAACTTCGCCGAGTCGATCACGAAGTAGCTGCCCGTGTCGGCGTGGATCGTGTCCGTGTCCTCGTCGCTGGAGTCCTCGTTGATCGCCCCGCCCACGTCTGGGCGCCCGTAGTCGTTGAAGTCGCCGCTGACCACGGAACTCGGAGCGTTGCCCACCTCGTAGCGCGGCTCCAACGCCTCCAGCGCCAGCGCAACGCGACTCCCCTGCTTGCCCGCAGTAGTCTCCAGTCGCTTCGACCAAGATCCCATCGCCGCCCTCCATTCGACAAGACTGGCCCCCGATCATCTGCTGGCGACCCCGACCGCCTCTGCGTCGCCGCGCCCCTAAGAGTGTAAGCGGACTCCGGCTTTTGTCAAGCCCTGGATTTGCCCGTGGCTCAGAAACGCCAGGCGCGAGGGACCGATGGTCGGCAGGGAGGGCGCCCGTGCGCCCTCAATCGGTCTCTAGCCAGTCCGGGCCGAGCCACCCGGGCCACGTGGGCGACGGGTCGCCGGTTGCGCCGTGGGAGATGGCGACATTGCTCAGGACGCCGCGCCAGAGGCCCAGGCCGCCGGTCAGGTCGCTCAGGTCCAACACACTGTCCGACTGTCCGTCGGCCGTCAGCTCGTCCAGCAGCCCACGGCCGATCCTCGACGGGCTGGCCCACCTGTCAGGCGCACCGGAGGGGATGGTCGCGTCCGCCAGCCCGGGCAGGTCGTTCGGGCCGTGCCACAGAGGTCGCGGCTGATCCGGCAGTCTTGACTGGACGGCTGCCGTCAGCGCCTCGCCCCCGGATGATCCGCCCGCGCTTCGGTCGCGCTGGACCTCGTAGTAGTAGGTCTGGTAGCGCCCGTCTATGGTGATAGTGTTGCCGGAGCGCTCGACGTCGGTCCGCGTGGGCACGCCGAATACGTCGACCACTCTGGCGGACGTAATGGCGTCGCCGCCGAACGTGATGGTGGCCTGCACGGGCTCGAGCATCAGCGGCGAACCCCCGAGGACCAGCAGCTCCGAATAGTCCGCGCTGAACTGGGCATTCGTCTGCTTGTCCTTGGCCATGGCCGTGATCAGTATGTGCTCGGAGTCGACCAGGGCCTCGTTATCGAGCGGCGTGAAGATCAGGCTGACGAACTCCGTGCTCACGTCCACGGACACCCCCGGCAGGTCGAAGTGCTGCCCACCGGCGAAGCCGACGACGGCCTGCGTCTTGGGGGCGTGGAGCGTCACGACGCCCTGGCCGTAGTCCCACGTCAGCTCGCCCGTCATGCTCTCAATGACCTGGGCGCCCTGGTCCCAGTAATCGGTGTAGTCCACCCGCTCGGAGTCGCTCACCTGCAAGTCGTCGTCCGCCTTGAAGGTCAGGCGTCCGATGGCGTCGACTTCGGGCGGGACGTAGATGTCGTCCTCTCCCGGCCAGCCGCCTCCGGGCAGGGGCTGGCTGAGCGCGTCGAACCCCAGGAAAATGTCCTCCGTGTTCAGTCGGCGGGCGGCCGCGAGGTCCGCCTCCTGGATGTGCCCGTTGTAGATGGCGAAGGACAGGGCGGGGAACTGCGCCATGTAGAGGGGTGTGTCGTTGACGTACTTGGACGGGCCATGACCGTGCCCGCCGGGCCAGCCGTTCTCCATGAACGCGTAGCGGCTGGCGAAGTGCAGTGAGCCGTCCCAGCCCTGGAGGCCCATGCCGTAGAAGGCGAACAGGGGGGCGGCCTCCGCCCTCCAGGGGCTGGGTTGGTTCAGGTTCCACTCGGTCTGGAAGGCGGGCTTGTCCTCCACCTGGTAGAGCACCACGTACTGGCCGCCGGCCACATGGCTGTCGCCGGCCATGATGTAGCGGCCGGGCTCATAGAGCTGCGAGCGATTGTCAATGGGGCCGACGTGCACGTAGTAGTCGGAGTCCGCCGAGCCGAAGTAGGCGTGACGGTCGATGATGTCCATGCCGTCATCGGCCCACAGGTTGGCCGCGTCGGCGCAGATACCGCCGGCCTCCCAGTTGGTGGAGATCGTCGCGCCGCCCCAGCCCAAATCGTCCAGGCGCTGCTGGCGTTGCTCGTAAAAGCCCCGCTGCGTCTCGGCCAGGAAATGGATGAAATCGCCCATGCGGGTCTTCTCGGCTTCCTTATTCCAGTTCGGGCCGTCGTACAGGAACTCCCAGGGAGAGTAGATGTCCATGTCCGAGTTGGTGACGGAATCGGTCGAGTGCATCCCGTCTTCCCAGGCGGCGGCGAGGGCGGCGTCGTTGCCGTACCGGTCCTGCACCCACTGCCGCCACAGCTCGCGCAATATCGCCGAGTGGAGCGGATAGTCGCCGTTGCGGTCGTCCAGATACTCGAGCGGCCAGTGCCAGAACAGGCAGTCCTCGTTCTGCACCTCCAGGACGGCCAGGGCCGCATCGTCCTTGTAGGCCAGGCCCGTGTAGGGATTGACGTGGGAGAGGAGGGTCTCGAGGTACTCCCAGCTCGCGTCCTGCAGCTCGGGCATGAAGTTGATCATCCCGCTGGTGTCCTTACCCTCCAGGCCTCCGCGCGTATTGTCGGGCAGCTCATTGTAGAGGTCAGTGGGGTAGTCGTCGTCCGGCGTGATGACGTGCGGATAGAAGACGATCCAGTTCATGTAGATGCCGCGGTCCTTTAGGATGGCGAACCAGCGGTCCAGGATGTCGAGCTGGTCCGGATCGATGTAACGCTCGCCCGTGCCCGCGTCCTTCAGCAGCACGCCCAGCAGCCATTCGACGGGGTGCAGGCGCACCAGGTTCAACCCGTGCTTGGCGTAGTAGTCCGCCTGGTGCGCCATCCACTCGTCGGTGGTCTGTATCGACGCGGGCCCGGTGCAGACGCCCCAGAACCTGACCGGCGTGCCATCCTCGAACTCGAGGGAGTCCCCGACTCGGGTCACCCACCCGTGCTCGCCGGCCACGTCGTCCAGCAGGTAGCTCATGTCGATGATGGAGCTCGAGGAGAAGGTGTCCTCCCCGTACCGGAAGGGATACCAGACGTCGGGCCCCGGCGTGGGGCCCTGGTCGGGCTGGAGCGTGCCCGCTGGCCTCCAGGGAAAATTCGTCAGGCACATGCAGTCGATGGCGCCCTGAGTGCCGGCCACGTCGGGATGCTGGACCACGTGGATGGTGACGGTGTGCGAGCCGGGGCTCAGCTCGACCGTCCCGACCTCGAACCAGGCGATGTAGCGCAGCTCGGCCGTGCCCTTCAGCAGAGTGAGCTCCTCGTGGCGGGGCTCCAGGGCGAGCGTCTGCATCGGGCCGCCGTCAACGGAGTACTCGTAGGCGGTGCGGTAGGCG
>CAZSET010000072.1:0-16019 GCA_964605915.1 uncultured candidatus Brocadiaceae bacterium | reverse complement strand
GAGCTTCTTCTTGCTTCTCGGTGCGGCTGGTGCGGCGCACGAGCGCGCGAACCGAGTGCTCCGCTTCCAGGAACACCTCCGTCAGGTGTCCCCCGAGGAATCCGCTTGCCCCTGTGATGAGCACCTTCACGCGTTCATGGCCTTTCCAGCCCGGCCGGCGAGGCCTTCTACGGCGCGAAGGAGCCGCCGGGCATTCGCTGACCAGGTATGGTTCGCCAGGACGCACGCGCGGGCGTTGCCGCCCAGGCGGGCCCGCAGGCTGCCGTCGCTCATTAGCCTCTCCAACACATGGCGGCAGGAGTCGGTGTCACCCGGCTGGAACAGCAAGCCGTTCGTTCCGTCCGTGATGACCTCTTCGATGGCCGCCACCCGCGGAGCAGCGATCGCGCGCGCCATGCCCATGTACTCGAACAGCTTCATGGGCGAGTTGAACGCGGCCGAATGGGGCAGCACGGCTACGTCCATCGCCGCCACGTACTGCGGGACCTCCTCATGCGGCACCTTGCCGGGCAGCCAGAAGCGGCTGCGCAGTCCGTGCCGATCAATGAGACTCTTCAGCCTGGGCCTCTCCACGCCGTCGCCGACCAGTAGCCAGCGCACCTCCGGCCGGGCCGTCGCCATCTGTCGCGCGATGTCCACCAGCGCATCCAGCCCGTGATAGGGCAGGAATGAGCCCACGTAGCCCACCACGAGGTCGTCTGGACGCACATGCGGCGGCCGTGCGGCTGGTGTGACCACGTCCGGGGTGAATTCGTCCGCGCCTATGGCGTTCGGGCAGACAATGATCCTGTCGGCCGGCCAGTGCGCGCGGACGAGCATCGCCCTGAACGCGTCCGACACCGTGACGACCAAGGCGGCCCGCCGCGCCACCCACCGCTCGATGGCGGGCGTCAGCCTGCGCAGCACGAGAGCTCGGAAGCGCCCCACCTGGGCCGTCACGTTGACTTCCTGCACGATGGGCACGCCCAGCCAGCCGGCCAGAAGCGTCGGGGCCACGCTGTTCGACGTCGTCCTCTCGTAGATCAGATCCGGGCGCCTTTGGCGCACCAGCCTCAGCATCTGGGCCAGGGCGCAGACATTGTAGGCGAGTTCGGCCAATTCGAACAGGACGGGCGGCGCGTGGCGGGCGAAGCGCTTCAATCGCGGCCTCACCCCCCCGCCCTGCGCCTCGGCGGCCTTTCTGCTCTCCGGAGAGCAGCCCGGCGGACTTGCGATGTCCACCGTGCAGCCCAACTCGCGCAGCGCTCGCACGAGGCCCATGATGTGCACGCCCTCAACATTGTCGCCGCTCGTGCGATGGTGATAGAGCACGTGCATGGCTCTCACCGCCTGCCTCGCACCTGCGGCAGGGCGCTTCATCTTCACTCGGCCTGCATGCGAGGCGGCGGAGTCAGCTTCGTTCATGCCCTCGTGCCTCAGCAAGGTCGACTGCGGCGCTCAGCCCCTCAGGGGCAGCGTAAGCGGAAACGACGCTTGACAGAATAGAATGCAGGCGGGCTGCATTAGCGTCCCAGGACATTCCCGAGGCCCTCTGGCGCAGAGCCGACCGGTCCCACCGGCGGCCCGCCGCCTCGCGCATCGCCAGGGCCAGTGCTCCCGCCTCTCCGGGCTGAACGACGAGGCCGCAGCTCTGATCCAGCAGGTCGGGGACAGCACCCACACGCGACGCCACCACCGGCGTGCCGCAGCTCAGCGCCTCCAGGACGACATTGGGGCAGCCTTCCTTCTCGCTCGGAAGCACGAGCATGTCCGCCGCGTTCATCCACAGGGCCACGCGCTGTTGGGGGATATGACCGAGCAGCTTGACGGCGTCTCCTACGCCCAGCCGGGCGGCCTGCCGTTGAAGCCGCCGGCGCAGGAGCCCGCGGCCAGCGATCGCCAGCAGGCACCGGTCCGATGGCTGCTCGTGCCGGCGAATCGCCATCGCGTCGATCAGCACGTCCACGCGCTTGACGGGCAGCAAGCTGCCGACAAACAGGACGATCCCGTCCCAATCGGCGGCGACGCCCAACTCTCGGCGCGCGTCCTCACGGGGCACGGGGACGAACCGGTCCACATCTACGCCGTTAGGCAGGACGTGGACCCTATCCGCCGGCGCACCCAGCTCGCGGGCAATGCTGGCCAGATTCCCGCTGACGGCCACGACGGCGGCGGCCGCCGCGAGGGCCTCTGCGGTCCGCCTGCCTCGGGCGCTCTGGAAGGGAAGGGAATGCAGGTCGCTGCCTCGCACCTTCAGCACGCAGGGGACGCCCAACTCCTCGGCCAGCCGTATTGCCGCCGGACCGTGGGGATAGGCGAACGTAGCCATCACCACGTCGCACGCTCCGACCGATGCCGAGCGGAGCACCCGGCGGGCGGCGGCGAGCACGGCCCGCCACGAATGGTTCCGTCCCAGCACCGGCACGTGCCAGAGGCGCGGGTGGAACAGCGCGATCCCGTCCAACACGTCATGGGGCCCCGGTGGAAGGGCGTGCCAGCGACGCCCGGGCAGCGTCTGGTGCCACGGCAGTGGGTTGATCACGGTAAGCCGGCAGTGCTTCGAGAGGCATTCCATCTGCCTGCGGTTATAGGGCCCGCGCTCCGGCTCGACCCGGTTCGGAAACGTGTCACTGAGCACGAGGCAGTGCATAGGGATCACCATGCAGCCAAAGCCTGGCAGTCTGACAGTAGCCCTGCCCATTGCAGTGGCCCATGCAGGCTGGAGGGTGCAGGTGCGCTGCGGCGTTCCGCGGTGGCCGCCCCGGTGCCAGCCAGAGGTATGGCCACCTCCGCCAGGACCATTCTGTGGTCCGAGCCCTGACCGGTCACCGCTGCAGTGTAGTACACGCGCGCGCCGAGCGGTACGAAGATCATGTCGATCCGCAAGACCGGCAGGTCCGCACGCACGGTCTTGCCCCACCCGTAGCCGTTAGCCGCAAAGCAGTCCTTCAAGGAGCCGGTTGCCCGTCTGAGGTCGGGGTAGTGTGCCGGTACGTTGAAGTCTCCGGCCAGGATGACGGGGCCTCTGCGCTGCCAAAGCAGGATGTCAGCGGCCAGGTCTCCCAGGCGCATGCGGGTGCTGGCAGCGGCCATCCGCACCTGCCCGGGACGCCAGTGCCTCAGCAGGTTCGGCGTCAAGAGATACCTGCCCATGTGCACGTTGATGCAGTAGAGCGTCACGCCGGGGGCTGCCTCTACGGCCCAAACGGTGCCACGCCATGCGGGCAGCTTTGCGTTCGGCACCCGGACGAGGGGGAATCGGCTCACGATGGAGTTCTCGCTGCCGTCGACGAAGTAACCTCTGAAACATCCGGTCCTCATGAGGGTGTCTCGCAGGGCCCCCGCCTCGCACTCCTGGAGGAAGAGCAGATCGGGGTCGAGCCCCGCGACTTGCTCAATGCCCAGGTCCGAGAGTCCCCTGTCATGATGCAAGTTCCACGAGACGAGCCGGAGCGGCAGCGTCGGCCCTCCTTCCGCCCATGCCCCCGAGTCCAGCCCTTGCTCGTGTCGCGCGCGCTTGAGGGCGAACTCGCGCCGCGCCCGCCCGGGGAATGGCTTAAGCCACTGCAGGCATTCCTCCAACGCGACCACCGCGCCGAGCCATGCAGCAAAGCCCAGCACGAGCCAGACTCGCCTGACCGCCGGAATCCCTGCGCACAGCCCCGGAAGCAACGCGAACAGACACACGAGCGGAGGCACGGGGGCCAATGTGCTGACCAGCAGGTTCGCCGTCGGCCAGCGATAAATGCCCGCGACCACGGCGATGCCCACACACGCCACGAGAAAGGGAAGAGCCAGCAGACGGCACGGCCACGTGCGCCGCCGAAGGAACCGTCCGCGTGCGTTCTCGGCGCGGGTCGGCCGTTCTTCGGCCATGTCAGCCCTCCTTCCGCAGCCAGGAGGGCTTGCCATGCCTCGGCGCCACAATTCCCGCCTTGCCTGAGTAGACCTGCCAGTACAAATCGACGTAATCGCTCACCATCCGCTCCAGTGAGAAGCTCTCAACCACGCGACGTCGGGCCGCCTGCCCCATCGCGAAGGCTGCCCCGTTATCCGCCCAGGTGTCCTGGATGGCGTAAGCAAGGGCCTGGGCGTTGCCGGGAGGCACGAGCCGCCCGGACCTGCCTTCCGCAACGATCTCGGGATTGCCCCCCACGGCCGTCGCGATCACGGGAAGCCCACAGGCGCAGGCCTCCAGGATCGTCAGCGAGATGCCTTCCGTGTAAGAGGGCTGCACGTAAATGTCCAGCAAGGGATAGATCGCCGCGACGTCATCCCGCATGCCCAGGAAATGAGCCCTGTCGCCCACGCCGAGCTCCTGGGCTCGGGTCTGGCAGGCCGCCCGCTCCGCCCCGTCGCCCACAATCAGCAGGCGAGCATCGGGCATGGACGAGGCCAGCCGCGCAAACGCCTCCAGCAACGTCGGCACCCCCTTCTCCGGTGAGAGGCGGCAGACCGTGCCTATCAGGGGCCGCCCCTCTATCCCCAGGACCCGCCGCCCGCCCGGCACGAGCTCCTTCGAAACGGGGCCGAAGCGGTCTGTGTCGATCCCGTTGACCACCAAACGCACCTTCTCGGGCGCGAACCGGTAGGTTCGCATCAATCCCTGCCGGACGTCCTCCGAGATGGCCACCAGGACGTCGGACAGTCTGTACGCGGCCCCTGCAAGCCGACGACTGCCCCAGACGGCGGGATACTGAGCGCCGTGCTTCGTATGCACCAGCACCGGGACGCGGGCCCACTTCGCGGCTGGGGCGGCCCGGACGTGGGAGAAGAAGTTGTGCACGTGGACGACGTGAGGACGCTCGCGGCGGAACAGTCGCGCCAGCCGCACCGCGCCGCCGACAATCGTATGGCGACCGTTGCGCGAAACAGTCACACAGGGGACGTCCCGGTGCTCGGGTCGCTGCGCTAGGCCATCTCCCGGCAGCAGGGCGTACACGCGTGCATCCATGCCATGTGCGCTTCGCATGCGAGCGCAGCTCTGCAAGACCAGGGACTCGAGCCCCCCTGTCTCGAGAGCACGCACCACGTGGATGACCTTCATGGGCTCACCGTTCCTCATCTTGCCGTCCCGGAACGCATGGGGGCGCGACCTCTTACCATTTCCATCGCGGGTTGCTCCGGCAGTACGAGATCACTTCGCCCGTGAAGGGCCCGAAGAACGGGGCGCCCGCATACTGAGCGAACCTGATCGTCTGGTGCTCCAGGTTGATCTCCACGCCGCGCCATCTGCCGCGCGAATCAAGGCACATGTCCAGGCTCACGAGCCGCGCCAGATGCACCTGGCCTGCCAGATCCTTTGCCACCCGCTTCAGTTCCCCGAAGGCCGGAACCGTCTCAGGAGCCGTCAGGTCAATGCCCGAATCGGGGTGCCTGGTGTACTTCCCCCCGTAGATGTCGAGCGCGTAGCGGTTCAGCGTGCCGTCCGGATGGATGTAGCGGACCAGGCCCCCTTGCTTCAGGTTATCCAACCTGCCCTCGCGGCCTATCCGGAGCGCACAGTTGAGCACGTGGATCTCCTCGGTTGCGACTGACCGGTAGGTGCAGACGCGGACGGTATTCAGGCCGTAATCGTTGAAGCGCCTGAAGAAGCCGCAGGGCTCGATCTTCTCCTGGACCACGAAGTCCGGCTGGCCGGCCATGGCATCGCGCAGCTCGCCGGCGGTGGCAACGAAGCGCACGCCCCTGCCCCCTGCGGTGCCCCTGGCCGGCTTCAGGACCAGGGGGAAATCGAGTTTCTCCACGTACCGGTCCACCTCGTCGGCGCGCAGCGGCCTGTAGTCCTGGCCGTAGAGCACGCCACCGATGCGGTACAGGCGCACGGCCGGGAACAGTCCGTCGTCGAACCAATGATTGTGGGCCGTCTTGTCCTCCAGGAAGAGGCACGCGTCATGGCGGTTCAACGCCGGCTCGATGTCGGCGGCGAACACCTCCTCGGGCACCGTCTCCGCGTCGGCACGGCCCGAGATATGGAAGCAGACCCGGAGCGTGTCCGAGCTGGAGCGCCGGTCCAACTGTCGCCACAGCTTCAGGTGGCGCCCCTCCAACGGCCGGGGGCAGGGCCTGGCGTACTCGGGGTGGAGCGCGAAGACGTGCCTATGCCTCTTGCGCCAGGCGCGCCTCTCCCGGAAGCGCGACCTGGCCTTCAGCAACGCGCGCTTGAGGCGCTGTGGCCATGTCATGTCGCCGTCGTTCATGAGGACCACCTACATCCTCTGGGTTGAGCTTTGTTCGGCTGCGTCCGTTCAACGCTGGCCGCCGTTGGCGAGCGGCCACGCGGAGCCCTCGGGCATTCACACCCACCCTTTGACGCACTCCGGCAACGGCTCCCCGAGCATTTGGAGCACCTTCGCCAGGCGCAAGGGGCACGAACCGCGCCTGTTGAAACAACCCTCCTCGAAGCGCCACGAACGGGTCGCCTCATCGTAGAGGTAACGCCCGGGCGTGCCGTCTACGTACATCTCCGAAGGCTCCTCCGGGCCGAACACGGGATGCAGCTCGTTGACGAGGAACTCGCCGCCCGGTGTCTCGAACACGTCCAGGCTCATGCTGTAGAAGGGGCCGATTTCGGTCACTCTGCGGCACAGCTCCAGAAGGCCGACCGGCGGCGTATACCATCCGCATAGGTGCGACCCGCTGTGGAATTGGCCTTCTTTCAGCTTCTGGTAACCGAAGTAGGAGTCGGCAAGGCGTATCACGCGCCACTCATCGACGTCCGGCACGTACTCCTGGAACAGGGCCGTCCCCCACGCCCGGTCCCGCCGGTCATGCCGGCGCGGCAGGAAGCCCTTGCCGAAGCAGGCCCTCACCACCTTCATGGCCTGGCGCCGGCTCCGAAGCAGACGGACGCCAAAGGCGGACGAGCCCACGTCGGTCTTGAAGACCAGCGGGTACGAAGCATTTGCAACGAACTCCTCTGCTTCGGTGCGGTCGGCGAATACCCACGTACGCGGATGCGGCACGTCGTGCACGTCCAGCCAATCCCTGATCCGGTGCTTGCTCTCGTAGAGCCAGAGGGCCTTATAGGAGGGGAAGAGCAACTGCTCCAGGTCCTCCACCAGCACCCTGAGCCGCTCGTCGTAGAGCTTCTTGGCACGGCTATCGATGTAGGCCGGCCAGACGACGAACGCATGGCATCCGGAGGCCCGGACCTCCTGGATCCAGCCATCTCTCGTGATGTCGATCAACTTGTAGGGGATGCCCATCTCGGCGCACGCCGCCTCGAAGCGACCGTACTTGTACATGTAGTCCTTGATGATGCCGATCGTTACCGACGTGCAGACAGGATGGGATTCGACGTCCGCCGTGAAGCGCTGGTAGTCGGCCAGCCGCATCTTGTGCTCCATCATTTGCCTGGGCACAAGATGGTAGCCGACGGCCTTCAGCCGTTTGGGCACGAGGTTGCGGAGCGTGGAGTTGCGGAAAGCCACGACCAGGTCAACAAACCGCTCCGTGGCACCTGCGAGCAGCGCCGGCCTCTGTGATGACTTCTTCGCCATTGTGCATCCCGTCCTCAAAGACGCTTGCGAAACAGAACGGGCAGATCCACGGCGCGCCCGATGCGACACGCCGGCCGAACTCCCCCCGTCCGGGCTCGATCTTGCGGCGTCATGTCATTGGCACCTTCGCCCAGGCCCGGAGCGCCAGGCCCGGATCCTCGGCCATCTGGAGCCCCGTCGCCAGCGCGGAAAGCCCCAGGATGCCCATGGAGAAAGAATTGTTGCCGTCCCTCTGCATGCCGACGAAACGTTCCAGCTCACCGGGCACAAGATAGGGGGCCAGCAGATCGCGGCAGTCCAGGATGTGGTCCAAGACGCCCCGCGAAGCCCCCGACAGGTAGACACCGTATATCTCCTGCTGTTGCCCGGTATGCCTGCGCGACGGGAAGAGCCGCTGCACGGGCTGCACCGCGAACCTGCGCCACTGGGTGCCGATGAAAGTGCGCAGCACCTCCGACGTGGACGGCAGGACGGGCATGTCGTTCGTGTTCGGTATCTTCGCCAGGTGAGGCAGATACGTGCAGAGCATGTCCCTGTAGACCTGCTGCCGACGGATCGCGGCGAACGGCAGCGACAGTATGAAGGCGACGAACTCGCGGTCCGTAAAGGGCGCGACGACGCGCCGGAACTGCCCGAAGAAGTGCAGGAGATAGCTGACGTAGCGGCGCCGCCCAATCAGCAAGTCCCAGTGGAAGAACTGGTGGTGAGGCGGGCCGTCGTGAGACATGAAGAAGCGCTCGTTCTCCTCCAGCACATCCTGCGCCAATCCCGCCGGCATCCGGGGGCCGAGCATCCGGGACACTTCTTCCACGCCGAAACGGTACTTGTACGCCCCGGCGAAGCAGAGGCGGCAGTGCTCCTCCGGCGAGGAGAAATCGGCGTCTGAATTGAGGAACCTGCTCGTCAGGCCGCCGCCCAGAAAGCCGCACACGAGCGTGGACGTCCTGTCGGCCGCCCCATCGAGCAACGAGAGCATCCGGCCGGTATGTATGTCGTACAGCCCGCCGCTTATGGCGACGGCCTTCTGCCTGTAACGGTCAAGGAAGTCCTCACCCAACGGGGCCGTGCTGTGCTCCGCTCCAGCCCGTCTTGCCAGCCTGCGCGCGTATTGGCCGTCCTCTCCATAGAGCCGGCCCTGGGACTGCGTGATCGCCCGCACGGGGATGCGCGCCTCGGAGAGCAAGCCCAGGAGGGTGCGGGAGTCGAACCCGCCGGTCAGCGGAAGCACGACCGGCTGGCCGTCCAGGGCGCGGCGCCTCACGCTCGCGCTCAGGACCGAGTACATCTCTGCGGCCGCTCTTTCGATCGACCACTGAAAACGCGCGTCCGAGAACGGCAGGTCCCGAACCCGATGGATAGTCAGGCGCCCGTCCTCAAAGGTGGCCCGGCTGCCGGGAGCCAACAACGTTACGTCGTCGAAGAGAGTGCGCTCCCCTTGCTGGAGTCCGAACATCAGCACATCGGCCACCGAGCGGGGGTCTAGCTCCCGCTTGAACGCGGGGTGGGAAGCAATCGCCCAGAGGTTCGAGGCGAACGATAAACCGTGCCCGTGCTGCCACAGGAAGACGGGCATCAATCCCAACGTGTCATTCATGATGTGCAAGGCGTTGCGCGCGTGGTCCCAGACGAAGGCCACGTACCGCCCGTTCAGCCCCACCAGCGAATCGGGACCGCCGTCGCGCAGCAGCTCCAGGAGGGCGGTTGCTGCTTCGGTCGGACCTTTCGGCCCTTGCCCGGGCGCCCTTTCGAGGTGATCGAGGGCGAGGGTGCCGGCAAAGAACGCCCGGCGTCCCTGGTCGTCTTCTGCCACGGGCGCCAAGTCGCGGCCCGGCTCAGTCGAGGCGATGTAATGAAGCGCGTCAGTGCGGACTTCGAAGGCAGCCTTGCGCGGCTCTAACTCGATCCATTCCATCATCCAGCGGCGCACGGGTGGCGATTCTTCCGGTCCGTCCGCGACCCAGCCAGCGAAGCCATGCATGGTTCACCTCTTCACCTTGCTGCGCCCTCGATCCGTACGCGACTATCGCGCGTCCGCCACCTGCCCTGCCGGTGCGAAAGCGACTGAAGCTCGCCCCAGAGCTCTCGGGCCTGGTTGACGATGCTGAAGTTTGCAACGGCATGACGCCTGCCCGCGGCCCCCATCTCCGTGCGCAGGGCGGGATCGGCCAGCAGCTCCTTCAGGCGCGCCGTCACGTCATCCGGGCCGTTCGGCTCCACGAGGTATCCCGTTCGGCCGTGCGCCACCGCGTTCACGGCCCCACCTGCACGCCCGCCTATCACCGGCTTGCGGCAGGCGCCGGCCTCCAGGAAGACCAGGCCGAGGCCCTCCGTGTCGCCGTCTGGCAGCTCCCGGTTCGGCATGGCGAACACGTCGCAGAGGCGGTAGTAGTCGGGAAGGAGGCCGGCGGGCTGGTAGCCGAGAAAGAGCACCGCATCCTGCACGCCCAGGTCCCGGGCCAGGCCCATGAGCCTGGCGCGCTCCTCCCCGTCCCCGACGATCACGTAGCGCACGTTCGGCCGCTCTCGCCGCAGGGCCGCCAGCGCCCGGATGACCATGTCGTGTCCCTTGCGCAGGTCAAGCCGCCCCACGGTGAGCACGACCGCGTCAGACGGCGCTATACCCAGGCTGCGACGAAGCCGTCCGCCGTCGCCAGGACAGTAGCGCTCCGTGTCGATGCCAGGGGAGATGACGCACGTCCTGCCGCGCCCGACCCCGAGCGCAGCGACGCGTCCGGCAGTCGCGGCCGAGTTCGTGAAGATGCGGGCCGCCCTGTCCAGCAGAGGCAGGCGGAGCCTGTCCCGCTTCAGGAGTCTCCCCGGTACCGGGAGGTCATCGCCGTGGCAGTAGGCCGCGTATGGCGTGCCCTGCTCCATGCGAAGCAAGTAAGCGGGAAACAGGTCAACGGCCCGAGCCGTGTAGCAGAGCACCGCGCGGGGCTTTGTCCGCCAGGCAATGCGCAGTCCCAACGTCGCGAGCGCCGCCAGGGCACTCCCAAAACGCCTGACCGACCTGCTCTCGAAGGCCAGGTCGATGCGCGGATCGTATCGGTAGACGGGGAACGGCATCGTGGCGTCCAGCGCACGGCTTCCCGGCAAGTCCGACGTCAGCACGGCCACACGCTGGGGGTCCCAGTGCCGGCAGAAGCCTTCGAGCGACTCCGACACCCCCCCCGTTGCGGGCGGGAACTGGCGCGTGATAATCAGGACGTCTCGCATCCCATCACCTTGCTGCCGGTCCGATCACCAGTGACGCGGAGGAGTCCAGCCGAGGACGTATCCCACGCGGCCGACAAGGTTGGCGCCCTTCATCAGGACGCCGAGCCCAATCAGCCCCATCTTGTGCAGCGGCCTCTCGTAGAGCCAGAACAGGAGTGCGGTGCGAAGGAGAGCCGCCCCCGACAGTAGCATGCCGCCGAGAAAACGCACGGCCTGCACCGGCAGGGCGTCAATTCGCATGTCCGGGTTGGTCTTGCGGAGGTAGCCTCTGGCATGCCCGAAACGGATCTCGTGGCGCAGGAGCGAGCCGGCCGTCGCCCGCGGCCGGTGATACTGAACCGCGTGAGGCGCGTAGGCGATGTCCTGGCCCAGACTCAGGAGCTGGCTCGCGAAGTCCCTGTCGGGCCCCCAGACGGCGTCCTGCCGGAAGCCCCCCAAGGCCTGGAAGGCCTCCCGCCGGACCAGGAGATTGCCCGTGCCGGCCAGCACGCGCCCGCCGCGCTGGGGGCCGGCCGGTCTGTCCGGCACCACCTGCGCTTCGATCGCCGCGAAATGGTCAACCACCGACGCTGTCTTTGCCTCGTAGGCGAGCATAGGACCGGCCGCTGCAACGCAGCCGTCCTGCAACATGGCCACCAGCTCCCGCAACCACCTCTTGTCGGCCAACTGGTCCGCATCGCAGAAGGCCAGCAAGTCGCCACGTGCCTGCTGGGCACCGGCGTTGCGAGCAACGTAGGGCCCCTTTCCGCCGTCCTCGAACAGGTAGACGACCGAATAGCGCTGGACGACTCGGGCCGTGCCGTCTGTGCTGTCGTTATCCACGACGATCACTTCGTAGCGGTCCTTCGGGTAATCCTGAGCCAGCAGCGCCTCAATGCACTCGCCGATCATGCTCTCGCCGTTGTAGACCGGCACGATGACGGAGACGAAGCCGACGCGTTGTGGCAGGGCAAGGGACACCGATGCCAGGTCAGGGGGAACCTCGTGCACGCTGTGACCAGTCGTGTCACTCACTGCCACACTTCCAGACTTCTCAGGGAACCGGCATGTCGGCCTACCGGATCGACGGCCTCCCCGTCAGTGATAAGCTGCCACAGCTTGCGCGCCTCCGTGCGCGCATTGAAGCAGCGGGCGATCTGCCGGCGCGCGTTGGCCCCGATCCGGCGGCGGGCGGCCGCGGCGAGGCCGCTGAAACCCTCCAGGCAGCGAGCCAGCTCCAGGGGGCTCTCCGGAGACACCAGGAAACCGGCCCCCGGCCGCACGAGCTCGGGGATACCCGTCACCTGCGTCGACACGACGGGCACCCCCAACGCCATCGCCTCCATCAGCGCCACCGGTATGCCGTCCACGTTACCGTCCCGAGCCCGGCGACAGGCCAGCACGAACAGGTCGGCCTGCGTAAGCATCTGCCGGACCTGCTCGTTCGGCAGAACGCCCGCGAACTCCACTCTCTCCGAAATGCCCTGCCGCTCCGCCAACTGCGCCAGCTCCGCACCAAGGGGCCCGTCACCGACGATGCGGCACCGGAAGTCCACGTCTCGCATCGCTCCCAGCGCCTCGATGAGGACGTCGTGGCCCTTCTTCGGCACCAGCCGGCCCACGGACACGATTTCAAGCCGCCGGTCCGGCGGAGCTTCGGGCCGCTCAGGGAACTCATCCGGCTCCAGGCCGCAGCGGACCACGTGGATCTTACCCGCATGGTCGGGCCCGACGATACCTGCCAGATAGCGTCTGTTGTACTCGGAAATGGTCGCAACGAACTTCGCCGCCGCTATCTTCTCCGCCAGAAGCCGAGGGCGCCGGAAGATGTCGTGCGCGTGCGCCGTGAAGCTGAAGGGCACGTCCGTCAACCTGCTCAAGTAGATTAGCATCTCACAGTTGGAGGATGCAAAGTGGGTATGGATGTGGTCCACCCCCAGGCGGCGGACCAGCGGCGCCAGGGCTTCCGCCTGTGCCAGCAGTTGCCGCCCTTCCGCATCGTTCGACAACCGCCAGCACTTGAGCAGACGCCTCGGAGCCGTGCCCGCGCAGAACGCTCTGCCCAGCATCCTGCCGAGCCTCTTCGTTTGCACGGTCGGGTACAGTGCCTCCGCAGCCAGAGGCCTGACGAAA
The DNA here is from genome assembly GCA_964605915.1 of uncultured candidatus Brocadiaceae bacterium. Taxonomy (GTDB): domain Bacteria; phylum Planctomycetota; class Brocadiia; order SM23-32; family SM23-32; genus DAOVRD01. The sequence continues at coordinate 3,210 of CAZSET010000072.1, read as the reverse complement.
TCATGGACCAGCGGGTCCCGACACTTCTCCAGGGCCGCTATGCGCACGTGCGCGCCCAGCTTTCGGAGCGCCAGAATCTCCCTGGCGATGAACGTCTCCGACACCGCCGGAAACTGACCGAGCAGATACAGGACCCTCATTGTTCCGCGCTCCGCTCTTCGGCAGTCGGACGCACCACGCTCCCTAAGAGCCGCAAGGGAACTTGCAGGCCGCTCGCCAGGCAATGGCGCACCGTTGGACCGGCAGCCCAGCCAAAGGCCTCCCACAGGCACGCAAGCTTCATGCCAGGCTGTGACAGGGCGCCACAAGTCTGGCTCCAGGCCAGGAACCGCTTTGCCGTCGCCCTGCGCACGGCGCGCGACCTGGCTCGCCTGCCGTCGGCCGGCGCCCGGCTCTCAAGAAACGCCTTGCGAACCCGCCGCAATGTCTCGCTGATCGAGCCGACGTCGCCTTGCACAAGCGACGTGCCCCTCCAGAAGTTCCGCAGCTTCCTCACCTCCGCTTCGGGCAGGGGCGCGCCGAGTACCTTACCCAGAGCGGCGTGGCTGATGGCCACGGCATACGCCTCTTGCTCCTCCTTGTCACGCACGCCGACGCTCGATCCGTGACGCCGGTACTTCAGGAGCACGTCCGGCAGCACCGCAACCCGGCCCTGCTCCAGCATGCTCAGCCACAGGGCGTAGTCCTGGCTGTAACGGTGGTTCACGGGATATCCGCCGATCTTCAGGAGCGTGTCTCGCCTGAACATCACCTGGCCGTGACCTGCGCCCCGGTTGTAGAAGAGCAGTTCCCAGGCAATGGCCTCTGGATCGCCCGCGGAGTCGGTCTGATCAAGATGGCGGCCTTCTTCATCGGTAACCTCCATGTTGGCCGACACGAGCACCACCTCGGGGTGCTCGTCCAGGTATCGGGCCTGTTTCTCCAGCCGCGTGGGCATGGACACGTCGTCGGCGTCCATCGGGGCGATGTACTGCCCCCGGCAGCGCGGCAGCGCCCAGTTTCTGGCCCGATACGGCCCCACGTTGCGCTCCTTGCGCAGGCGGACGAGCCGAGGGTCGCCGTACGAGTCCAGGATGGCAGGCGTGTCGTCGGTGGATGCGTCATCCACCACGATGAGCTCCAGATCCGCCAGCGTCTGGCCGAGCACGCTGTCCACGGCCTCGCGCAAGAAGCGCGCGCCGTTGTACACGGCCATCAGCACGGAGACCTTGGGCGACGGGATACGCTCCCCTCCGGACGTACCCACCGCCTGCCGGTTACCTGTGTCCATTCTTCCGCTCATATGCTCTGGCTATCCGTCGGTGATGACAACGTTGTGCCTTCCTAGCGAATTATCGACCTGGATAAAGGGCACCGGATCCTCGTCCAGCAAAACGGGCTTGATCGTCACCCCGTCTTCCGCCACCAAGGTTTCCGCGTAGTGATACTTCAAAGTGAACTGCCCGCGAGGGGCCCCTTCCACAGTAATCCTGCCAGGTCCCGCAACGGCTCTGGCACCACCATCGTCTCCGATGATATAGCCCCCGTCGGGGGGCTTCACGGTGTAGACCACCAGTTTCCCGACTTCACCCAGCTTGGTGCATACGTTTCCCAGGGAAGACATCTTATCCACCAGAGAGTCCGAACGGATCACGGCCACCTCGATGTTGTACAGCGAAAGCCGTTGGCTCAACTTCGCTGGGGGCATGGCCGGCGCAAAGGCAGCGTACTGGGCCTCATCGTCATCCCTAACGGCTGTCCACTGAGTCGGAAGGATGGCCCACTGGCTGAGTCTTCCCCCGATCACGTCCCTCCCAGTGAAGTAAGGTAGGACGTTACCGAGCCATGGTGCGTCGCATAGGATCCTGCCGTTTCCGCCGCCGCCAGTACGTATCAGTTCGACTACCTCATCCTCAGGGCTCCATCTGGCTACCGGCTTGCGCTCGAGCAGGTCAAAGCCATGAGCCAGGAGTGCAGGGGCAAGAATCACTCCCACCGCCAGGACCGCAACGAGTCCATGCCGGTTCGACATCCGGACTCGCTCCCACAGTTCGAGCAGGCCAACGCCTGCGGGAACTGCCAGGAACAGAACGGCCGCCGCCAGGAATCTGTAAGGCTGCAACTCCCTCAAGAAGCCTGAGTAAGGCGCCGCGTAAGTTGCGACAAGCAACAGCCAACCGCTCAGCGCGAAAGCCAGCAGCCGTTCATCCCTTCGCCTGTACCCGGCGTACGCTCCCAAGGCAGAGAGAACGAGCAGAACGTGCAGTATAGATCTGCGGTCGTACGGATCCCGAAAGGCCCTGTCAGAAAGAAGATCCATGACAGCGTACTTCCATCCGGAGACGAACAGGGACCGTCCTGCCAGCATCGGCGTCCGCATGTGCCAGGATTGCATCAGTGGCCACAGCCAGGGGATGACTAGCACGAGTGACATGCCTCCAGCCAGTAAGAGACGCAGCCACAAGCCTGCATCCAGCAGTTTCCGTCTCTGGAGCACCAAAGCAGACCCGCACGCGATCACGATCGCCACCATCGCCACTGGGTGGGTCCAGAAGGCGGCCGCGGCGGCAACACCTGCTATTCCCAGAAGCATGCTGCTTCTCCGCGCAATCCCCGAAACCAAGGCGCCCAGGAAAACTGCGGCGAGGGCGCTTGCCAACGGAAAGGTGAGCATTCCCCACTGCCACATGCAGTTGAGTGGATCAAGGAGCTGGTACGCAGCAATAACCATGCAGGTACATAGGCAGCAGGCGCCAATTGACTGTCCGGCGAGTCTGCTGGCCAGCGGGACGAACAGCGGAGTTATGAACGCCACAATTACGACTATAAGGTAGAACGCCCGCGGCAGGCTCATCACACTCCCCAGAACGCCGCCCAGTTCGTAAAGCCGCCTGCCGGCGCTGTTCCATATGCCCCAGTTGTAGCCAGCCATGAACGTAGGGCTGTACCCGCGAGTCCATACTCCCTCGTTGATGAAGCGCCGTCCTTCAGCTACGTGAGCGAAATGTATACTCAGATCATTAGAGTAGAGGAGGTCCCCTGCCCAGAAGGTCGAAAGCGGGAAGTGGCGGAGGACCAGGAACAAGTGAACGACCACTGCGGCAATTGCAAGCGCCAGGAGCAGCGCCCTGCGTCGCCCTTCCGTGTGGAGAGCAGTGACTGCCATTTGTTCCCTCTGCCATGAACGGCGCACGCGTTCTGTCCGCCCCGCCCAGCCGGCCATCATTCCTT
>CAZSET010000071.1:3968-16424 GCA_964605915.1 uncultured candidatus Brocadiaceae bacterium | reverse complement strand
GTTTTGCGTTAAGCAGAAGGCGCTCGGATGTCCGCTACAAAAGGGTTGGCTCCCCGACGAGGACTCGAACCTCGAACCTAACGGTTAACAGCCGCTCGCTCTACCAATTGAGCTATCGGGGAGCCGATAGGCCACGGCCTGGCAGGTCGCACTTATCGCGCTGTCGCCACCGCCCTACCCCATCGACTGGCCCTGGCGGCGCATGAATTATCATACCACATCCCGGGCCGCATTCAACGGGATGCGGCATGACGCGCCGCATCCGCCCCGCCTCGCCGGCCCTCGCGCCAGCGGTAGATGGCCTCCGCCGCGGCGAGGTCTTCCTCGGTGGTGATCTTCAGGTTGCTGTAAGCATCCTCGACCACGCGCGTATCCTCGCCCAAACGCTCGACCAGCTCGGCGTCGTCTGTCCCGCAGTAACCGTCCCGCCGCGCAGCAGCATACGCACGCAGGATCAATTCCTTCCGGAACCCTTGCGGCGTGCGGGCGAGCCAGAGCGTCTCCCTGGGCGGCGTGGCGATGATACGGCCCTCGGCGCCCACTTCTTTGACCGTTTCGGTCGCCGGCACGGCAGCGATGGCCGCGCCGAAGCGCTGCACCGCCTCGGCTACGCGGCGGACCACGTCGGGGTCGACCAGCGGCCGGACGGCGTCATGAGTGAGCACGAGGTCGAGATCTTCGCGCACCATTTGCAGACCGGCGAACGCGCTTTCCTGGCGCGTGGCGCCTCCGCGCGCGATCTTGGTGATGCCGAACTTGCTCCTCAATTCGCCCGCGACATGGCCGTCCTCGTACTCATCGGGGTGGAGGACGGGGATGATCTCCGCGCACCCGCTGACGTGGCTCAGCGTGTCGATGACGATGTGAAGCGCGGGCCGGCCGCAGATCCTCAGGTAGGGCTTCTTGCGCCCGCTCATGCGGCCGCCCATGCGGGCCCCGGTCCCGGCCGCGGGGATGACGACAGAGAAGGCCAGCTCGGCGGGTTGGTGCGTGTCTTCGTGCATGGCGAACGAGGGCGTCCCCCCGTGTGGTGGGCCGGACGCGCAATGAGTTCAGGTGGAGCGAGCTTCCTCCAGCAGACGGGCGAAGATCATGCGGCCAGTTTCGCGGGTCAGGGTGTTGCGCACGATCACCCTCACTTCCTTGCCGACGAGGTGCGCGGCCGACTCAACGATGATCATGGTGCCGTCCTGGAGGTATCCGACGCCCTGGCCGGGCTGCTCTCCGGCCTTGATGAGCTTTACGGTTAGCTCCTCGCCCGGCAGCGCGATGGGCTTGAGGGCGTTAGCCAGTTCGTTCAGGTTGATGACGGAGATGCCCTCGAGCGAGGCCCGGCGGTTGAGGTTGAAATCGTTGGTCATCAACCTGCCGTTGACAATCTTGGCGAGACGCACGAGCTCCTCGTCGACGGGCTGGCTCCGGTCGGCGCCGGTCTCCTGGATTCGCACGTCCACGTTGAGGTTCTCGCGGATGTCGTTGAGCACTTCCAGCCCGTATCGTCCCCGTTCCCTCTTGAGCTTGTCTTCGGAATCGGCGAGCTGGTGCAGTTCGTGCAGGACGCAATCGGGCAGCAGGAGTGGCCCGTCCAAGACGGCCGTCTTCAGCATGTCGGCAATGCGGCCGTCGATGATGACGCTGGTGTCGAGGACGATGGGGCGAGGGCCCTTTTCCTGGCGACGGAACTCAACGTAGGGCACGATGAGGTTGAACTTCTCCCGGCTTTCGTAGATGAACGCGATGCCAAGGTAGCTGAATACAACGATGAGGGCCCCGGTCAGGTCGTCCCTGATGATGTCCATCGTGTCCGTCTCGACGGCCAGCCCCACGACGGAGACCGCCAGCGTAGCAAAGAGCATGCCCAGCAGCGCGCCGAAGACGATGGAGGATATCAGCGCGATGGGACCTCGGCTGACGAACCACTCGGCGACAATGACTATGATGCTGCAGAATATCCCCCCCAGCAGAAACTCGTACGGCCGTCCGAGGTCGAACCCGATCGAATAGGCCGTGCCGGCCGAAGCCAGCACAAAGAGGGCCCTGAAGATCCAGAGTCCCATGGCCTTTCCTCCGTGCCTGAACCGCGCCTGCCGTGCAGGGGTATTATAGCGGATGCCGAGGGCAGGTCAAAGCTTTCCCGGAGCCGCTGCCCAGCCGGCATCGACGCGGGCACGCTGTCCTAAGGGGCTTGGCTGGCAGGACTTCCGGCGCGAACGTCACGTCTCTATAGCGTATTTCTTCAACTTGGCGTAGAGGGTGCTCCGGTTGATCCCGAGCATTTCCGCCGCCCGCTTCTTGTTCCCGCCCGAGGCGCGCAGAGCACGTTCGACGTGTTCCTTCTCTATCTGTTCAAGGGGCGGCACGCTGGCTTCGCTGGCGCGGCTCGGTGCGTTCCGGATGTCCTCAGGGATGAGGTCCCGGCCCAGCACCGGTCCTTCGACCAGTATCAGCATGCGCTCAACCACGTTTCTCAGTTCGCGCACGTTCCCCGGCCAGTGATAGGAGCGGAAGACTGTCAGCACGCTCGGGTCGAACGCCTCCACCGGCCGTCTGAGGGAACGGCTGAGCTCGTCAAGGAAATGTTCGGCCAGTATCTCGACGTCCTCGCCTCTATCGCGCAGGGGCGGCATGACGAGCCGGAGGCGGTCGAGCCGGTAGAACAGATCTTGGCGCAGCCGCCCGCTGCTGACGGCCTCTTCGGGGTCGCGGTTCGTGGCCGCGATGAGTCTCACGTCCACGGACTGGTCACTCGTGTCGCCGATCCTTCGGACTTTCCCCTCCTCCAATGCCCTGAGCAGCTTGGTCTGGCAGGACGGCGGCAACTCAACCACCTCGTCCAGGAACAGCGTGCCATCGTCGGCCAGCTCGAAGCGTCCCGGCTTGTCGGCAATGGCCCCCGTGAAGGAGCCTTTCACGTGACCGAACAGCTCGCTCTCCAGGAGCGTGACGGGCACGGCGCCGCAGTTGACCACTTCCAGCGGCCCGTCGCTGCGCTCGCTCTGAAGGTGAATGGCGCGGGCGGCCATTTCCTTTCCGGTGCCGCTTTCGCCGCAGATCAACACGCCCGCGTCAGTAGGGGCAACCTTGCGAATGAACTCGAAGACACCCAGCATCGGCTCGCTCCGGCCCACCATGTCGTAACGCTGTGCCAACAGCCGGTCAAAGCTCCGAGCGCGCCATGTGACCTGCTGACGATAGCGGATGTTCTCGATTGCCACGCCGGTCAGCGAAGATCCGGCCAGCAGATAGCGCAGGTCCTCATCGTCAAAGGCGGCGAGAGGCCCGCTCCGCTCGCAGTAGATGAGCCCCAGATTACGCACGCCGATACGCACGGGGACGCAGGCAACGTGAAGGGCGGGGTCTGCGCTCTCCCCCACGGCCGCGATCCCTTCCCTGTGACACCGCTCAATGAGCGACACGTCTACCCTCAGGTCGGCCAGCCTGTCGACGAACTGCTGACTGGAGTCCGAGTAGGCCCGCAAGAGGTCATGCGCATCCTGGAGGATAGGCACCACGCGGCTCGCATCCAGTGTCCGTCGCAGGCTCTGCACGAGTCCCCCGAATAGGAGGGGGATGCTGCGCGCCGAGACCGCCAGCTCGGCTATGGCCAACAGATAGTGGAGGCGCCTGTCCTTCCGGCTCAGGCTCTCCGCCGGTCCACGCTGGAGCGAGTAGAAACTCCCGATGTCGTCCAGACTGATTGTCTGAGTGATCTCGGACAGCGGGGTCACATCGGACGTCTCTGCGGTTTGCGGCTTCTCTTCCGGCTCCAGGTGGAAAAGAAGCACGACGCCGCCTATCCGGATCTCGTCGCCGTGTTTCAGGGCCACCGAGACGACCTGCTCGCCGTTCACCAACGTCCCGTTGTTGCTCCCCAGGTCGTTGACGTGCCATTGGTCGTCACGATGGAAGATCAGCGCGTGGTAGCGGGAAACAGTTCGGTCGTCCAGCTGTAGGTCGTTGTCGGAGGCGCGACCTATGGACAGACGGGCCCCCTGCAGGCCGACGGTGGTGGCCGGCTCCGAGCGTTCTTTGACAAACAGCTCCGGCATCAGAGCCTCTGGTAGGGATGGAAGAGCTGGCGGTACTGCTCCTGGGCGTAGCGATCGGTCATGCCGGCGACATAGTCGCAGACGGCCTGGTGGCAGCCCACTTCCTCCGCCCAGCGCTGTTGCTGGGGTGGCAGTTGGCGGGGGTCCTGCACGTATGCTTCGAAGATGGCGCGCACGAACCGGCGCGCGTTGTTCGTCATGCGCACCACGCGGTAGTCCTTGTAGAGAGACTCGTGCAGGAAATCCTCCAGTGCCCGCTTCCGGGCCTCCAGCCCATCGCTGAAGCGGACGAGGTTCCCCTCCTGCCGGACCACGTCGCCCCACGACGAGATGGCGCGTTCTTCGATCAGCGACCGGCTGCACTCCACGACGTCCGTGACGAGGAGGTCGATCAGGTAACGTATCGCCTGCTTGGTCTGCTGGTCCTGAGGAATCTCGCCGTAGCGGTCCAGAACGACCTGCTCGGCCTCCCGCCACAGATCCACCTGCTGGAGTTCACCCGCATCGAGAATGCCGGCTTCGAGGCCGTCCTGGAGGTCGTGGTTGTCATAGGCTATGGAGTCGGCCACCTCGACGGCCTGGGCCTCCAGAAGGGGCGGCCCCTCCCGGAATCCGGCCGCAGACGGCTGGTCCCAGCGCGTGTGATGCTTCGCGATGGACTCCCGGACCTCGTAGGTCAGGTTCAGGCCGGGGAACCCGGGATACTGGTGCTCCAGCACGTCGACCACGCGCAGCCCGTGAGCGTTGTGCTCGAAGCCGCCGTGGTCGGCCATCAGCTCCCGCAGCACGTCTTCTCCGCTGTGGCCGAAGGGCGTGTGGCCTACGTCATGGGCCAGCGAGACGGCCTCCGTCAGGTCTTCGTTCAGGCCGAGGGCGCGCGCGATGGTGCGGGCAATCTGCGCCACCTCGATCGTGTGGGTCAGGCGGGTGCGGTAATGGTCCCCCTCGTGGTTCAGGAAGACCTGCGTCTTGTACTCCAGGCGCCGGAACGCCTTGCAGTGGATTATACGGTCGCGGTCCCGCTGGTAGCAGGTCCGGTAGCGGGGCTCCGGCTCGTCATAGCGCCTTCCCTCGGACTCGGCGCTCTTCATGGCGTAGGGAGCCAGGGTCTCGGACTCCCGGCGCTCAAGTTCTTCCCGCCCCACCACCGGCACGCCTCCCGCCGACGCTCCGTCACCTTTGCCGGTCGGCTTCCCGAAGCAAGTCCCACAAGCTCTCTAACGACTGCGGTATCACCTTCGTGTCGGCCAGCACGGGCATGAAGTTCGTGTCGGCTTCCCAGCGGGGCACGATGTGCCAGTGCATGTGGCCTGCCAAGCCGGCCCCAGCCGCCGCCCCCAAGTTCAGCCCGACGTTGAACCCGTCCGGGCGCATGACGGCAGTCAGGTTGCTCTTGCACCGAACCAGCATGTGCAATTGCTCGAGCAGCTCCTCGTCGGCGAGGTCGCCCAGGTCCGCCTTGTGCTCAAGCGGGGCCACCATCAGGTGCCCGTTGTTATAGGGCCAGCGGTTCAGGAGGCAGAGGCTGTGCTCTCCACGCCACAGGACCAGCTTCTCGCGGTCCTGATCGCTCCGGGCGGCCTCACACAGGAAGCAGTCGGCCTCCTTGTCAGCCTCGGACACGTAGTTGATGCGCCAGGGCGCCCACAATCGATCCATCGCCGATTTGTCCGCCTCTCGCATGAGCTTTGGATGCCCCTCGACACCTAAACCGGGGGTTCGCGGTACTGCCGACCGGCACGGACTTGCTGCAGGCAGTCAGGCCCTTCGGCAATCCGGGGCTGTCGGGGGGCCGGTAAGCCGAGTCCTGTGACCCGCCTTGGCCGAAGCGGCGGCGGGCGGCGGCCATTCATCTGGGAGCGTCGTTGCCGACGCCCTCAAGCGGCCAACCCGGGAGTCAATAGCGAGGCGGGCCACCTCATCCTCCCCTATTTGGCCTTGCTCCCGGCGGGGTTTGCCCTGCCCCCGACGTCGCCGTCGGGGCGGTGGGCTCTTACATTAAGCCCGCATGCGCAGGCCCCACCATTTCACCCTTACTCGCCTCGCGGCGGGCGGTGTCTTTTCTGTGGCACTTTCCCTGGGATTGCTCCCGGTGGACGCTATCCACCGCCGTGCCCTGTGGAGCTCGGACTTTCCTCCTCTGCCGCTTGTTCCCTTGCGGGGGGGCAGGGCGGCCGCCTTCGACCCCCCGAACAGCCTCGGACACGCCATTCTACCACACTTCAGTCCTGTCTTGTAACCTGCATCTTGCCCGTCGCGGCTCAAGCTGTATAATGCCGCCCTTGCATCCCTCCGAATCGGGAGGCGAGCAGGGGGTGCCGTACGAGGACTGAGCTTCGTGCCGGCCCCCCGTTCGCCGGCGCGCTACGCCAGCCTTGCCGTTGAGTTCTTCCGGCGGCTTGACTAGAATTGTCCTGGTGGTTCGCAGTTAGGCTTTGTGGCCCCGTCCGTGTGGGCCGGCCTTCCCATTGGAGCTCAAGTCGGCTGTGGCGTGAGGATGCTTCTTAAGCGCGTTGATCGCTACGTGAGCGGGTCCTTCCTGTTGCACTTCTTCGGGGCCGCGTGCCTGATCGCGGCGCTCTACGGGAGCTTCGACCTGCTCGGGCGACTGGACGACCTGGAAAAGGTCGCCCCGGGACGGACGGTGTCCATCCTGGGAGCATATTACGCCCACGTGGTGCCGGTCTTCCTGGCCGATGTGGCCCCAGCCCTCGTGCTCGTGTCGGCGGGCATGGTCCTGGTGCGCATGGCGAAGGCGCGAGAGCTGCTGGCCCTCCAGGCCAGCGGTGCCAGCCTTCGTCGTGTGGTGGCTCCTGTGTTCTTCTGGGCGCTTCTGATTAGCATCGGCGTCTTCGCCCTGCGCGAGGCTTTGGGGCCGGAGCTGATCCGCAAGGGGCAGCTGCTAAGCCACAAGCTCGACGATGAGGTCGAGAAGGAGCTTTTTCTGAGCGATTCGCGGTTCAAGGCATTCGTGGGCGAGTACGATTTCGATAGCGGTACCATGAAGAGTGTGTCCGTACTGGAGTTTCATCCGAAGGGCGGCCTCAAGAGGATGACGCGCGGCGAGACGGGCGGATGGCTCTCCGACGGGAGCCTGTGGCTCGAAGGCGTCGAGGTTCGGGAATTCGACGCCGCTGGCAGAGAGATCGCCGCTGCCGTTTTGCCCAGCAAGAGGATCGAGACGGACCTGACGCCCTACAACATCGTCGAGGCGGCAGAGGAAGGCCGAGGTTTCATGGCGGCCTTTCGCCCTCTTTGGGACCTGCGCCGCCAGATGGAGGAGCACCCGGACGTCCCTCATTTCCGCGTGCTCTTCCACTCAAGGCTGGCTTCCTTGGTCGGGCCGATCGTCCTGCTGCTTATGGGGATTCCCTGCCTGGTCGGGTTCGAGCAATCGGTCACCAGCAGGTTCCTCGGTGTCATCGTGAGCGTCGTGGTGGCCGCGGGCCTCTATGTGATGACGTTCCTATTCACCAGCATGGGCAACACGGCGGCGGTCAATCCCGTCGTGGCGGGATGGCTGCCCACGGGCATCGTGGGCGCCGCCGGGGTATACTTGTACGCCAGCATGCGAACGTGATCGGCGCATCAAACCTCGCAGAAGAGGACGGCGTGCCCGGGTCGGGCATCCGGCTGCTCATAGTTGAGAGGATCTTCGCGCCATGGCTGAGCGGGTGAGAGTCGGCCTCATCGGCACCGGCGGCATAATGAACCTGCACGTCACCAGAATGCAGGAGATCGAAGAGGGCATCATATTGGCCCTGTGCGACCCCGACCCCAACCGGCTGGAGGCAATCAAGAAACGTTTCCCCGCGCTGGCCGATTGCCCCGAGTACGATAACCACAAGGCAATGATCGACGGTCAGAAGCTGGACGCGGTCATCATCGCCTCCCCGCATCACGCGCACTGCGAGCAGATCATTGACAGCCTGAGAGCCGGACTCCACGTGATGGTCGAGAAGCCGATGGTCGGGTCCATCGCCGACGCCCAGAAAGTGATGGCGGAAGAGAAGAAGGCCTGCAAACTGGTGTCCATCGCCTACCAACGGCACTCCCAGGGGGAGTTCCAGTTCATAAGGAAAGCCATCCAGAGCGGAAAGGCCGGTGAGGTCCAGTTCGTCAGCGCTTTCCAGGGGCAGAATTGGCTGCGCCTGACCGCCGGCTCATGGCGCCAGGTGCCTGAGATGTCGCTGGGCGGCCAGTTGAACGATTCAGGCAGCCACCTGATCGACATCATCCTGTGGGTGACGGGGCTCCAGGCGAACCGAGTGTCAGCCAGCATCGTGCAGTTCGACCGCGAGGTGGACATCAATAGCGCCATCACGATTGACTTCACCAATGGCGCCGTCGGGAATCTGTCCGTAGTCGGCAACTGCCCCGTCTGGTGGGAAGACATAACGATTGCCTGTTCGGAATGGTCCTTTTTTGTGCGGCAAGGTAACCTGACCTACAGCACGGGCGACCGGGGAGAGGTGCTCTCGCTCAACAGCACCCACTATGGCAGCACCTCGCCCAACCGGAACTTCATAGATGCCATACTGGGACGGGCCGAATTGCTGGCCCCCAGCGTGTGCGGACTGCGGACCATTGAGCTGACGGAGGCCGCCTGGCGGTCAGCCGACCTGGGCCAGCCCGTGTCGCTCTAGCGTCTGTCGTGGCCGCTTGTGCCTGCGTGCTGCTGGGCAGAAGACTTGGGAGATGGCCGATGCTGGGTTGTACCTACGGAAGGTTGTTCCGAGTGACCGTTGCGGGTGGCTCCTACCAGGAGGGCCTGAGTGCCAATATCCAGGGCGTCCCGCCGGGCATGCTGATACAGGAGGAGCAGATATATGCCGATCTGCTGCTGCGCAAGCCGGGACAGGGCGAACTGGCCTCGCCGCGCAGGGAGCCGGACATCCCCATCATCTACAGCGGGGTTAACGCCGCTGACACGATGACGGGCTTCCAGAACGAGGGCTACACCAACGGCACGCCTCTGGTGATCCTGATCCCGAATCTGGACCGACACTTCGAGCACATCGAACAGTATCGGTCCACCAACCGGGCGCCGCGCCCGGGCCATGCTTCCTACGCCTCTTACCAGAAATACGGCGAGTGGGACGACGCCATCGGCGCGGGCTTCTTCAGCGGCCGCTATACCGCCACCATCGTGGCGGCCGGCGCGGTAGCCAAGCACGTCCTGAGAATGCACGGCATCGAGCTGACGGCTTACGTGAAGGAGGCGGCCGGTGTGCGGGCTCCGGAGATGCCTGTCGAGGCCATTCGCGCGCAGGTCGAGGCCTACAAGCGAATGCGACGGGAGAACGATCCCGTCTACCGCATGGTCTACGGGGAGAAGCGGATAACGCCGGGCATGCGCTTCCTCGAGAAAACGGCCGTCCTGGCCGAGATCGAGAAGCGGGTGCCGGAGATCGGCAAACTGATGGAGTTCGACGCGCAAGCCATCAGGGACAAGTACGGCGTCCATCCGACGATGAACTGCCCCGACCTGGAGACGGCCGACGCCATGGCCCGCCGCATAGTGGAGATACGGGACACCGGCGATTCCAGCGGCGGCCTGGTCGAGGTCATCGCCACCGGCGTTCCGGCGGGCATGGGCGAGCCCGTTTTCGCCAAGCTGGACGGCGAACTCGGCCGGATGCTGAGCATCGGCGCCGTCAAGGGTGTGGAGGTAGGCGCCGGCTTCGCCGCCAAGGACATGACCGGCTCCGAGTGCAACGACCAGATGCGCGTGGTGGAAGGAAAGGTGAAGTTCGCCTCCAACAACGCGGGAGGCATCACGGGCGGCCTGGCGACCGGTCAGCCCGTGGTTGCGCGCGTCACCGTCAAGCCTACCCCAACGATCGCCAAGGAGCAGCGAACGATCGACAAAGTCTCGCTCACGGATGCGACGCTGGCGGCCGTTACGCGGCGTGACCCGACCATCGTGGCCCGGGTGTGGCCTGTGGCGGAGGCCTTTATGGCGCTCGTGCTCACGGACCAGCTTGCCATGCATCTGGGCTACCGGGCGCTGGCACGCCGGAGTGAATGAAGCTGCAGACCGCGGCCTTCCCTGCCCGGCGAAAGCATTGACAAGGCAGGTCGCCGCTGGGTATGCTGAGGGTCGGAGGGGTCTGAAACCTTAGGGTCGGCAACATGGAGTTCACATGTCCGAGTTGTGGTCGGGAGTTCAAGGCCAGGCGGCCGGGGGACGGGGATTTGCTGAAGTGCCCCACGTGCGGCCATAGATTCGTGGACTCCGACGCGACGGTGGTGGACGAGGAAATAGCGCCCAGTGCCGCTGAGCTCGGCCCGGGCAAGCTCCTCGAGGGGTTTTTGATCGAGGACCACATCGGCAGCGGCGCCATGGGGCAGGTCTACAAGGCCACGCAACTGTCCCTGAAGCGCACGGTGGCCCTGAAGATCCTGCCGCCTGCTTTCGTCGAGAGGCCCGCGTTCGTGGAGCGCTTCTACGAGGAGAGCATGGCTCTGTCCGCCCTGAATCATCCCAACATCGTCACAATCATCGAACGGGGCAACATACGGGACATCTACTACTTCGTCATGGAATACGTGGACGGGCCTTCTCTGACGAGCCTGATGTCCAGGGAACCGTTCGACGTCGAGCGGTTCCTCAGGATAGCGAAGGCAGTCGCTGCGGCCCTGAACTACGCGCACGAGCGGGGCGTTGTCCACCGCGACATCAAGCCCTCCAACATCATGCTCAACAGCCAGGGCCAGGTGAAGATAGCCGACTTTGGCCTCGCTTCCCTCATCGAGCAGGACAAACGGGCCGCCGAGGCGGGCGCCAAGAAGCCGCGCCGGATGGGCACGCCGGCCTACATGAGCCCCGAGCAGAAGCTGGATCCCATGAGCGTGGACGGCCGCAGCGACATCTACGCGGCCGGCGTCGTCTACTACGAACTGCTGGTCGGCAGGCGACCGTCCCTGCCCATTGCGGAACTGCCGAGCCAGGTGGTGGAGACGGCCGATCCCCGGTTGGATCCCATGGTCGATCGGTGCCTGAAGGAGGAAAGAGAAGAGCGCTACCAGACGGCCGCTGACCTGCGGGCGGATCTGGAGCGCTTCGAGGACGAGCTCTCAGACGCTCCCCGATGCCCCGACTGCGGCAACCTGAGCCCCGTCCGATTCGAGAATTGCATGTACTGCGGGCGGAGCCTCGAGGAGTTCTTTGACCTGTGCCCGGAGTGTCAGCAGAAGAACCGCCGGGAGGTCCGTCGTTGCCTGCACTGCGGCGCCGACCTGGAGCGCGGCCGTACCATCGTCCGGGAAAGGGTCTCCATGATGATGGATCAGGCCGACCGGCTCCGGCTGGACGGGAAGTTCGAGGACGCTCTGAAACTCATGGACGAGCTGCTGACCACAGAGGGCAAGGCCTTCGAGGAGCATCGCGAGCGTGCCCGGGCCCTGCACGAAAGAACCGTCAATGAGCGTCGTGCGGCCGCGTCCAGAGCCTTTACCGAAGGGCGACGCCTCGTGCGGGAGGAGCGCTTCAAGGAAGCGATAGACATGTTCAGGCGCGTGCCGTCTGACATCCGGGATACGTCGGAGGCCATAAAGGGCGCCAGGGAGTATCAGGCCCGCGTGGCGGCGCAAAGAAGATCGAAGGCTACGACGAATCTCATCCTCATCGTGCTCGCCGTCGTCCTTGTCCTGGTTGTGTTGCTGGCTATCGTCAACCGGTGAGGGCGGTGGGCACCCGGGCAGCGCGCCCCTCTACGGACTGGCCCGGTTCCGTACCTACTCCGGCGGGACGTCCAGATCGGAGTCCGTGCTGGGCGGCGGCTCGTAGAGCCTCTGCATGATCTTCAGGTCGATGTTCATGACCATCAGGCGGACGATGACGATGATGGCGAAGACCAATCCCAGGACGTTGAAGTAGGTCAAAGCTTCCACATCAATGATGCCGCCCACGCCAATCATGAACGCCGCGATGTAGCCGAGCCCCTCCAGAGACCGGACCTTCTTCTCCTCGCTCATGAACGCTACCTCCCCTCGCAGAGAAGGCGATCGGGCTACCTGACTGACTCGCGGCGAGATGCCGCGCACCGCCTTCGAACCACGCTAATATATAGCTCCGGCGGAACGGCTGTCAACCGGGATTCGCAAGACGACCCAGCCCCCGCGCCGTGACCGGCGTACACGGCGTTCGCTGGCGGGGTGAAACCGTCCGTGTGAGCCGGCCTGCGAGTCCCTTATCGGTTACCGTGAGGGTAGGAACCGCTGTATTCGGAGGAACCGCTCTGTTGTTGGCTCTCATTGGCGGAGCGACGCTCTCGCTCCTGCCTGATGAACTTCTCCTCCTTGAACAGCACGTCCTGCTCGATCGGGATGAACTGGTGGCAGACGCGCATCAGGTCGTTGGACGTGCTCTGCTCGAAGGAGACGACTTCCGTGCGGCAGCCGT
>CAZSET010000071.1:0-3958 GCA_964605915.1 uncultured candidatus Brocadiaceae bacterium | reverse complement strand
GCAGGAAGTTCCGCAGGAACTGGTACTCCCAGCCCCCGTCGCCGCTGACCAGCACCATGCAGTCCATTCTGGCCGCCAGGGCGACGGCGTCCAGGGCTATCTCCACCTTCCAGTCGCCCTTGCTCGTGCCGTCGTCGCGGATGGTCAGCTCCTTGCCCTTCACTTCGTAGCCGCTGCGCCGGAGCGCTTCCAGGAACGCGCTCTGATCCACGTCGGCCTTCTGGACCACGTAGGCGATGGCGCGCACAAGCTGTCGGCCTTTCAGTATCCCTTCCAGCAGCTTGCGGTAGTCGATCTTGGATTGGTGGAGGGTCTTCGCGGAATAGAACATGTTCTGCACGTCCACGAATATCGCGACCCTCTGTGCCGTGTTCTCATAGACCGTACGTGCAACCACTCTGGCGACCTCTTTTCTGCTCTGAGGAAACCGCAAAGCGAGTTCATAGGTGCACAGGCCGGAGAGAACGGCGCCTCCTCCGGCAGGAGGACGGAAATCTACCACCTCCTTGCCGGGCCGTCAAATGAATCGGGCAGTCAGGCGTCGGCCAGAGCCGGCGAATGGCCCGCGATTTCCGATGCAGCCGCTGGGCCAGTCTGATAGAATGGCCTTCGTTCCACCTGGGTTGTTCTACGTCCGACGGACAGCCCTGCGTCAAGGGAAGGGATCCCGACGATGAGCGAGAGCGACCTCAGCGAGGAGAAGGGAAACGTGGAGGAGAGCTCCGAGGATCAGGGGCAGGCGGTTCCGCAAGAAGGCGAACCGGCCCCGACAGACTACCGGCGCAACTTCTGGCTGCTGGTGATCATCGTCGCGGTGGTGGTGTCGGCGTGGCTGTTGGCCATACTGTGGAAACGCCAGTCGGCGGTGCAGCCAGAGCAACAGGCACTTGAGCCCCCGGCGGCGCAGCGGCCGACCGCTCCACCTCGCCCCGCCCGGGCCCGCGTAGTGCGTGCCGGGCCGGTTCCTGTTTCACGTGTCCTCGGCTCGGACGCCGAAATGATCGAGGCGTCTCCGGCCCAGGCGCTGCCCGGAACGGGGATCACCTATCGCAAAGCCCGCTTTTTTGATGTGACGCAGCGCGTGCCGGGTCTCGAACTGGACATGCTGGTTCGCATTCCGGGCTGGACGGCGGACCAGCGTCAGGTCCTCCGAGTCAGCGACATGCCCGAACCGCCCTTCCAGCCGGCTGCGGAGGTGACCGGTCTGGTGCCGACGGAGCGGGTCGTCGTGGTCCGGGGCGAGTCGCAGGTGAAGGCGTATCCTGTCCGCGTCTTCCTGGAGCTCGCGGGGGTCCGGGACGAATTGGATGGGCAACCCGTCTTCGTCTGCTGGAGCAGCTTCACACAGGCCGGCCGGTGCCTCGTTGCGCAGGTTGAAGGCGCAGATGTCGACTGGCAGGATGCCGGCCTGCTTTTCCGGGGGAACAACGTCTTCTACGATGCGGGGTCCGGGTCGCTTTGGGACCCGCTGTCGGGGACTGCTCTGACCGGATCCATGACCGGACGGAAGGCGAACGTGAAACCCGTCGCGGTGTGGCGCTGGGAAGACTGGCGGGCGGCCAATCCCTCCGTGCAGGTCCTGGCCGCCGGCATGGAACAGAGCGGCGGGCTTGCGGCGGCAGCCCGCGTCGAGCCGTATCTGGAAGATCCCGCGCTGGCCGTGGAGGTCAAGCAGTTCGATCCCGCCGTCAGCCCCCTGCCCGCCAAGGCCTTCGTTCTCGGCGTGACCGTTGGCGACCAGGCCCGCGCCTACCCCCTGGGGGACCTGGCGGCCCAAGGGACCGAATCGGTCGCCGATGCCCTGGCGGGGCAGGAATACGCGGTGCACGTCACCTCGCCGCGCACGGCCTACGTGACCGCCGGCGGCAGATTGCTGGACGCACCCGTCATGCTCTGGTTCGCGTGGCTGCAGGCCCATCCGGACAGCGAGGTCTACGAAGTGCCGGGCCAGACCCCGAGCGGCCCGGCGCAGAGCCAGTGAGGGGCACTACCTGCCCCTGGTGCCGGCGTCGCCAGACTTCAGGACTTCCAGCGCGTCCCGGATGTCGCGCTCTATCTGCCGCGCAAGCTCCTTCGCCCCCTTGAAGGTGCGCTGCGGACGCAGGAGTGCGACGAATCGGACCTCGATGTCTCGTCCGCGCAGCTCTTCCTCGCGCCCGATCAGGTGCACTTCCACCGTCCTCGGCGCGTCCGCTTCCGGGTGGAACGTGCCGCGTCGACCCACGCTGGTGACGGAGCGCAGAGGGTCGTGGTCCGTAAAGGCCCAGGTGGCGTACACGCCGTCCGGGGGGATGGTCTCGTTGTGCAGCTCCAGGTTGGCGGTCGGACAGCCTATCTCATCGCCTATGCCGTCGCCGGGCACGACGGTTCCGTACAGGGAAACGGGGCGGCCCAGCAGCCCCTCAGCATCGTCGAAGCGCCCCTCGATAATCGCCCTGCGTATGGCAGTGCTGCTGACGACCTCGCCGTCTACTTTGACGGGGTGCACGAGATCCACGTCGAAGCCCAGTTCGGGGCCGAGCTCCCTCAAGAACTCGGGGCGGCCCCGTCCGCCCCGCCCGAACCGAGAATCGAAGCCCAACACCACCAACTCCGCTCCCAGCAGGTCACGGAAGACAAGACGGGCGAAGTCCTCCGCGTCCATTGCGGCCACGTCACGGGAGAACTCCACGACGACGCAGACCTCCAGGCCCAGCGCTTCGAGGAGGCGCAGTCGGTGCTCCAGGGAAGTGATGGCAGGCTGAAGCTCTCCGCTCAGCACGGAGGCGGGGTGACGGTCAAACGTGACGACTGCGGACGGACAGGCCCGTTCATCGGCCGCCGCCAGGACGCGTCGTATCACCTCGGCGTGCCCCCGGTGCACCCCGTCGAACACGCCCAACGTGGCGACGGATCGTTTCAGCGGAGTCGCATCCGGCGCTGGCCACCGAAGGACGCGCATGGCTTCCCTACCCGGCAACCTTCTGAGAGCGATGTGCCGTCTTCAGCAGCCCCCGCATCCATTCCAGCATGACCTGGTTCTGCTTGCGATACACGTACGCCGGTCGGTACATGGGCGCCGCCTCCCCAAAAGATTCACCTGACGCCTCCTGGCGCTGCGCCGGGCGGATCACGTAACAGCGTGAAACCGGCGGACCCTCCGTCGCTGCGGCGACCTCCATGTCCCCGAGCTCAAAGGCCGCTTTCATCACGTTCGGCACAAACTCATCGATCCCGCCCGCGTAGCGGGAGTCCCGGCTGAACAGCTCGCTCCTTTCCACAGTCAACGGCCACGCCGCGGCCTCGTCATCCGCCGACGGGGCCTGGCTGCCGAGCAGGTCGCTCAGGCGCTGGTTCATTGTCTCGACCGCTTGCTCGAATCCGACCTCGACGGCGAGTTCCTTCAGCTTCTGGCCGAGAACGGCAGCCTTCTTCAGGGCCTCGCGCTGCGCGTAGTCCTGCCGGACAGTGCCGCGCACTTCTTCAAGAGGTAACGGTTCGGGATCGCGGCGTTCGAGCACCTGGTATATGACGGGCTGTTCGCCGGACAGAATGGTCCTCGGGTAATAGGTGCTCAGATCCTCGGCGAAGGCGAACTCGGCCATCTGCGTTCCCTCAGGCACGAGCGTTACCAGCTCCTGGCGGGTCAGCAGCTCGCCGCCGCTCGGCGTTCGGGCCAACTGGTACTCCAGCGCATAGCGCCGGGCCATCTGCTGCAAGGGCTGGGGCTCATTGGGGAACTGATCGGCCATGGACCCGAGCTCTCGCTGAACGGTCCCGACCAGCTCGATCGCCTTGTCACGGGCCTTCTGCCGGGCCAGCTTGCTTCGGATCTCCGCGCGCACTTCGCTCAAGTCGCTGTACTCGGGCTCAGCGGTTCCTTCCTCCGCTTCGCTCGCCTCCCCCGCGCCGTCCTCGTCCTCCGGCGCCGGGGTCTCCTTCAGAAACTCTCCCTTATTGGCCCCGTAGTACTCCACGA
>CAZSET010000070.1:0-16470 GCA_964605915.1 uncultured candidatus Brocadiaceae bacterium | reverse complement strand
CAGCCGGCATGAGCGGGCTCCTTCCCGTAGCGCTGGCACGCCTCAGGCACACAAGCTTCCAGCCGGCATGAGCGGGCTCCTTCCCGTAGCGCCGGCATCTTTGCCGGCAGGTTCTGATCATGGCGCCAGGGATGTCTAGCCGCCGCACGGTGGGGCGCCGCTACAGCATGCGAAACGGCGCTACATTGCCGCCAAGGATGGCGGCGCTACAGCATGCGAAACGGCGCCACAACACCCGTGGCGCCGGCACGCCCGAGGCGCACAAGCTTCCAGCCGGCATGACCGGGCTCCTTCCCGTAGCGCCGGCATCTTTGCCGGCAGGTTCTGATCACGGCGCCAGGGATGTCTACCCGCCGCACGGCGGGGCGGTACCACGCCATGCGCTACCCTTCACGGACAAGCCCCCCAAGATCGCCAGGCCCCACCCAGGGCCAGTCTGCCAGTCCTGCCCGTTCGGGATTCGAGAGAATATACTCAGCACAACGCTCAAGTTCTCGAGCATTCCTGACAACGTGGTCGTAGTACTCACGCTGCCAGAAGGGGCCCTTCCGGCCCAGGACGCGATTAGCCCGCTGGGCAGTAAAGGACTTCCAGGAATGAAGTATCGTCGCCAAGAAATGCCCCTGCAAAGGGGATACAAGCACATGGACATGGTTCGGCATAACACACCAAGGCCCGAGAACATAGCGACGCCCGGCAAACTGTTTAAGTGCCTGGGCCAGGACTTGCGCTGCCTCCGGGTGACGAAGCCAGCAGGAGTCGATTCCGGCGTCGAGGGCCTGCTCGATCCGCCTGCGGCGCTCGCGGGTGAGCCACGTCACCGCGCCGCCCCGGCCCGTGAGATTGTTTCGCAGCGTCACCTTCGTCTCCTCAGCTTCCTGTCCAAGTCGCGAGAGCGTGGACGCCGGCAGACTTCCGCTCAAGCGGAACGTAACGAAGTAGACTGCCCGGTCGCGCTCGATGTGCGGAAGTCGACCCCGGCTGCGGATTGTGGCGTCGCCATCCATTGCAGCATGCTCTGCTCAGGTCTTGCTTGGGCCACTGACGGTACAGCCCATGTAGCGCCGGCACGCCCGAGCTTCCAGCCGGCACGACCGGGCTCCTGCCCGTAGCGCCGGCATCTTTGCCGGCAGGTTCTGATCATGGGTCTACCCGCCGCACAGCGGGGCGGCGCTACGGCATGCGAAACGGCGCACTCAGGCAGACGCCAGATCATCGCGGACGTCGGCGAGTATCCGTTCCAGGTCGTGCCTGGGCTGGAACCCGATCGCCCCCCTCAGCTTCGTGACGTCGGGCACGCGGTATCGCACGTCCTCGAAGCCCTCCCCGTAGGCCTCGGCGTAGGGGATGTGCACGATCTCTGCGTCCGGATTGACCAGCTCACGGACCTTCTCTGCCAGCTCGTTCATGGTGATGGGCCGGTCACTGCCCACGTTGAAGACCTGCCCGACGGCCTGCTCGGACTGCACCAGCGCGCACAGTGCGTCCACGGCGTCGCTCACGTGAAGGAAGCACCGCACCTGCCGGCCGTCGTCGTAGACGGTGATCGGGCCGCCATCGAGCGCCTGCTGGACGAAGCGCGGCACGACCATGCCGTAGTGGCCGACCTGGCGGGGACCGACGATGTTGAAGAAACGGACGATGACGACCGGCAGGCTGCGCGCCTTCCAGTAGGCCAGGCCCAGGAACTCGTCGATCGCCTTCGAGCAGCCGTAGCACCAGCGCGACCGCGTGGTGGAGCCGAACACCAGGTCCTCCTCCTCGGTCCAGGGCCTCTCCTCGCCCTTGCCGTAAACCTCGCTGGTGGAAGCCAGGACGACCTTCCTGCCCTTCTTGGCGCAGAGCTTCAGGACCAGCTCCGTGCCGTGTATGTTCGTCTCGATGGTCCTGACCGGCTCTTCGACGATGAGCTTGACGCCGACGGCGGCGGCGAGGTGGAAGACGACGTCCGCGCGGTCGACCAGCTCCATCAGCAGCGGCTCGTCGTCCAGATCGTGCAGGTGGACGTGCAGATCGGCCGAATCGCGCAACGGGTCCAGGTTGGAGATCCGCCCGGTGGACAGGTTGTCCAGCACGTGCACCTCTAGGCCGTCGGCGATCAGCCGCTCGGCCAGGTGAGACCCGATGAAGCCGGACCCGCCCGTTATCAGCACGGTTGCCATTCGCTGGCCTTTCCTACGAAGAGATTGCCGGAAAGCCGGCCCCGAGGGCCGTCCATCCGCAACGCGCCGTCAGAGCTCCTCAAGGATGCGAACGTCGTACTCCCACAGGGAGATGCGCTCGCTCACGTCGGCGCCGGTCAGCATGTCGCGGTAGCTGCCTTCGGGAAGCTGGACGGCGCAGACATCGTCGTTGTGATTGAGCAGGAACAGGAAGTTGCGGTCGACCTGCGAGCGTCGCCGCACTTCCACGCCGTCCGGCGTTTCCACCATGGGGAAGACGCCGCAGTCGGCGCAGATCGTGCGGTAGAAGTGCACCAGGAACTCGACCTCAGGGTCGGTGCCGATGTAGTAGGCGCTCCCCTGGCCGAACGCATTCTCCGTCACCGCCGGCCATCCGGCGTAGAATTCCTCGCCGTACGTGGCCAGGACCGTGGCGCTCTCCGCGTGCATCAGGTCGCAGAGGCGCTCGCAGCGATACTCGCCCCGGCACGGGCCGAAGGACTGCTTCATGATGACCCGGTTCTGCCGGTCCTCGAAGAGCGCGTCTATCTCCTCGACCCAGACTCCCGTCACCTGCCGCAGGGGCCCCGGATAGCCGCCCAGGTAGGCCAGGTCCGTCTCGTCGACCCAGCCGCTCAGGTAAGTGGTAACGAACCGCCCGCCCTGGTCGACGAACTTCTCGACGCGCTCCGCCCAGCTCTTCCTCACCATGTAGAGCATGGGGGCGATGACGACATCGTAGTCCCACGGGTCCACCTCCGTGCCGACGACGGCGACGGGGATGTTGCGCTGCCAGAGGGCGCGGTAGTGCTTGAAGACGGTCTCGGCGTACTTCTTGTCCTGGATCGGCCCGGAGGTGTTGCGCAGCGTCCACCAGTTCTCCCAGTCGAAGATGAGGGCGATGCGCGACTCTACCCCTGCGCCGAGGACGTGGTCTTCCAGGCGGTTCAGCTCCTCGCCCAGCACGGACACCTCGCGGAAGACGCGGGTGTCCTGGTGGCCGGCATGCTCGACGACGGCGCCGTGCAGCTTCTCGCAGCCACCGCGCCCGCGCCGCCACTGGAAGTACATCACCGAGTCCGCCCCGTGCGCCACGGCCATGTAGCTCCAAAGGCGCATCTGGCCGGGGCGCTTGAGCGCGTTGACGGCCTGCCAGTTCTGGCTGCTGGGGGTCTGCTCCATCAGCAGGAAGGGCCGGCCCGGCTTCAGGTCGCGCATCAGGTCATGGCAGAAGCCCGTCCAGGCGATGTCCCCGCCCACGGTTGGGTAGCAGTCCCACGAGACCACGTCCACGTGCGGCGCCCACTTGTGGTAGTCCGTCGTATAGCAGGTCGACATCATGTTCGTGGTGATGGGGACGTCGGGGGTCACTTCCCTGAGCACTTCGGCTTCGTTCAGGAAGCAGGCGAGCAGCGATTCGTTCGCGAACCGCGCGAAGTCCACTTTGAGGGCGGGGATGGCCTGCTCGCCGTGCTCGTACGGCGGCTCCACCTGCGCCCAGCCGGTGTAGGTGTGGCTCCAGAACGGCGTCCACCAACGCGCGTTCAGTTCCTCAAGCGTCCCGTATTTCTGCTGGAGCCAGTTGCGGAACGCGATGGCGCATTCCTCGCAGTAGCACCAGCCCGAGTATTCGTTCGAGACGTGCCAGAGCACCAGGGCGGGATGCTCCTTGTAGCGCTCGGCCAGCTCGCGGGCCATGCGGGCGCATGCCTCGCGATAGGCGGACGAGTTCGGGCAGAAGTTCACACGATTGCCGTGCCGGCGACGGCGGCCGGAAGCGTCCGTACGCAGGACTTCGGGATGCTCACGCGAAAGCCAGGCCGGATGGGCGGCGGACGGAGTGGCCAGCACGGCGTAGATGTCGTTTTCGGCCAGCTTGTCCATGATGGTGTCCAGCCAGCCGAACTCGAACCGATCCGGCGCCGGCTGCAGGGACGCCCAACTGAACACGCCCACGGTGGCGACGTTCACGTTGGCCGCCTTCATCAGGTGCATGTCTTCGTCCCACACGTCGGGGGGCCATTGATCGGGATTGTAGTCGCCCCCGTGGAAGAACCGGGACAGCTTCTCGCTCACAACGGGGAACTTCCTTTCCATGACCTCTCTCCAGTGGCGCACCGGAAGTCCGTGTCCGAGAGTATAACGTAAAGACCGGCCTTCTCAAGAGAAAGCGGAGCAGGCTGCGGCCTGCAGCCGCCAGGCTGTCACCGACAGCATTACAGGCTCACTTGACAGGCCAGGGGGGATGTGAAAGAATGGCGTTTTCCCGACCCACGCGCACGGCATTTCAAATATCTGGATGTCCCGTCACGTCCTTCCGGGGAACTGAAGATGAGCCAGGAACTTCTGGAAATACGCTGGCACGGCCGGGGCGGCCAGGGCGCCAAGACGGCCGCCGCCATGGTCGCCGAAGTGGCGGTTGGAGCCGGCAAGCACGCCCAGGCAGCGCCCGAGTACGGCGCCGAACGCGAGGGCGCCCCGATCAGGGCCTACACTCGCATCGACGACGCCCTCATCAGGGTCCACGACGCGATCTACTATCCGGACATCGTCGTCGTGTTGGACGACTCGCTGCTGGAGACGCAGAACGTCGACAGCGGCCTGAGCGAGGACGGCATCCTGATGGTCAACACGACGGACTCTCCTGCGGAAGTCCGGAAGGCGCTCGGCCTCAAGGGGCGCAAGATCTACACGATCGAGGCCACCAAGATCGCCCTGGAGGAGATCGGCCGCCCCATCCCGAACACGGTCATGATCGGCGCCCTTCTGGCCGTCACGGGCGTGGTGGACGTCAAGGAGATCGAGAAGAGCATCAAGAAGAAACTGGGCGGCAAGCTCAGCGAGGGGATGCTCCAGGGCAACATCCGCGCCGTCGAGCGGGCCTTCGAAGAGGTGAAGAGCGAAGATGGCTGAGCTACTCAAGAAAGACGAGATGAAGCCGGGCGCCATCGGCGAAGCCGGCACGATGAGCAAGCTTTACACCGGATCCTGGCGCACTTACTGCCCGGTGACCGATTTGGACAAGTGCACCCACTGCATGATCTGCTGGATCGTCTGCCCGGACAGCGCGATCGAAGTCAAGGACGGCAAAAAACTCGGCACAAACCTGCAGTACTGCAAGGGCTGCGGCATCTGCGCTACCGAATGCCCCGTCGACGCAATCGAGATGAAGCTGGAAAGCGAGATGTCCGAGGCTGAGAAGAAAGGATAAAAAGCCATGGCGGAAAAAATGGCACTGACGGGCAACGACTCAGCGGCTTACGCCCTAAAGCAGATAAACCCCGACGTTGTCGCCGCCTATCCCATCACCCCCCAGACGGAACTCATGCACAAGTTCGCCGCCTATGTGGCCGACGGGGAGGTGGTGACTGAGTTCGTGCCCGTCGAAAGCGAACACAGCGCCATGAGCGCCGTGGTGGGCGCATCGCTGGCCGGCGCCAGAGCCTGCACCGCCACCAGCGCCAACGGGCTGGCCTTGATGTGGGAGATCCTCTACATCGCTGCCAGTTGCCGGTGCCCCATCGTGATGCCCGTGGTCAATCGCGCCCTCAGCGCCCCCATCAACATCCACTGCGACCACAGCGACACGATGGGCGCGCGCGACACGAGCTGGCTCCAGATCTACTCCGAGAACTGCCAGGAGGCCTACGACAACGCCATCCAGGCGGTGCGCATCGCCGAACACCCCGACGTGATGCTGCCCGTGATGGTGTGCCTGGACGGGTTCATTCTGAGTCACACTCTGGAAGGGCTGGAAGTCAATGACGATGAAACGGTGCGCAACTTCATCGGCGAGTTCGAGCGCAGCGACAAGCTGCTGAACGTGGAAGACCCCCAGACCTTCGGCATGTTCGCCCTGCAGAACTACTACTTCGAGTTCAAGAAGCAGCAGGCCGACGCGATGGAGAACGCGCCCGCCGTCGTCGAGCAGATCGGGCGGGAATACGGCGAGCTGACGGGCCGCACTTACGGCCTGCTCGACCCGTACCGCTGCGAGGATGCGGACGTGATCGTGGTCGGCCTCGGCTCGACAATGGGCACCGCCAAGCAGGCCGCCGACGACCTGCGCGACCAGGAAGGGCTGAAGTGCGGCGTGCTGAAGATTCGGTGCTTCCGCCCCTTCCCGGGCGAGCAGATCCGCCAGGCCCTCCAGGGTGCGGCCGTGGCCGGCATCATGGACCGCGCCATCTCCTTCGGCCTGGGCGGCCCCCTGTTCCACGAGATACGCTCCGCCCGCTACGGCGACGACGCGCCGATGATGAACTTCATCTACGGTCTCGGCGGACGGGACCTGAGCCTGGACAATGCCAAGGACGTCTTCCGCGCCCTGGCCGAAGCCAAGGAAAGCGGCGACTTCGAGCCCGCCGTGAGGTACGTCGGCCTGCGCGAATAGCAACCGGCCCGACCAACTCCCAGTAGACGAGGCGACAGATGGCAACGACGAATCTCAAGAAGCTCAGCGACATGCCCGACCTGCTCAGCGGCGGGCACGCGGCCTGTCCAGGCTGCGCCGGGCCCGTGGCCATCCGGCAGATACTGCTGGCTGCTCAGCAGGACGACACCTACGTTGTGGCTAGCATTGCCACCGGATGCATGGAAGTGGGCACCACCATCTATCCGAACTCCGCCTGGCGCATCCCCCTGATCCACAACGCCTTCGAGAACTCCGCTGCAACCATCAGCGGCGTCGAGGCCGCCTATCGCTCCCTGAAGAAACAGGGGAAGCTGGACAAGAAAATCGCCTTCATCGCGTTCGGCGGCGACGGCGGCACCTACGACATCGGCCTTCAGTCCCTCTCGGGCGCGCTGGAGCGCGGGCATAACTTCACCTATGTCTGCTACGACAATGAAGCCTACATGAACACGGGCATCCAGCGCTCCGGGGCCACGCCGAAGGGCGCCTTCACCACCACGGCGCCGGCCGGAACCGTCGAGCCGGGCAAGCGCCAGATCAAGAAGGACTTGACGGCCATCGTGGCCGCGCACGGCATCCCCTACGTGGCGCAGGCGTCCCCGCATCGTGCCCGCGACCTCATGAACAAGGTGCAGAAAGCCGTCGGCATCGACGGGCCCTGTTTCATCAATGTCCTGAGCCCGTGCCCCCGGGGCTGGCGCTACGCCCCGGACCAGACGATGCAGATCGCCAAGCTGGCCGTCGACACCTGCGTCTGGCCGCTCTATGAGATCGAGGACGGCAAGCTGACCATCAACTATAAGCCGCGCGAGAAGAAGCCCATGCAAGAATGGCTCAAGAGCCAGGGCCGCTTCCGGCACCTATTCTCCCCCAAGAACGAGTACCTCATCGAAGAAATCCAGCAGGACATAGACCGGAAGTGGCAGAAGCTGCTGGCCCTGGAAGCCATGGGCGCGGAAGAATCCGGGTAGTCATCCCCGAAACTCCCAGGTCCGCGGCCGGCCGCCTGCCTGTGGGAACTTCCGAGTTGGCCCGCCGCTCCTGCACGAAGTCCCTTGTCGCACTACCCGTTGTGCGCTAGTATGGCCGCCGTGTTTTGTGCACGCGCGGGCACCGGATAAGCTGTCGGCCTGCGCTGCCTCGCCCCGTGAGTCAGGAGCCGCAAGGCAGACCATGTGTCAGCCAGAACAACGGCCCGCCAGCCTTCGTTCAGTGGATCCTGAGATAGCAGATGCCATCCAGGCAGAGGAGAAGCGGCAGCGGGAGCACCTGGATCTGATCGCTTCGGAGAACCATTGCAGCCGCGCCGTCCTGGAAGTAACCGGCTCTGTCCTGACGGATAAGTATGCCGAGGGCTATCCCGCCAATCGCTGGTACGGCGGGTGCGAGTGCGTCGACGCGGTCGAATCGCTCGCCATCGACCGTGCCAGGGAGCTCTTCGGCGCCGAGCATGCCAACGTGCAGCCGCACGCCGGCTCCCAGGCGAACATGGCCGTCTACATGGCCATGCTCAGCCCTCGCGCCAGCGTCCTGGGCATGTCCCTGGCCCACGGGGGCCACCTGACGCACGGCCATAGCCGCAACTTCAGCGGCCAGCTCTACGAGGTGGTCAGCTACGGCGTCGAGGCCGCCAGCGGCCTGATTGACTACGACGAGGTGCGCAAGCTCGCCCGCCAGCATAACCCGAACCTCATCGTGGCCGGCGCCAGCGCCTACAGCCGCACGATCGACTTCGAGGCGTTCCGCGACATCGCCGACGAAGTCGACGCCTACCTGCTGGCCGACATCGCCCACATATCCGGGCTCGTGGCGGCCGGCGTGCACCCCAGCCCCGTCCCCCACGCCGATTTCGTCACCTCCACCACGCACAAGACGCTGCGCGGCCCGCGCGGCGCCTTCATCCTGTGCCGCAAGGAGTACGCCGACCTTATCGACGCCGCCGTCATGCCCGGCATCCAGGGCGGGCCGATGATGCACGTCATCGCCGCGAAGGCCGTGGCCTTCAAGCTGGCCATGACGCCCGAGTTCCGCCGTTATCAGGAGCAGACCGTGGCCAACGCGCGGGCCATGGCGGACGAGTTCATGCGCCTGGATATGCCCGTGGTCAGCGGCGGCACGGACACGCACATGTTCCTGATCGACCTGACCCGGACGGGCATCACCGGCAGGCGCGGACTGGAGCTGCTGGCCCTCGCCGACATCACGGTCAACAAGAACGCGATTCCCAACGACCGGCGCAAGCCGGCCGAGGCGAGCGGCATCCGGATCGGCACCCCGGCCGTCACCACGCGCGGCATGGGCGAAGACGAGTCGCGCGCCATCGCCGGGTGGATCGCGCAGATCTTGCAGGCGGACGACCCCGCAGCCACAGCCGAGTCCATCAGGCCTCGGGTCTTCGACCTCTGCGGCCAATTCCCCATCCCCGCTTGACCGCCGCCCCTTTCGCCCTTCCTGCTCTTACTCCTACTCCTACTCGTGCTCCTGCCCTTGCTCCCCGTTATTCGTTGTCCGTTAATCGCTAATCGTCGACCGTCGCTCCGGCCGTCCGGCACTCGTGAACCCGTCTTCACTGAGTCCCGCCGCCGATGGTGAGGCGCCGGATCCAGAGGTTCCGGTCCTCGCCCCTCTCGGGCTCCCATGCGTCGTTGGTGAACTGGAGCCCCAGCGTGTGCACGCCGGGCCGGACGGTCGCCTCGAACGGCAGCGCCTCCCAGCCTTCACCCTGGAGCTGCCGGGCGCCGACGGCCTCGCCGTCAACAAGCAGGCGCACCTCCGGGTACTCGCCGCTGGCCGGCGTGCCCCGCGCGATCACCTCGACAACGTGGCGCCCGCCTTGCGTGAATCGCACGCCGACCTCGATGGTGCCGCTGGAGCCCATGTAGGCCACGCTGCCCTCCCGGCGGAAGTTGTCCAACTCGCCGACCGGCGCCAGCCGCGCGCCCGAGATGACCGTGCCCCGCCGGGCGCCGGTGAATGAGACGCCCAGGTTCATCAGCAGCCCGCTCAGATAGCGGGCGGCGTGGTCCAACGAGCGCACGCGCCCGTCCCACGCGACCTGGTCGATGAGCCAGAAGCCGTCCCCGTCCGCGATCCTGACCAGCCCCGCCGGCCTCAGCAGGTCCACCTCCGGCCCCGGCTGGCTCTCGGCGAAGAAGAACTTGTCCAGCGTCAGGTTGCGGTCCTCGCCCTTGTCCGGATCGTACGCGTCGTTGGTGAAGGCGAGGCGGAGGCGGTGGCGCCCGCCCTCTGCCCGCGCGCGGATGGAGAAGGAGCCCGACTCGGGTCCGGACACGCTAATGTTGCCGACAACTTCGCCGTCTACGGAGACGGCCACGTTGGGGAAGACGCCGCTGACGGACGTGCCGCTGCCGACCAGGCCGAAGACATACTCGCCCGTGCGCGGCAGCACGATCTCGCCCTCAGCCACGGCGTTGGTCCACATGTAGAGGCGGCCTTCGTCCATCCGCATCTGCTGCGCCGAATCGGTCGGGCGCATGGTCTCGGCCTCGATGACCGAGCACTGCGCCAACGGCGGCGGGCGGCGCGTCACCTCGCCGTGCAGCACGCCGGCAAAGAGAGGGTGCTGCCTGCGCCAGTCGCCGCCCCAGTCGAAGATCCAGTAGAGGTCCTCGTTCAGCATGCCGTCCATGAGCGGATCGCCCCGCTCGGCGATGAGGACCGGTACCTGCGTGGTCGGCCGGACGGTCAACTCGCCGGGGATCACATCGCGCAGGGCGGCCATCGCCCTTTCGTCCACCCCGTGGAGCAGCGCCGTGCCGCCGCCCCGGACGAACTGCTGCAGGCGCCCGCGAGCCGCCACGACCTCCTCCGACGTGCCGTCCAGCATGAGCACGGGGTAGGGCGCAAGGTCGGCCGTCGAGAGCGCGCCGGTCAGGTCGTCGAACTCGGCACCGACAGCCTTCAGGTCATCGTCGAGCGCCCTCTGCCCGCGCACGAGGGCAAGCCGGCGCTGTGGCGGCTGCCGCCCGCAGGCGTGGCTAACCAGCCGTTCGAACATGAGCCGTGCCATCGGCTCGCGGCCGAGCTTCTCGCCGATGAGAAGCTGCGAGAGGATACAGCGTCCCTTGCCGTGCAGCACTTCGAGCAGGAGCGCGGCTTCGAGGCCCTGCGGCCCGCCCGCATCTGCGAAGGCGCGGAAGGCGCCCTCGCGCGGCTTCACGATCAGGCGTCGGGCCACGAAGTTGTCGTCCCGCCAGAACTTGAACGCGTCGTCGGGCAGGCCGTCCGTGACGCCTCCCGCGCGGGAGCGCGGGAACGCGATCGTGGCCGCCCGCTCCTGCAAGTGCGCCGGCAGCATGTCGGCCGGGTAGCGATCCTGCTCGAGCACGAGCAGCGTGCCGCCACCGGTCACGAAGTCGGCCAGCGCCGCGTGCGCGCCGCCTCCGACGACGGGCATCTCATCCTCTCCGCCCAGGCCGTCCAACGCGTGCGGACCGATGATGAGAACGCGCGCCCCGGAGCCGCCGGCGTCCCCCAGATCCCCAAGCCGAACCGGCTCGACGCCTCCCGCCCTCAGCACGTCCAGCAGGTTCCGGGGCATTCCGTACACGGCCAGCTTCGTGCCGGCAGGGACGGCGAGCCCGTTAGGCGAACGCGGATAGACCGCGACGTCGGCTGCGGACCGGTATACCGTGCGAGTGCCGCTCTTGACGATCAGCTCGAACTCCACGTCGGTCGGCGCACTCACGGCGGGGGGCGTGAGCTCGATGGGCGTCTCGACGCGCTCGGCCGGCCCGAGGGAGAACTCGCGCTGCCCCTGCACTTCGCCGCCGAGCCGCCAGATGAGCGTCAGGTCCGCCGCCCCCAACGTGTCGTTGTAGAGGAAGACGGTGCGCTCGATCCGCTCGCCGCCGTAGAACCGGCGCCCGTACTCCTTCACGAAGGCGGCGTTGGGCTCGTAAGCCTGACGGACGGCCAGGTACTGCTCGTTGGGGAACGCGCCGCTCTCCCACAGCGTCCACGGGCACGTGCCCGAGACCTCCGCCGAGCGGTATGCCTCGATCTGCATCTGCCAGGCCCGTGCCTTGCACTCGCGCAGGCCCTGCCACAGGCTCCGGTACGCCTCGTCGCCCAGGAAGGTCGTCAACCCGTGGGCCGAGCGGGCCGGCATCCAGAGGAACTCGCCGATGTAGAGCGGCTTGCGGCGGTCCCACTCCCACTCGCGGCGCGGCCAGCCGGACACGCTCGTCCTCTCGTTGATCCAGTAGCACGTGTTCGGATATAGCGTCTGCTCGGGGAACTCGTGCGGGTAGTGCAGGTTGACCACGTCCGCCGCGCCGTCGGGGTCTTCGTCGCCGTCGTACATGATGGGCCGCGTGGGGTCCAGGGACTTGACGAACCTGCCCAGCTCGCCCAGCTTCACCTCGGTCCCCGGCACGCGGTCGCCGCCGACGTGCAGTATCTCGTTCTCGATGCTGTACATGACGACGGCCGGATGGTTCTTGTCGCGGCGGATGATGCCGTGCCAGTGCTCGCGGGCGTTCTTCCAGAACTCCTCGCGCTCCAGCGCGTAGTTGCGGGCGAAGCACCAGATCGCCGACTCCTCGATGATGGGCAGGCCGACCTCGTCGGCCACGTCGTACCAGTTCTCGGGCCAGACGTTCGCGTGCAGGCGCATCGCCATGCAGTTGGCGCTGCGGATGGCGGCGTACTTCTGCCGGATCTCTTCGTCGGTCAACAGGCCGCCGCGGGGCGGATGTCCGGCCGTGGCCAGGAACTTCATCCGCACGCCGTTGAGCACGAAGTAGATGCCGTCCGTCCAGAACTCGCGGAAGCCGAACCGCGTGCTCGCGGCGTCCATCGCCTCGCCGTCGGCAACGAGCCCGCTCTCCAGGTGATAGAGGTGCGGCGAGTCGGGCATCCAGAGCTTCGGCGTAGGCCAGGGGCTGGCCAGTGTGCACTCGGCCGTCGCCCCGGGCTGGATCGTGACGGCCTCCGAGCCCAGCTCCAGCGCCGTGCGGCCCTCGTCCGTGACCTCGGCGCGCAGCGTCACCCGGCTCGGCTGCCGGCCCAGGTTCCTCAGGACGTAATTCGCCTCGATTCGCTTCTGACGCACGGACGTGACGATGGTCACGTCCTCGATGAACACGTCGTTGCGGATCACCAGGTCCACGTCCTGCCAGATGCCGAACAGGGTCGTTTGCGAGCCGACCGGCGCCATCACCCGTCCCTCGATGGACTCGATCAGGTCCCGGCCCGGCCCGTACTCGACCTCGCCGTCGATCAGGGCGCGAACGTCCTGCACGCGTACGAGCAACTCGTTCAGCCCATCCGCGCGGCAGGCGTCCGTCACTTCCAGTTCAAACGGCTCCCATCCGCCGTAGTGCGCGCCGACGCGGCGCCCGTTGACGTAGACGTCGCAGGCAAACTTCGCCCCGCCGAACGACACGAAGACGTGTCGCCCGCGAGCCGACGCCGGCAGCTCGAACGCGCGCCGATACCACGCATACGCTGGCGCCGCCTGGGGAACGTGAGACGGGACGGTGACCGCTTCCCAGTCAGTGCCGAGTTGCGGACTTTCTGCCGCTGTCGTGCGCTGCATCTCCCAGACGCCGTTCAGGGACTGCACACTATCCGCAGCGGGCACCGCGCCAGCCATCAACGTCAGGATTGCAGCGAGCAGGCTTCCGGACATCGCTTCTTCCCCTTCTGGACGTTTTTCTCGATCCTCTGCGGCGGCGCTCCGCGAAGCGCGCTCGCGCCATCCTGCGCGCGCATCAAGCCGCGCCTGAGTATCAGCCGCACGCCTGCCGGTGTCAAGGCCGGCGTGGACAACCCGGGGGCCGGGCCGTATCATGATCCGGCGCCCCGGAGGCGGCGTACGTAACGCACAACTACGGGAGGAAGGGCGATGAGGCATCTATCTCGGCGCATGGCGTGCCTGCTCACGTGTTCGTTCCTGGCGCTTGCAAGCTGCGCCTCAACGCGCGGGCCGGTGCCCTATCCGCCCTTGGAGGATTCACACGTGGATCTGAAGGCGAGGATGCTCGCCCACCTGAGCGAGAACCTCGTCCCGTACTGGCTGGACAACTGCGTCGACCGCCAGCACGGCGGCTACCTGACCGTGCTGAATCGCGACGGGTCCGTCCGCAGCGGGGAGAAGATGATCGTCACGCAGACCGGCCAGATCTGGATGTTCTCCCGGCTGTGGAAGAACGGCTACCGCGACCCGCGCATTCGCGAGGCGGCCGAGCAGGGGCTCGAGTTCTTCCGCACGCACTTCTGGGACGATGAGCACGAGGGGTGGTTCTGGCAGGTGAGCCGCGAGGGCGCCCTGGAAAACGCGAGCAAGCGGACCTACGGGCACGCCTTCGTGATCTACGCCCTGGTCGAGTACTACCGCGCCTTCGGCGATCCGGCCGCGCTGGAGCTGGCCAGGACGACCTTCGACGTGCTGGAGCGCCGCGCCAAGGACCCCGACCATCCGGGCTACAGGGACTTCCTGACCCGCGACTGGCAGCCGGACCCCGAGAACAACGGCCACGTCAAGACCATGAACACACACCTGCACCTGCTGGAGGCGTTCACGGAGCTCTACGTGGAGACGCAGGACCCCACGCACGGGAAGCGGCTCCGGGAGATGCTGGACATCCTGGTCGAGAAGTGCTACATGCCCGAGCACCGGTGCTGCATAGACGGGTTCTACTACGACTGGTCGCCCGCGCGGGACGGCTACTTCGGGGAGCGGAACAAGATCACTTCGTACGGTCACAACGTGGAGTTCGCATGGCTGATGCAGCGGGCCGCCCGCGTCCTGGGCCTTCCGGAGGAGCACTACCGCCAGATCGGGCTGATCCTGATAGATCACGCGCTCCAGTACGGCTGGGTCGAGCACGATGGCGCTGGCGCCATGTGCTACGAAGGGCCGTGGGCCGGAGCCGCAACGAATCGCGCGATCGAATGGTGGACGCAGGCCGAAAACGCGGTGGCCCTGGACTGGGCCTACCGCACCACTGGCGAGGCCCGCTACCTGGAGGCGCTGCGCAAACAGATCATCTGGATCCTGGAGTGCCAGTCGGATCCGGTGTACGGCGGCTGGTACAGCCGCCTGAGCGAGGAGGGCGTCCCGCTTCGCCAGGACAAATCGGGGATTTGGCACGGCGCTTACCATGACGTGCGCGGATGCCTGAACGTGGGCCTCGGACGGTGGGAGTAAAGCCGTCGAGAGCTCCTGAGAGGGCCATCCGTAGCAGTCGGACGCCCGGCAAGGGGCGTTCGGACGTCCGCAGGGCTTGCGTCCGGCCGCCTTTTGGCGTTATCCTGGAGCATGCCTTGGCCCGTGAAGTCCAGGGACGGTTGGCGTGTGTCCGGTACCAGATTACTCCGTTTCCCCTCAGGGCGACGGGGCCTCTTGAGCGGAGGCGCTCTGCATGAGATCGCGTCAGGCCGATAGGGGCGACGGGCCGGAGGAAACGACGAAGGCCATCTGGTCTGCGTCTCTGAGAACCGCCCTCTGCGCGCTGTTGTTGAACGTCTTGCTGTGGACTTTGGCATACGTGCTGGCATGCAAGGGCGGCGGGGGGCTGTGGTTTGCGGTCTTGGCGTGGGCGTTGTTTGCCTGGTCCGTCGTCGTGAGCGCATACGCGGTGCTGTCTTTCTGGCGTACGCGGCAGTACCTGAGCGCCAGCGCCCGGGACCACGGACAGATAGACTCGCTGACTGGCCTTCCAAACCGACAGGCCCTGATGGCGCAACTGGAGCGCGCTGGCGTCGACTCGCACGGCCCGGGAATGCGCATTCGGCTGGTCGACGTGGACCTGGTGAACCTGAACAAAGTGAACTACGAGTTCGGCCAGATGGTCGGGGATGCCGTCCTGCAGGACATCGCCGACTTGCTGCGCCAGACCATACCTAAGGATGCGCTTCTGGGCCGGCTGGGCGGCGACGAGTTCCTGGTCATCCTGCCGGAGGCGAGCATGGCCGAGGCGGAATCACTCGGCAACATGATCGGCGCCGCCGTGGCCGAGTACCGGCTGAACCTGGGCGAACAGGGCATCGTCAAGTCTGTCAAGGCCAACGTCAGCGTGGCCTCCTACCTGCCCGAGCAGGCCTCTTTGCACGAGGCC
Source organism: uncultured candidatus Brocadiaceae bacterium (assembly GCA_964605915.1). Lineage (GTDB taxonomy): Bacteria > Planctomycetota > Brocadiia > SM23-32 > SM23-32 > DAOVRD01. The sequence goes on along the minus strand of CAZSET010000070.1, from coordinate 808 downwards.
GTGACGCTCGCCAAAGAGTCCTCGGCCCACGGCAAACTGGCCGGGATGGAAACGGACACCGAGCAGTCCTGCTATCACGCCATGCGCGTTACGCTGGGCGCTTTTGCCGTCCACCGCTGGCAGGATCTGAGCCAGGCCGACCAGCAGGACGTCAAGCTCTGGCAGAGCTACCTGGAGGATAAGGTTACCAACCGCATGGTCGGCGACATCCTCAGGCTCCTGGACGAGAAGATAGACGAGAACTGGGTGGACTATGTGGCTGCCGTGCCCGCACCCGGCGGCGCCGGAGGAGGGCGAACGTACCCCGCCCGCCACCTGGGAGAAGCCATTGCTGACAAGCTGGGCGTCCCCTACCGAGAGGTGATGCGGGCCGAGGCGAGAGGGCCCGACACGCGCACCGTCGAGCCTATCGTGGACGCAGCCCTCAAGAAGGGCGACGGCATCCTGCTGATCTCCGACGTCATCAGCTCCGGCATCGTCGAGCGCAAGTGCGTTAAGAAGCTCTCGACGGCCGGCGCCCACGTCTAGGTCGTCGCCTGGGCCGCCTACTGACGTCCTCGTCCTCGTCGTTGCTCCCGCCGTTCGGCGGGCAAGCGTTGCTCGTTGCTCGTTGCTCGTTGTTCGTCGTTACTGGCAGCTGTCCACCGTCCACTGGCCACTGCCGTTACCGCCCTCGTATAATGCCCCGTCGCCCACCGCTCAGCGCCGAGGATCGGCAGCTTCGAGCGGCGGACGCGGTGAGAAACCAAGGCAAGTGCTGAAGCGGACCTCGGCCGAGGGAGAGTACCCATGGACAGGTTGAGATGCG
>CAZSET010000069.1:0-16611 GCA_964605915.1 uncultured candidatus Brocadiaceae bacterium | reverse complement strand
CCAGTACCGGAGGCGCGCCAGATCGTTTATGAGGTCCAGCTTGCGGCGCAGGGAGAAGGCGCGTGTGACCAGAAGGCCTGTCAGCACTTTGTCACCGGCTACGAGATAACATAGGAGTTCGCCGACCCAGTACTCAAGCTGCGCAAAGGCTGCTGCGAGCTCGCCAAGCATTAACAGCACATCATGCCGTGTCAGCATCCTCACTGCCCCCTTTCGGTCGGTCGGCTTCTCACGCCTCTCCAGATCGCTCGCTGACATACCGGTCGATAAGTCCGCGTGCTTTGACCGTCAGACCAACGAGAGAAAGCGCGATATGATAGGCTTTCCTCCCGGGCTCTTCGTTCTCGGGCTCAACGCGCACGACGATGCTGTCGAACTCCAGAAGTTCGTTGCGGATTCCTTCGGCCTCCCGTATCGGCAGGATCATAGCAGTATGCAGCCTCGTCGACGGCCCGATGTATCCGGGCGCCCGGCCATATAGGCCTGAGCAGCTTATGTTGCGCGTTTGAATCGTAATCGCATCCCGCGCGAGAGCCCGACTAACGTGCGCCGCGACGTCGGCCCGCACCCTTGGATAAGCCCGACCTTCCTTCGAACCCACCTAGTGCGGCCTAGACGCCAGCGCCAAACACAGGTCTAGTATTCTCGTCGGCGGCACAACGACGCGGCTGAGCAGGTATCTGTATGCCGGCGTTCAATACCCCCGCAGGGCTTGCTGGGCCGTGGGCATCTTGTTGCAGCCGATGACGATGTGCGTCGCCCCGCGGCCCTTGCCCGTGCTGCCGTAGGCGAAGTTGATGCTCACGCCCTTCTTGGCGAGCTTCGCGCACACGTCCGCCAGCACGCCCACCTTGTTCGGCATCTGCGCCACCAGCACGTTCGTCTGCGTGAACGTCATGCCGGCCTTCTTCAGCGCCTTGGCCGCCTCCGCAGGCTTGTCCACCACCAGCCTGACCGTGCCGACCTCCGTGCACTCGAGCACCGACAGCGCCAGCACGTTGACGCCGGCGTCCGCCAGGCACGCGCTCAACGCCGCAAGCTGCCCGCGCTTGTTGGCCAGCGTCACCGACAACTGCTTGGTCTTCAACATCGCCCCACCTCCTCGATAACGGGCATTAACTGTGAAGCGCCGGGACCCACCCGGCGTTGACCAGACGCAATGATACCGCACCTGCGGCGCACGTCAAGCCCTGCGTGAGGGCAGGGGAGGGGCGTCAGTCGGCGGGCGCGGAAGGATCGGCCCCGTACTGCACGAGTGCGGATGCTTCCTGGAACGAGCCGAGCGCGCCTGCGCCGACCATGGCGGCCAGCGCCGCGCCGCAAGCGGCTTCCTCCCGCCACTTCGGAATGGCGACGGGCATGCCGAACGCCCGGTCGGCGGCGTCGCGCATGACGGGGTTGAGGCGCATCCCGTTGCCGGAGCCGACCAGGTGCGCGCGGGGCGCAAGTCCCGCCGCCAGCATCTGCCGGTAGTAGCCGGCCAGCTCGCCCGCTATGCCCTCGATGAAGGCGCGGGCCCAGTGCCCCGGCGTGTTGTTCTCGGCGGACATGCCCGTCATGGACCCGCGGCTGGCGGGGGCCGAGCGCCTTCCGGCGAAGAGCGGCTCCACGGCGAGGCCGTCCGCGCCGGGCGGAGTTGCGGCGGCGAGCTGCACCAGCGCGTCCAGCACGTCCGCCGTCCGCACGTCGCCTCCGGTGACCGCGCGGACGAGGTCGGCATAGTGCTCGGCCAGGTAAGTGAAGGCGGACCCACCACATAGGCTGGCGCCGACCGACAGAAGACGTCCGCCCGGGAACGGACGGGCGTCCAGGTCGGCGGCGGTGAAGAAGCGGTCCGTGACGGCGCTGACCTGGCCGCCCGTGCCGACGTTGACCAGCAACTCGTCGTCGGGCCGACGCAGGCTGGCCAGGACGCTGGCCTGATTGTCCCCGAGCGGCACGTGCACGGTGAGGCCCTTCGGCAGGCCGGTGGCCTGCGCCATGTCCGGCGACAGAGTGCCGACGAGGTCACCCGCCTCGCGCACGGACGGCAGCAGGGCAGGCTCTATCCCGATGGCGTCTGCGATGCGCTCGTCCCAGCCGCCCCGCTTCACGTTGTAGAGGCCGGTGCTGGCGGCGTCCGTGGGATCGGTGCAGGGCTGCGCGCCGGCCAGCGCCGCCGCCACCCAGTCGTGCACGAGTAAGGCCCAGCGTGCACCTTCCGGCAGCCCCGGTCCCCGGCCGAACCAGTAAAGGGTCGCCACCATGTAGCCGGCGGCCGGGCGCGAGCCCGTGTCCGCGAATGCCCCGGCCGGCACCCGTTCGGTCAGGTCTTCGAGGAAGGTCCGATCTGCGGTCGGCAGGCCCTCCTCGGCGCGTCCGTCCTGCCAGGTGATCAGATTGGTGAGAGGGTCCAGAGCTTCGTCGGCAAGCAGGACCCCGTGCATCTGTCCCGTCAGCCCGAGCGCGCGCACGGATCGTGCTTCGCCGGCCAGGCGGTCGGTCAGCCGGCGCAGGACTTCGAGGCACAGGTCCAGGATGCGGTGCGGCGACTGCTCCTGGTGCCCGGCCGGCAGATCGGGTGCGGCGGAGTCGTTGGGAAGCGATGCCGACGCGACCGGGCGGCCACGGCCGTCGAGCGCGACGACGCAGAGCGTCGAAGTGCCGATGTCCAGTCCCAGGACGACGTCGCTCGCAGTGCTCATGGTGCCCCCGGCGCTCCGGTCGTGGAACCGACGTGAAGACGCCGGGCCGTCTTGCTCAGACCCAGCCCCTCAGCCGGACGGCCTCGGCCACCCTCTGGACGGCCACCATGTAGGCGGCAAGGCGCATGTGGACGTTCTCGCTCTGGGCGCACTCGTAGACCTCGTGGAAGGCAGTCGTCATCTTCCGGTCCAGCTCCTCGTTGGCGCGCTCAGCGGTCCAGTAGTAGTTGCTGATGTTCTGGACCATCTCGAAGTAGGACGCCGTCACGCCGCCTGCGTTCGCCAGGAAGTCCGGGATGAAGAAGATGCCGCTCTTGTGGAGGATCTCGTCCGCCTCGGGCGTCTGAGGGCCGTTGGCCAGCTCGCAGGAGATCCTGGCTTTGATGCGCGGCGCGTTCTCCGCGGTTATCACGTTCTCGAGCGCCGCGACGAAGAGGACGTCGACGGGCAGCTCGAGCAGGTCCTCGTTGCTGATCGGCTCGGCGCCGCCGAAGCCTTCGACCGTGCCGGTCTGGAGCTTGTGCTCGACCAAACCCTCGGGGTCGAGACCGTTCTGGTCGATGACCCCGCCCTCGCTGTCGCTGGCGGCGATGATCTTCAGCCCCAGCAGTTCGCTGCCGAGCAGGACGGCGTACTGGCCGGCGTTCCCGAATCCCTGCACGGCGGCGGTCGCGCTTTCGGTCTTTATGTCGAGGGCCTCCGCGGCCTCGCGGACGATGTAGCAGCCGCCACGTGCGGTGGCATCGGCACGTCCGAGCGATCCGCCAACGGAGACGGGCTTACCGGTGATCACGCCCGGACGGTGATGGCCGCCGTGCATCGCCTCGTACTCGTCCAACATCCAGGCCATGATCTGCGGAGTGGTGTAGACATCCGGCGCGGGAATGTCCAGGTCGTCCCCCAGGGTACGGCCGACCTGGCGGATGAAAGCCCTGCTGAGCCTTTCCAGTTCGGTTTCGCTCATGGCCTTCGGGTCACAGATAACGCCTCCTTTGCCCCCACCGAGGGGGATGTCCATAACGGCCGTCTTCCAGGTCATCCAGGCGGCCAGTGCCCTGACGGTGTCGATAGTCTCGTCGGGATGGAAGCGGATTCCGCCCTTGCACGGTCCGCGCGCGTCGTTGTATTGCACACGGAACCCGTGGAAGACCCGCGTGCTGCCGTCGTCCATCCTGACGGGCAGCGTGACGTGCAGCTCCCGCAGGGGCCACCTGAGGAACTCGTGGAGGGACTCGTCCAGCCCCAGCCTTTCGGCTGCGGCGTCGAGCTGCCTCTGCGCGATCTCGAACGGGTTCTGCTGTGTCGTCATATGCACCCTCAGAATACGGGACGTAGGGGCACCAAACAGGGGTCGCATAGGTTAGACGCGCGGGGCCAAACTGTCAATGGGAAGAGGGGCTGACTCGTCCCCAGTGTAATGGCGTGTTCTCCGGGGCGACAGGGACGAGTCGATCCAGACCACGGGCCCCCTGCGGCACAGCGAAGGCACCCGTTCGACAAGGCAAGCAGTGGCATGAGAGGCCCGCACACCCGCGTTATGGGCGAAGCGGCCGACCCGCTTGATCTTGTGGCGCACGCTGACCGGCCCTGCCATCCGACGGGGGATAGCGGCCAGCCCCAGCCGGCGCCCGATCAGCAGGCCGAAGGCCAGCGCCGTTAGCGCAGTGCGCCGGCTTCTGCGAACGGGGCGAAGTGCTGTCCAAATAGAAGCCGCCGGGGAGTGCTTCTTGCCGTTGAAGCTCCTTCTTTCGAACACTCAGGGACGGGGGCCTCGTGGCCGAAGGCGCTCTCCTGTGTGCAGTAAGTGATGTAACTCCCATCAAATCGGCCACTTAACGCCCCGCACATGTGCCGCCCCGTCGGCCCCAGAACTCGGGCGAGCCGGCCTCGCCGGGACTTGTCGAGAGCCTGGAACGACGGCATAATGGGTGCGCTGCCCGTGCCGGGTTGCTGCCGTCTCTCACGAAGGGAGTTCCACGTGCCGACTGTAAGAGACAGGGACTACGTGCTGGAAGCCGTGCGAAAGAGGGAGGTCAAGTTCATCCGCCTCTGGTTCACCGACGTGCTTGGTTTCCTGAAGAGCTTTGCTGTCACGGTAAATGAGCTTGAAAGGGCGCTGGATGAGGGCATGGGCTTCGATGGCTCCTCGATCGAAGGGTTCGCTCGCATCGAGGAGAGCGACATGGTGGCCAAGCCCGATCCGAATTCGTTCGCCATTCTGCCATGGGGGCCGGGCGACGGGGCGGCGGTGGCGCGCATGTTCTGCGACGTGCTCACGCCGGAGGGCACGCCTTACGACGGAGACCCCCGCTGGGCGCTTAAGCGCAACCTCAAACGCGCGGCCGACATGGGCTTCACGTTCAACGTCGGCCCGGAGCTGGAGTACTTCTACTTCCGCAACAGCGACAGCACGGAGACGCTGGATGCGGGCGGCTACTTCGACTTGACACCCCGCGACGTGGCCAGCGACCTGCGCCGCGACACCGTGGTGGCCCTGGAGGAGATGGGCATTCACGTCGAATACAGCCACCACGAGGTCGCCCCCAGCCAGCACGAGATCGACCTGCGTTACATGGATGCGCTCTCCATGGCGGACGCCGCCATGACGTACAGGCTAACGGTGAAAGAGATCGCCATGCAGCACGGCGTCTACGCCACGTTCATGCCGAAGCCGCTCTTCGCAGAGAACGGCAGCGGCATGCACACGCACCAATCCCTGTTCAGAGGCGAGAAGAACGCCTTTTTCGATCCACAGGATCCGTATCATCTCTCTGCAACGGCGAAGCATTACATCGCCGGGCTGCTTGAGCACGCGCGGGCCGTGTGCTCCGTCGTGGCCCAGTGGGTGAACTCCTACAAGCGACTGGTGCCCGGGTACGAGGCGCCCGTCTACGTCTCCTGGGCCAGGAGGAACCGCTCGGCGCTGGTGCGGGTGCCCATGTACAAGCCGGGCAAGGAGAAGGCCACGCGCGCCGAGTTCCGTTGCCCCGATCCCGCCTGCAATCCCTACCTGGCGTTTGCCGCGATGCTGGCCGCGGGCCTGGACGGCATCGAGAAGGAAAGGGAGCTGCCCGATCCTATCGAGGAGGACATCTTCGCGATGTCACTGGCCGAGCGCCAGAAGAGGGGCATCGAATCTCTGCCTGGGAGCCTTGCCGAAGCGATCGCGGAAACGGAGAGGAGCGACCTGGTGCGGCAGGCCCTCGGCGAGCACATCTTTGAGAAGTTCATCGCCAATAAGAAGATTGAGTGGGACAGGTATCGAACCCATGTCAGCCGCTACGAGCTCGAGCAGTACCTGCCCGTGCTGTAAAGATGACGGCCGTGCCCCTGCGCGGGGCGGCGTGGCGTCGGGGGCCCCTGCGGGAATGTTTCGCTTGCTCCCGCTGTTATAATCGGGCGAACGCCGAAGGCCCCCCATGGACGTGTCCCCCTGCCGCAGGGCGCGGCGTCCGGCGCTTGCACTGATCTGATCACTGCTGGAGGTACAGATGGACTGCAATGCTTTCGTGGAGCAGCAGGTGGCCGAAATCAAGGAGGCGGTCGGCGACGCGGTCGCCATCAATGCGCTGAGCGGCGGCGTGGACAGTTCCGTCGTCACCGTTCTCGGGCACCGGGCGCTGGGCGACCGTTTGAAGACCTTCTTTATTGACAATGCCCTGATGCGCGAGGGGGAGCCCGAACGCGTCGTCGAGACGTTCGAGCAGATGGAGATCCCCGTCGAGCTCGTGGACGCGAGGGACGAGTTTCTGTCCGCCCTCAAAGGGGTGGCGGATCCCGAGGAGAAGCGGCAGGCTATCACGGACACGTTCTACTCCGGCGTCTTCGCGCGCCTGGTGCAGCAGACGGGCGCCCGGTTCCTCCTGCACGGCACGATCCTGACGGACATCGAGGAAACCGTCGCGGGGATCAAGCGCCAGCACAACATCCTGGCCCAGGTCGGCATCGACCCCGAGGAGGAGTACGGCTACGCGGTCCTGGAGCCGCTGAAGACGCTGCGCAAGGACGGCGTCAGGGAGGTCGCTCGGGTGCTGGGGCTGCCGGAGAGCATCTCGAACCGCATGCCTTTTCCCGGCCCTGCCCTGGCTACCAGAATAGTGGGCGAGGTGACCGAAGAGAGGCTGAAGACCGTGCGCGCCGCTACGGCCATAGTCGAGGAGGAGCTTGCCGACACGGGAGCCTTCCAGTACATGGCCGTCCTGCTGAACGACCGGGCCACCGGAATCCGCGACAACAGACGGGAGTTCGGGCAGATCGTGGTGGTGCGCTGCATCGACAGCGTGGACGCCCGGACGGCCACCCCTGTCGAACTGCCCTGGGAGATGCTGAAGCGGCTCTGCGAGCGGATAACGCAGATCGAGGGCGTCAACCGCTGCCTGTATGACCTGACGCCGAAGCCGCCGGCGGCCATCGAGTACGTGTGACCACGGATCCGCCCGGCCAAACCCCGCGTCGTGGCACGGCTCGGCCGGTCCGTCGCGCCCGCGCACTGAGGAGGCAAGATGAAGGGCTGCATACTGCTGGCCGACGGCACGCGTCTGGAAGGGGAAGTCACCGGCCCGGCGCGAACGGCAATGGGCTGGGTGGCGGGGAACACCGGCGTGGTCGGCTTTCAGGAGATGGTGACGGACCCGGCCTACAAGGGCTGCATCCTTGCGTTCACCTACCCTGAGATCGGCAACGTGGGCGTGACCCAATCCTTCTCCGAGTCGCCCGGCGTCCAGGTCGCGGGACTCGTCGTGAAGGTGCTCAGCGAGTGCAGCAGCCACTACCGCTCCGAAGGCGCGTTCGCCGATATGCTGGCCGATGCAGGCGTGCCCTGCCTGGTGGACGTAGATACCAGGGGACTGGCCGTCCACCTGCGCGAGGAAGGCGAGATGCCGGCCGCGATCGTGCCGGAGGGAGCGGACCTGCAGGAGATCCTGGCGACCTTGTCCGGGCTTGAGCGCCCCGCCTTCGAGCCCACCGATCCTTCGGCGCCCGGGCCGGCTGCGTCCGACCTGCGCCTGGCGGTGCTCGACCTGGGCATCCGGCGCTCGCAACTGGCCCAACTGAGCGCATGCTCCGCGCCCGTCCTCCATCCCCACGACGCCGACGCGGACAGCGTGCTGGCCGGAGGGCCGGCCGGCGTTTTCGTATCGGACGGCCCGGCGGGTGGGCTCCCATCTGAGCACGTAGTGCAGACGATCAGGGCCCTCCTGGGGAAGGTGCCGGTGATGGGCTGCGGACTCGGCCACGTGGCGCTGGGCATGGCGCTGGGCTGCGAGGCGACCTTCCTCAAGCGAGGTCACCACGGGGCGAACTACCCCGTGAGAAACCGCATGGACGGACGCGTCGAGGTGACTCAGCAGCGACATACCGTGGTGCTGGAACGCGAAAGCGTCGAAGGCAGTCCGGAGGTGGAGGTCCTGTGGGAGAATATCAACGACGGGACGGTTGAGGGAATCCGAACGCCGGACGGCTCCGCGGTCGGCCTGCAAGCGATTCTGGCCGCCCCGCAGGTGGGCCTGGTGAACGCCCAGATACGCCAGTTCATCGACGCCTTGGCCAATGCCTGACCCGTTGGCCGTGCGGCAGTCCATCATGACTCGAAGGAAAGCGCCGGGGGACAAACCTGACACATGCCGAAACGAACTGACCTGAAGAAAGTGCTCATGATCGGAAGCGGCCCGGTCATCATCGGGCAGGCCTGCGAGTTCGACTACAGCGGCAGCCAGGCGTGCAAGGCCCTGCTGGAGGAGGGTTACGAGGTCGTCCTGATCAACAGCAACCCCGCCACCATCATGACCGACCCGGTGATGGCCCACCGGACCTACATCGAGCCCATAGTCCCGGAGATCATCGAGAAGATCATCGCCCGGGAGCGCCCCGACGCCGTGCTGCCGACGCTGGGTGGGCAGACGGGGCTGAACGTCGCCGTCTTCCTCGCCCGCCAGGGGGTCTATGACCGCTACGGTGTGGAGGTGCTCGGGTGCGACCCCGAGGGCATCAGCACCGCGGAGGACCGTGAGGAGTTCAAGAACGCAATGCTGGAGATCGGCCTGCGCGTCCCGGCCAGCGGCATTGCGCACACGGTGGAGGAGGGCATGGCCGTCGTCGAGGAGATTGGCCTGCCCATCATCATCCGGCCAGCGTTCACGCTCGGTGGCACGGGGGGCAGCACCGCCTACAATACCGAGGAGGCCCCCGGACTGCTGGAGAACGGCCTGAACGCGAGCCCCATCACGGAAGTGCTGGTCGAGCAGAGCGTGCTGGGCTGGAAAGAGATCGAGTACGAGGTGATGCGTGACTGCCGCGACAACGTCGTCATGATCACCAGCATGGAGAACGTGGACGCGATGGGCGTGCACACGGGTGACAGCGCCGTCGTGGCCCCCTCCCAGACGTTGACGGCCGAGGACTACGCCAGGTACGTGGACTACTGCAAGGCCATCATCCGGCGGGTCGGCGTCAAGGGCGGCGGCGTGAACATCCAGTTCGCCGGCGATCCCAAGAGCGACGACGTGGTGGTCATCGAAGTCAACCCGCGCCTGTCCCGTTCCTCCGCGCTGGCCAGCAAGGCGACCGGCTTCCCGATCGCGCGCGTGGCCACGAAGCTGGCAGTCGGCTACACGCTGGACGAGGTCCTGAACAACGTCACGGGCAACACCTACACGTTGCAGGAGCCCACGGTGGACTACTGCGTCTACAAGGCGGCGCGGTTCACCTTCGAGAAGTTCCCCCAGGCCGAGCGCGTCATCAACACCAGCATGAAGAGCGTCGGCGAGTCGATGTCCATCGGCCGCACGTTCAAGGAGGCCTTCCAGAAGGGGCTCCGCTCCCTGGAGATCGGGCGCTACGGCTTCGGCGCGGACGGCAAGGATCCGCTCGAACTGCCTGACGAGCAGAAGATCACCCAGAAACTCGCCATTCCGAACGACGAGCGCTTCTTCTACATCCGCTACGCGTTCCAGAGCGGTTTCACGGTCGATCAGGTGCATGAGCTGACGAAGATCGACCGGTGGTTCCTGTTCAACCTCAGGCAGCTCGTCGAGTGCGAGGAGGAGATCAAGGCGGCCGGGCAGGATGGCGGCCTCGAAGCCGTCGGCGGAGAGTTGCTGCGCAAGGCGAAGGCCTGGGGATTCAGCGACCGCCAGCTCGGCTTCCTGCTGGGCTGCGACGAATGGGCCGTGCGCGCAAGGCGCAAGCAGATCGGCCTGAAGCCTGCTTACAAGCTGGTCGACACCTGTGCCGGCGAAGTGGACCCGAAGCGGCCCTACTTCTACTCCACGTATGAATCGGTGGACGAATGCCGCGCCTCCGACGAGAAGGTGGTCATCATCCTCGGCGGCGGCCCGAACAGGATAGGGCAGGGCATCGAGTTCGATTACTGCTGCGTGCACGCGGCCATCACCGTCCGGGACGAAGGCTACGAAGCGGTGATGATCAACTGCAATCCCGAGACCGTCAGCACCGACTACGACACGTCCGACCGCCTCTACTTCGAGCCCATGACGGCGGAGGACGTGTTGAACGTCGCGGAGGCGGAGAAGCCGTACGGCGTGATCCTTCAGTTCGGCGGGCAGACGCCCCTGAACATCGCCGCCGACCTGGAGGCGAACGGCGTGCCTCTGCTCGGCACCAGCAGCCACAGCATTGACCTGGCTGAGGATCGCAAGGAGTTCAAGGAGCTGCTGCAAAGGCTGGGCCTTCAGCAGGCGCCCAACGGGACGGGCCGATCCTACGAGGAAGCGCTGAAGCTCGCCGAACAGATCGGCTATCCCGTCCTGGTGCGTCCCTCCTACGTGCTGGGCGGCAGGGCGATGGAAATCGTCTACGATGGCGAAGAGCTCCGGCATTTCATGACCGAAGCGGTCGAGGCGTCGCCGGAGCGGCCCGTGCTCGTCGACAAGTTCCTGGAAGACGCCATTGAGGTCGACGTGGACGCCATCAGCGACGGAGAAATGACCGTCATCGGCGCCATCATGGAGCACATCGAGGAGGCGGGCGTCCACTCGGGCGACAGCGCCTGCGTCATCCCGCCGCAGACGCTGCCCGAGGACGTTTGCGAGGAGATCGCCCGGCAGACGCGCGCCCTCGCGGAGGCACTCGAAGTGATCGGGCTGATGAACGTGCAGTACGCCGTGCATCGCGAAGGAATCTACGTGCTGGAGGTCAATCCTCGCGCTTCCCGCACCGTCCCGTTTGTGTCGAAGGCGACGGGGATCCCGCTCGCCCAACTCGCCACCAAAGTGATGCTCGGCCACACGCTCGAGGAGCTCGGGCTGACCCGTGAGGTCGAGATCGGGCACGTGGCGGTCAAGGAGGCGGTATTCCCGTTTGCGCGGTTCCCCGGCATCGACACGCAACTCAGCCCGGAGATGAAGTCGACCGGCGAGGTCATGGGCATGGCGGACGAGTTCGGGATGGCTTTCGCCAAAGCGCAGATCGCCGCCGGGCAAGTCCTGCCTATGCGCGGCACTGTCTTCTTCAGCCTGAACCAGCGCGACAAAACGCCTGCGGCTGCGCGGGTCGCTGAAGGCTTCGCCGAGATGGGCTTCCGGCTCCTGGCTACGGACGGAACGGCGGCATGGCTGCGCGAGAAGCGGCTTGAGTGCGAACGCATCAACAAGGTCCGCGAAGGGCGTCCCCACATCGTTGACGCCATCATCAACGGCGAGGTCGCGCTGGTCATCAACACTCCCAGCGGCAAGAAACCTCGCCAGGACGAGATCGCCATCCGCAGCACCTCGTGGGCGCGCCGGATACCGATCATCACCACGGTGCGCGGCGCCGTTGCTGCCGTCGAGGCCGTCCGCAGGCTCAAACAGACCGAAATGTCCATCAAGACGCTCCAGGAGTACACGATCGACACTCACGGCACCGTGCCGGCCCCGAGGGTGTAGTAGTAAGCCGCCTCACAATCGGGGGAAGTTGGTGGCGCCTGACGAGGGGGATTGGGTCCTGCTGATCGAGGCGGACCTGGCGTCCGCCTCAGAGTGACACGGGCTTGCCGCTTCGAGCCGATTGGTCGATGGCGCAAGCGACCCGCACGACCTCGCGGGCCTGTCGGGGCTCTATCACGAACTCCTCGCCGCGAAGCACGCAGCGGGCGAAGTGTCGCACCTCCTCGCTCAGGATGCCCCGCGGCGTCCCCGCCACCTGTGCGGCATACATCGACCGGGGGTGCCGGAGGGACTGCTCCGTGTAGAGGGTGAGCCCGTCCGTCGATGCGTCGATGCGGAGGCAACCGTGCGTGCAGACGGCCTCGAACTCCGCCTCCAGGCTGGACGGCGCGCCCTCCGGCAGCACCCAGCACGTTTCCAGGGCCGCGATCACTCCGCTCTCGAACGTGATGAGCGCCAGCACCGCGTCCGGACCCTCGTCCCGGCCCAGCAGCTCATACCTGGCCTGCGCGTACACCTGTCGCACGGGCGAATCGGCGCACCACAGGAACATGTCGATGTCGTGCGAGCCGAGCCAGAAGGTGGGAGACGTGCGGCCGAACGCGCGCCGGGCCGCCTCGCGCGGGTTGTTGCGCCGGGCGAACATGTGAATGAGCGCGCCCACCTCGCCGCCCGCAATCATCTCGCGCAGTTGCCAGTAGCGCGGGTCGAAGCGCAGGATGTGCCCGACCATGAGTCGCACGTCATTGGCTTCCGCCGCGGCGATCATGGCGTCGCAGTCGTCCACCGCCGCCGCCATCGGCTTCTCGACGAAGACGTGCTTCCCGGCGCTTGCGGCGGCGATGGCCGGCGCACTGTGGGCTGCGGTGGGCGTGCAGACGATGACGGCATCCAGGTCGGGCAGGTGGACGAACTCGTCCAGATCGGTCGTGGTCCGTATGCCGTACTGCTCGCGGACGGGTGCCAGGCTTGCGTCGCGCCGGCTGCAGGCCGCCACCAGTTCCGTCTCGGCCAGGTCGGCACAGACCTCGGCATGGCTCCGGCCGAACCAGCCCATGCCGACGATGCCCACGCGCAGTCTTTCGGCCATGCGGAATCCTCCAGGAACGCAAGACGGGAGTATAAAGCGCGAAGTGTGAAATGTGAAGTACAAAGCCTGGTTCCCTGCGGCGACTGCGAGCCCGGCCCGACTGGCCGCGTGCAGGCACTTTATGGCTTGACGTAGGGGGCGCGCTCGACTATACTCCGGCTTGTCTGCCGCAACGTCTGGCTTGGGATGACGGCTGGTACGGGCATCTCTGGCATATCGGACGCAGGGGGATGAGGCGGTGAAGGACAGGCAGTATGTGGCGGCTTGGGTGCTGTCGTTGGTCGTCACGCTCCTTGTCGGCGGGGGGTTCCAGTATTCGGGGATGCACCTCGGGCGCAGGACAACCGTCGTCGCCGCAGATCAAGAGGACAGGAGGCGTGCGGAACCTCCCTTTCATGTGCGTCGTGGGTATCCTTTCTGGGAGAGGTGGCAAATCCCGGTACGGGTTCGCCAGGCCTTCAGGGCGGAAGTTGCTGACCAGCATCGCCGCGTTGATCGGGCGGAATGGCAGGTGGACGGGAAGCCGTGGAAGGACGCAGGGCGGGAGCTCCACAGGGACAATGGCCGCGCATGGAGTGTATGTTCTTTCCGGGCCTCTGAACCTATGGATCACGAAGTGACGTGCACATTCTTCGACAGCAATGGCGGTCGGTACAACGTGCGGTGGCTTGTCACGGTCGACGGGAGCGAATGGCCGTGCTGGGGGCGTGTGGCTGATCCGTCTGACCCCGGCACCATGGTGTTCATAAAGGGCGGGGCATTCCTGATGGGCCCGCCGCCAGATGCTAAGCCACGCCCCGACGGGCGGCCCCAAACGCCGAGCCGCAAGGTGCACGTTGAGGACTTCTACATCGGCAAGTACCCTGTGACCGCTCAGGAGTTCTGCGACTTCCTGAACGATCGGGGCAATCCCGACTACAGGTACTTCCCATGGAACAGGCAGGATGTTCGGTACAGCGCTAACATCGTCCTGGACGCGGACAGCGGCCATTACCATCCTCGCGGAGGCGGGGCTTGCGTTCCCGTCGTCTGCGCGACGTGGTTCGGGGCAGCGGAGTACTGCAAGTGGCTTTCGGCACGGACAGGGCGTACGTATCGGTTGCCGACGGAGGCGGAGTGGGAATACGCGGCGCGCGGCCCGGAGGGTCGGAAGTACCCCTGGGGGTCTGAGAGCCCGCTCGGGAGGCACGAGAACCCCTTACTGCACCAGGCAGCACTGGTGAGCTCGTTTGACTTGCCCTCGGACTGGAGCACCGACCCGGGGCGGGCGAGGGAATTTGGGCTCCCTGTTGGCAGCCCGGGCAGTACGTGTGCGACCATCGGCTCGTTTCCCGCTTCATCCACGCCACAAGGTGTAGCGGATATGGCGGACTGGGGATGGGAGTGGTGCAGCGACATCTACGATGAGGGCCGCCCACCGGCCTGGTGGCGCGGTGACGCCGAGGCCTCACCTGAACTGCAAGCGTACCTCGAGGCACCCGTAAGAGTTGTTCGTGGTGGGCTGGGTTTCTACACGTGGACAGGGCTCTGCAGCGTGTACGCGTTGAGCCCAGCATGGGTCCGCCGCTGGGCAAGGCCATTCCCGACAGGGCCTGAATACGGCGTGAGATTATGGATCCGCTTCCGGGTCGTGGTGGAGCCCAGTCCTGGAAGTCCTGGCAAGTAGAGGTAGTGAAGCCGCGCCGCTATTCGGCCCTGGCTCGGCCTGCGATCAGTGAAGATCAGCGACAATCCGTGGCTCGATTCCGTCTTGCTGTATCGGTGGAAGGCGGACCGAAGGTCAGTGTTGGAGCTCGGCGGCTGCGTTGGTGGCGGAAGCGCTGACGCTCAGACCAGCCACCAGTGGCCGGGTTCGATCTTTTCCAGGCCGAATCCGCGGTGCTCGGGCGGCAGGGACTCCAGGAGCTCCCGCGCCTTACTTCCGATTGCCGCGGCGGCGAGCTCCACGTTTCGCCTGCCGACCTCGGCCGAGGCGTGCTCGCGCGGGTCCAGGCCGCCGATGCCGTGGGGTGGGCTCATGTCCAGCGTGATCGGCCCGTCGCCGAGCTCGGCCATGTCGACGCGGTCGGGGTAGAAGAACATCATGTTCGAGGTCTCCCACTTGGCCGCGTGGTCCGTATTGGACTCTTCGCCCCGGCTCAGCGTTACCTCCCACATGCCCATGCCGGCGCAGGTACCATCGGCCGTCACCGGCGCGAGGGCGTCCTCAATCATCTGGACCTGCTCCTTGATGTTGTGGCCGGAGACGCCGATGATGACGCGGACGCCCGTCTTCTTCAGCCGGTCGAACAGCTCGGCGTAGACGGGCACCAGGTGCTCCAGGTTGAACCCGGCGTGCAGCCATTGCCACGGGTAGGCGACCCCGCCGTATTGCTCGGCGCACTTGACCAGGATAGCGTGGGCCTTGAGCGCGTCATTGCCGAGCGGCAGGTGCCGGCCGTGCCACTCGATCAGGCCGAACGGGACGTAGACGACGGGGAACTTGCGCAGTGCGGCCTCCAACTGGCCGGGCCGCATGAACTGCATTTGCACGTCGCGCGAGAGCGTGCTGTCCATCGCTTGTCCTCCGTAATGGCGCAAGGGCGGCGGCCAGCCTAGCGGCGGGGCGGGCGGGCGTCAAGACCGCGGCGGCGGCCCGAAGAACGTCGGACAAGGCAAGGACTGAGAGAACTGGCAAAGGTCCTGCACGGTTCTGCCCTCCCCCTCACCCCTCCCACAGGGAGGGGGGATTCCCTCTCCCGCCGGGAGAGGGTTAGGGTGAGGGAGTCGCTGGGGGCTCAACCGTCCGGACCCGCAGGCGTCGAGGCCCACCAGGAAAATGGCCGAATACGCGGCCCGGTTAGGGCGTATATATCACCGAAGGGCCGTTTAGCAGACGTGCGGGTCCCTCGTCCTTTTCTAGCTTGCATCGGCGGCGGCGAGGAGTAGAATATGGCCGGGGTTCCACCAGGCTGAGGGCGCGGCCCGGGAGGCAAGAGCCAGATGACGGGAGTGGACAAGGTATTCGCGGGTTCGGCCATCGTCGGCGGGTCGTTGTTCTTCGTGAGACTTGTCCTGTTCTTCATAGGCTATCACGGGGACACGGACGCCGAGGTGGGCGCTGACGTGGAGGTTGACGTCGACGTCGATCACAACTTCGGCGGCGACCACGACTTCGGCGGCGACACGGATGCCCATTTCGACGGCGTGGACGCGCACGGCGGCGGAGCGGGCGAAGCCTACGCCGTCTTCAAGCTGCTCTCGTTCCAGAGCGTGACCGCCTTTTTCATGATGTTCGGTCTGGTCGGCCTGGCGCTGCGCAAGGAGGCGGCGTTGGTGGAGGCCTGGTCGCTTCTGGGCGCCATGTGCGCGGGGGCGTTCTCGTTCTGGGTCATCGGCAAGATCATGCAGCTCATGAAGGGCCTGCAGTCGAGCGGGACGATGACCGTCGCCAACGCCATCGGGCAGGAGGGATCGGTGTACCTGACGATTCCGGCGGGCGGGATCGGCAAAGTGCAGGTGACCGTGCAGGATCATCTGAGCGTCTTCAACGCCGTCGCGCGCAAGCAAGACAGGATTCGCACCGGAGAACGCGTCACTGTCGTGGGCGTGAGCTCCGGCAACACTCTCGTGGTGGAGAAGCTCTGACCGCAACTGGTGAAAGGGGGCGGAGATGGGCGAAGTAAGCTACCTGATGCTGGCGATCGTGGCGTTCGTTGGCCTCGTGCTGGCCACCGTTCTCATCATGGCGTCGCGCTACAAGCGGTGCCCGTCGAACAGGATTCTGGTCGTCTACGGCAAGGTGGGCAAAGGGGTCTCCGCCAGGTGCCTGCACGGCGGGGCCGCCTTCATCTGGCCGCTGGTCCATGACTACGCGTACCTGAACCTGACGCCGATGACGATCGGCATTCCGCTGCAGCAGGCGCTGTCGTTCCAGAACGCTGGCTGCCGCTGGCTCCATATCGTGGATCTG
>CAZSET010000068.1:0-16737 GCA_964605915.1 uncultured candidatus Brocadiaceae bacterium | reverse complement strand
CGGCAGGAACTCGTGCAGCGGCGGGTCCAGCAGGCGGACGACCACGGGCAAACCGCTCATGACCCTGAAGATGCCCTCGAAGTCCTTGCGCTGTTCGGGCAGCAGCTTCTCCAGCGCCCCATCGTAAAGCTCACGCTTCTCGGCCAATTCCGCCTTGATGGAGTCGATCTCCGCCTCGATCTGCCGCCTCTCCTCGCCGGCGGCCTGGGAGCGGGCCACTTCGGCGTTCCTCAGCGTGGCCTCGATGCGGCGCACGTCGGGGGCGGTCAGCATCATCTGGCGCACGTAAGCGATGCGGCCCTCTTCGAAGAACATGTGCTCGGTGCGGCACAGGCCGATGCCTTCGGCTCCGAAGTCCAGCGCCTGCTGCGCGTCGTCCGGGGTATCCGCGTTGGCCCACACGCCGATCTTGCGGTACTGCTCAGCCCATTCCATGATTGTGCCGAAGGCGCCGGTCACTTCGGCCGGTTGCGTCTCGATGGCGCCTTCGAAGACCTGTCCGGTGGAGCCGTCCAGGGAGATGACGTCGCCCTCGTTGAACTCCTTGCCGGCGATGGTGACCTTCTTGCCCTCCTCGTCCGGGTGGACGGCACCGCACCCCGCCACGCAGCACTTGCCCATCCCGCGGGCAACGACGGCCGCGTGGCTCGTCATGCCGCCCCGCGCCGTCAGGATGCCCACGGCGGCGTCCATGCCGCCGATGTCTTCCGGGCTGGTCTCTTCGCGGACCAGGATGACGCCGGCCGGCGCTTCGCCGCTGGCGGCTGCTTTCTCCTTTTCGGCCGCCGCCATTTCTTCCGCGTCGTCGGCAGTTAGGGCGATCTTGCCGACCGCTGCCCCGGGGGACGCGGGCAGGCCGGTCGCCAGTTCGTGCCCGTCCTGCTCGGCTTTGGATTTCGCGTCGGGGTCGAATTGCCTGTGCAGGAGCTGCTCGATCTGGCTCGGGTCGACGCGCATGACGGCCGTCCTATTGTCGATCAGGCCCTCGTCCACCAACTCGGCGGCGATGCGCACCGCGGCCAGGGCGGTCCGCTTGCCCGTGCGCGTCTGCAGCATGTAGAGCGTTCCCTGCTGCGCGGTGAACTCGAAGTCCTGGACGTCCTTGTAATGCTCTTCCAGCGTGTGCTTTATGTCCACGAGCTGGTTGTGCATCCTGCCGTAGAGCTCGCGGGCTTCCTCTACAGAGATCGTCGCTTCCGGGAAGTCAGACAGGTCCTCATTCGGCATCTCGTTCACGTCCTTCGGCGTGCGGATGCCGGCCACGACGTCCTCGCCCTGGGCGTTGACCAGGTACTCCCCGTAGAGATCATTCTCGCCCGTGGCCGGGTTGCGCGTGAATCCCACGCCGGTGAAGCTAGTGTGCCCCATGTTGCCGAAGACCATCGTCTGCACGTTGACGGCCGTGCCCAGCAGGCCTCGGATCTCGTTGATCTCGCGGTAGCGGATTGCCTGAGGGTTGTTCCACGAGCTGAAGACGGCGTCGATCGCGCGGCGGAGCTGCTCCTTCGGATCGGACGGGAACTTCTCCTCCGTGTTCTCCTCGTAGATGCGCTTGAACTCGTCGACGATCTCCTTGAACTGCTCGGCGTTGAGCTGGCTGTCGAACTGGACGCCGACCTTCTCCCTCTCCCGGGCGAGCACCTGGTCGAAGAGCCTGTGCGGGATGAACATGGCGACGTTGCCGAACATGTCGATGAAGCGCCGGTAGCAGTCCCAGGCGAAACGCTCGTCGCCGCTCTGCTCGGCCAGGCCCAGGACGCTCTCGTCGTTGAGCCCCAGGTTCAGGATCGTGTCCATCATGCCCGGCATGCTGACTGCGGCGCCGCTGCGCACGCTGACCAGCAGAGGGTCAGCCTTGTCGCCCAGCTTGCGGCCCGTCGTCTCTTCCAGCTTGGCGATGTTCTCGTCGAGCTCGGCTTCCAGGCCGTCGGGCCACTTCTTGCCGGCGGTGTAGAAGTCGCGGCAGGTCTCCGTGCTGAGAGTGAATCCCGGCGGGACGGGCAGGCCGATGTTGGACATCTCGGCCAGGTTGGCTCCCTTGCCGCCGAGCAGCTCTTTCATCTCCGTGCGCCCGTCGGCTTCGCCCTGCTTGAAGAAATAGATGCGCTTCTTACGCTCTGAGGTCATCCGGACTCTCCTTTCGCACGTTCCGACACGAGGAAGACCTGGAAGGTCAGGCCGCGATATCGTCGAGGGAGAGAAAAGGGCCGGCCACGGGTTCCGGCAGGAGCTGTCTGCCCCCCGAGTAGCCCGAGGGCCGAAGACGCGCCGGTCCTTCCCACGAACCAGAACCTCTACGATAGCACAAGGCCCGAGCCTGTTCAAGTTCGGCAGCGATGTCTCGCGGGCACATAAACCAGGTCTCTTTGGGGTCCATTCGCATGCCCGACCGATCACTTGCCAGGGCCTTCCCGGCGCCCTAGAATCGCTGCCCGCTGGCTGCTCGGAAAGGGCGGCGGCGTGCCCACAAGCACACGCGCGAACGGGAGGGAACGGATGGGTCTGAAAGCGGCGGTGGTCGGCCTCGGGATCGGGAAGATCCACGCGGACCGCCTGGCCAAGATGGCCGACGTGGACGTCGTGGCTGTGGCTGATCTGAACGAGGAAACGGCCGCAAGCGTGGCGGCCACGTGCGGGGCGCGGGCTTATCCCGACGGCGCAGAACTGCTGGCCAACGAGCGCCTTGACTTCGTGTCGATCTGCACGAATCCGGCCACACACCTCGTGCTAACCGAGCAGGCCGCCGCAGGGGGTGCCCACGTGCTGTCCGAGAAGCCGATGGCGCCCACTGTCCAGGACTGCGACGGCATGATTCAGGCCTGCGCCCAGGCGGGCGTCAAGCTGATGGTCGCGCAGAAGAAACGTTTCGAGCCGGCCTATCGGCTCATCAAGGAGAAGAGCGCCGGCGAGTTCGGTCCCGTCCGATGGGCATCCGTCAAGTATGCTTTGGGACGCGCGGCGGAGGATTGGTTCTGGGCCGAGGACGACGGCGGCGGCCCGCTGCATGAGAACACGATTCACGTGATGGACTTGCTCCGGTTCCTGGTTGGCGAGGTTGAGCGGGTCTACGCCGAAGGCGGGAACCTCTTCAACCCGGCCTATCCCGATCAGGTGGACACGGCGGCCGTCACGCTGCGCTTCCGCAATGGGGCGATCGCGGCCGTCGCGGCAGGACAGGCGTCGGAGTGGGGCTTCGCCACCGAGAACCTGACCTTCAGCCACCAGAACGCCGTAGTCGACGTGTGCGGCGGGTTCGACAGGCCGTTCGACCTCCGTTACGTGCTGAAGGGCGATCCGCAGAACGTGGTTGAGCGGAACTTCGCGGGCTTCGACGCGTTTGAGGCGGAGCTGCGGCATTTCGCCGACTGCATTCGGGACGATACCGACCCCCTGGTCCCCGGCGAAGAGGGGCGAGCGTCGGTCGGCCTCTGCATGGCCGTTAAGCAGTCGGTGCGGACAGGGCAGGTGGTGAAACTCTGAGCAAGCGGGGAACACAGGCCGCACGGTCAAGCGCTGCCTGCCGGTGCCGCCTGTGCTGCTTCACGATTCAGCGGCCAGGCCGTGCGCGATCTGCTGCGTCTGGGGGTATAGCCGCTCGTAGAGGTTGAAGAGTTCGTCGTAGAGGCCGGCCACCATCGGATCGGGCTCGACGGTTCGCGTGCCTCCCACGGAGCGGGCTACCGTGACGGCTTCCTCAAAGGAAGCGTAGAGCCCCGCCCCGAGGCCGGCGAGCAAGGCGCCCCCGAGCGCGCCGGTCTCCTGGAACCCCAGCACCTGGAGCGGCCGCTGAAGGACGTCCGCCTTGATCTGATTCCAGAGGTCGTTGTTGGTGCCGCCCCCCACGGCGCGGATCTCCCGCGGCGCCTGTCCCGCCGCGTCTTCTGCGCAGTCGACGAGCTGCCGCAGGGCGAACGAAGTCCCCTCGAAGACGGCGCGCGCCATGTCGGCGCGCGTGGTCGCGGACGTCAGCCCCACAAACATGCCGCGCGCCAGGGGGTCCCAGACGGGAGTCCTCTCTCCCTGAAGGTAGGGCAGGAAGAGCAGGCGGTTGCTTCCCGGAGGCGATGTCGCGGCGAGTTGCGTCATCTCACGCAGCCCGGCGTCCCCGGTGCGGTCCAGGACCTCCCTGGCAAACCACTCGACCGACACGCCGCTGGAAGTGTTGGCCCCAATGCCGAGCCACGTGTCCCGGGGCACGTAGCCGGTGCAGGCCCAGCGCCGGCCGGACGTCGGTTGCCGCACGGGCATTGCCACGGAGTCGGTCGAGCCGGCGATGTAGACGAGCGTATCCGGCGATAGCGCGCCTGCGCCGACCGCAGAGACGATGACGTCCCCGGCCCCGCAGACGACGGGCGTGCCGGGCCTGAGGCCCGTCTCCCGAGCCGCCGCCTGGCTGACGCCGCCGATCACTTCGGCAGCGCCGGCGATCCGCGGGAGCCGGTCCGCGTCGATGCCGACTTGCTCGCATAGGTCGGCCGACCACCGCCAGGGATCGCTGATGTCCACAAGGCCCGAGAGACCCACCATGCTGGGATCGGCGCAGAACTCGCCCGTCAGTCGGGCGGCCACGAAAGTGTTCCCAGAGGCGAGCGTCGCCGCCTTCGAATAAGCTTCCGGTTTCTCGTCGCGCAGCCAGGCCATGCTGGTCACGGCGCACGTGCCGGGGACGAGGTTGTTGCCGATCATGCCCTCGTAGCGCTTCCGGCCGATGGCGTCCTCGATGGCACGCACCTGATTCAGGCTCCGCTGGTCGGAGTAGAGGATGGCCGGGTGGAGGGCCCGGGCGTTGCGGTCGAGGGGGACGACAACGGGGAAGAGCACGCCCATGCCGACGGCTGCCACGTCCTGCGGGCCGACGTCCGCCTGCCGACAGGCTTCGGCCAGGGACTTCAGGATGCCGCGCCACCAGAGCTCCGGATCGCATTCGGCCCAGGTCGGACGCGGAGCGCTCACCGCGTGGGCCGTGCGACCCAGCCCGAACAGAGGGCCTTCGGCGTCGAACAGGCCGGCCTTTACGGCGGAGGTTCCGACGTCTATCCCGAGCAGCAATTCGGCCATCTGATGCCCCGTTGCGCAAGCTCAGCTCACGTCGCGTCCGTTACGGACGGGGCCGAGTATACAGACCCATGTCGGCGTTTCAACGTCCTTCGGCCCGGCCCTCGGCGGGCGACCGGCCGCCGGGGAGCGCCGCATGCGGCCGGTTGCGTCGACGGAAAGGGCCTCTATAATGGGTGGCTGAGGCAATACCAGCGGATTCGGGGAGGCGGCGCGGCATGGATCATTGCACGTTGGCGATCATCTGCGTGTCTGCGGCTCTCTTGTGTCTGGGTTCTACGGCGTCGGCACAGGAACCGGGTTTCAAGGGCTTCGAGTTCTCGATCCCCTTCGAAGGCGTCGCTGAGGGCACGGCCCCGGCAGACCTCGCGAGGGTCACACGGCGTGGCGAAGGAGCCGGGTTCGTGGCGGTGAGGGACGGCCGATTCGTCCTCTCGGATGCGGACGAGCCGATCCGCTTCTGGGCGACCAACCTGTGCTTCGGCGGCTGCTTCCCGCCGCATGACGTTGCCGAGCGCATGGCCCGGCGCATGGCTTCGCTGGGCATCAACTGCGTGCGGTTCCACCACATGGACTCCAGCGGCTACCCGCGCGGCATCTGGCGGAACCAGGGGTCGGGCGACTTCGAGCACACCGACCTGCATCCCGAGGCACTGGATCGCCTGGATTACTTGATTGCCCAGATGAAGCAGAATGGCATATACGCCAACCTGAACCTGCACGTCTCGCGCACTTACGGCGAGAAGGACGGGTTCCCCGCTGTCGGCCGGGGCGAGTCCGTGCCCAACTACGGCAAGGGCGTCGACACGTTCTACCCGAAGTGCATCGAGGAGCAGAAGCGCTACGCGCGGATGCTGCTCCGGCACGTCAACCGATACACGGGCAACGCCTACGCGGAGGAGCCGGCGGTCGCGATGGTCGAGATCAGCAACGAGGACGGCCTGCTGCGCGAGTGGAAGGGCGGCGGACTGGACCGTCTGCCCGAGCCTTACGTGCGCGAGTTGGAGCGGCAATGGAACGAGTGGCTTTCCCGCACGTACGGCTCGACCGAAGCCCTGCGCGAGGCCTGGTCGCAGGGTGAAGCGCCCGGTGGCCGGGAGGACCTGCTGGCCGCCCCGGGCGTGGTGGGCCACCTGCAAGTTGTCGAGAACGCCCGTGCCAGCGTGGAGCAGACGACCGGCTCCGGCGGCCAGCCCATCTACATCATCGCCGTGCAGGAGGCGAGCCCTACCTCCTGGCACGTCCAGTACATGTGGTCGCCCGTGGCGGTGCGCGCCGGCACGACTTACTTGCTGCGCCTGAAGCTGCGGGCCAATCGCGAGGCGAGCGCGAGCGTGGACTGCCGAATGAGTTCTGAGCCTTGGACGCCGCTGGGGCTGCGGCAGGACGTGTCGCTCACGCCCGATTGGCGCGAGCACGAGCTCTACTTCGTGGCCTCGCAAGATGAGCCGCGCGCCAGGATCACCCTGTCCGGCCTGTCTCAAGAAGACCTGAGGGTGTCCGTCACTGAGGTCAGCCTGCGGGTCGCAGCGGTCTGTGGCCTGCGTCCCGAGGAGGAGCTTGGGGCGGCTGGGGTCTCCTGGCCTTCGCGTCGGGAGCTGGACGGGCGGACGGACGCCTTTCGGCTGGACGTGGTGCGCTTCCTGCGCGACACGGAAGTGGCCTACTGGAAGGGGATGTGCGAGTACCTGCACCGTGAGCTTGGCGTGAAGATGCCCGTCACGGGCACTGCGGTCGGGTACACGACGCCGGACATCGCGGCCGAGACGGTGGACTTCGTGGACTCACACGCCTACTGGCGCCACCCGCAGTTCCCGGGCAGGCCGTGGGACCCCGAGAACTGGCTCATCCGCCCGGACGTGATGGTGGGTACGCCGGAGCGCTCAACCGTCCCGACGCTTGCCGCGCGTCGCGTCTTCGGGCTGCCCTACACCGTCACGGAGTACAATCATCCCTCGCCGCATCGTTACGAGGCGGAGGGCTTTCCGCTCATCGCGCTGTGGGGCTCCTATCAGGCATGGGACGGGGTTTTCACGTTCACGTACGCCAGCGGCGAGCGGTGGGAGATCGACCACTTCCCCAACTTCTTCAGCATTGCGGGCAACCCCGTGAAGATGGCGGTCCAGCCGGCCTGCTCTCACATGGTGGTGGGCGGGGCGATTCGGCCGTCCTCCCGGGCCTTGCCCACCAGGACTACTCCGGAGCAACGCCTGCACGACATCCTCTCCTCGCAGGCGTGGTCGCTGGGGGGCTATCCTGAGGGATTGGACCCGCTGGCCTGGCAGGAGGCGCTGCTGGGCCATGCTTTGACGGACGCGCCTGTCTCGGCCGGCTCCGGCGCGGGAAGCGACCTGGGCTGGGAGGTGGGCGACGACGGGCGCGGCCTCGTGAGCTACGCGGCCGATTCATGCGCCGGTCTGATCGGCTTTGGCGAGGGCAGGACGCTGGCGACCGAGGGGCTTTCGCTGACGCCCGGACCGACCTCGCTAGACGGCTTCTCAGTCGTCATGATCGACTCCGTGGACGGCCAGCACCTGGGCCGTGAAGGGCGCTACCTGATCACGGCCGTTGCACGTTGCGTCAATCCCGGCATGGTCTGGAACGAGCGCGGCGACTCGGTCGGGCGTAACTGGGGCCACGGGCCGAGCCTGTGCGAAGGCGTGCCGTGCAGGCTGGAGGTGCGACGGCGAGCGGAATCCGTCCGGCTCTTCGCGCTGAGTCCCGACGGCACTCGTCGCGATGAGGTGCCCAACCAGGACGGGGCGGCGGACAGGGCTCGCTTCGAGCTCGGTCCACGCCACAAGACTCTGTGGTATGAAGTGGTGATCGAAGACTGATGACGGCGCGTGGGACGCGCCCTTCGTCTGAAGGCGAAAGGGGAGGAACTTGAAGTACCGCAAGCTAGGAAGAACGGATCTGGACGTGTCTGTCGTTTGCTGTGGCTCCATGGCGATGGGTTCCTACGGCACCTTCGGCGAGCAGGACGACGAGCTCTCGGTGCAAACGGTCCACGCTGCGCTGGAGGCGGGCATCACCTTCTTCGACACGGCGGAGGGATACGGCGACGGCCGCTCCGAGAAGGTGCTCGGCAGGGCGTTGGAAGGCGGGCGCGACGAGGTCGTCATCGCCACGAAGGTCTCGCGCGGCCACCTTCGCGAGGCCAGGCTTATAGAGTCATGTGAGGCGAGTCTTGAGTGCCTTCGGACGGACTACATCGACGTCTACCAGGTGCATTGGCCGAGCCGTGAGATACCGTTCGACGAGACGGCGGAAGCCCTCGAGCGCCTGCGCGAACGGGGCAAGATACGGTTCTGGGGCGTGTCCAACTTCGGCAGGCTCGACCTGACCGACATGCTCGGCGAGGTCGGGCATCCCCAGGTCAACCAGCTTCCCTACAGCCTGCTGTGGCGCGTCATCGAGCATGAGATCGTGCCGATCTGCGTCGATAACGACGTGAGCATCATCTGCTACAGCCCGATGGCGCAGGGCATCCTGACGGGCAAGTTCGCCAGCCTTGACGAAGTGCCCCTCGAGCGCGCGCGGGCGCGCTACTGCGAGGAAGCCGGCGAGCTGGCATTCGAGGTCGTGGACGAACTGCGCGCGGTGAGCGGCGAGCTGGGCGAGCCGATGGCAGACGTGGCGCTGGCCTGGCTGCTGACCCGCCCCGGGGTGGCGGCCGTGATCGCCGGGATGCGCGCGCCGGAGCAGGCACGCCAGAATGCGCGGGCGGCTGACGTGGAATTGCCGCCGGAGGCGGTAGCGCGCCTGACGCAGGCGTCCCAGCCGCTCATGGATGCAATCGACAAGAACCCCGACATGTGGAACGCCGGCGAGAGGTCGCGCTGCCGCTGAGCGCTCCGGGCGGGGCGGATCGGCGTCCCGTCGTCCGATTCGAGTTCCGCGACGGCGGTGCGTCATGGCGCTGGGCGCAAGGTCGGACTCCGAGAAGCGGAGGTGAGACAGATGGCGGTGCCGAGAATCTGCGTGGTGGGCGGTGGGACGTTCGGTCTGATGCACCTGCGGGCGTTCCGTCAGTTCCAGCGTGAGGGGCGTTGCGAGTTCCTCGCTCTGGCCGACGTGAACGAGCACGTGTTGGAGGACCGGGCCCGCGAGTTCGCCATGCGCACCTACACGGCCTACGGCGAGATGCTGGAGCGCGAGCAGCCTGATGCCGTGGCCATCGCCACGCCGGACCACCTGCACCGGGAAGTCGCCCTGGCCGCCCTCGCCAGCGGGAGCCACGCTTTGGTCGAGAAGCCGATGGACGTGACAGCGGAGGGCTGCACCGCCATGATCGACGCCGCGCGCAAGGCCGGCGCGCTGCTCCAGGTGGACTTCCACAAACGCTACGACCCCTACCACGCCGAGCTGTGCCGCCTGGCCCGGCAGGGCAAGTTCGGCCAGATCGAGTATGCCTACGCCTGGATCGAGGACCGGATCGAGGTCCCGCGCGACTGGCTCTCGTCTTGGGCGGCCGAGTCCTCCCCGGCCTGGTTCCTCGGCATCCACATGGTGGACCTGTTCTGCTGGGTCGCGCAGGCGAAGGGCCGGCGCGTTTACGCGACGGGCACGCGGAAGAAGCTGCCCACAATCGGCCTCGACGCGTGGGACTCCATCTGCTTCAGCGTCGAGATGGAGGGCGACGCCACGCTTCAGTGCCAGACGTCATGGGTACTGCCGGACGCGTTCGAGGGCATCGTCAACCAGGGGATCCGCGTCGTCGGCACCGAAGGGATCATGGAGGTCGACTCCCAGAACCGCGGGGCCGAGTGCTGCTTCGCTTCCGAGGGGGGCATGGCTACGCCCAACCTGGGGTTCTTCCGCCGGACGCAGGATGCGCGTGGGGAGACGCTCTACGGCGGCTACGGCATCGACGCCATCGGACACTTCGTGGACAACGTGGCGTTCCTGATGGAGGGCGGTTCCCTGGCCGACCTGGCGGGCACCTATCCCGGTGGCGAGGACGGGTTGGAAGCGACGAAGATCGTGGCCGCGGCCCATGAGTCGCTCGCCAGCGGCGAACTCGTGGACGTATAGGCTGACTCGGCGCCCGAGGACGACGCTTCCGAACGTGACTACTCCGGCGTGAGCACGCCCGAGCCGCCGACGGGGCGTACCACCTGCGCGGCCGGCGGCAGCCCGCGCGGCGCGTAGTAGTCACGGGCGAACCGTTCGATCAGGGCCTCCGCCCGCGCGTTCTCCACGATGGCCACGACGCTGCCCCCCAGGCCCGCGCCGACCAGGCCGGCGCCCATGACGCCCTCCGTGTCCAGGGCCAGGTCCACAAGGACGTCCAGCTCCTCGACGCTGGCGCCGTAGCCGCCGGGCTGGCGCCACAGGCTGGCGCGAGCGGCGCGGTGCGGGTCGCCCGACTCGACGTCGGCGATCAGGGCGTCCAGCATCTGGTCGGTCGCGGCATTGTCACACGGCACGCGCCCGTCGGGGCCGGACTTCGTCACTCGGTCGCCGTCGTGCGATATGCTCATCATGCGGCCGAAGGCGGCCACGTCGCCCCTGCCCAGCACTTCCGGGGCCATCGCCGAGCGGGCGCATTCGCTGACGCCGTATAGGCAAACGGCGCGGATCGGGTACCCGCCAGCCGGCTCGGCATGGCTGCCGAAGGTGTGCTCGACCGCCGGCCGGTCGTCGGGGAGCATCCGGAGGATATCGTCGCGCGTCGCACGCTCAGGGAGGGACTTGAGGATGCGGTAGACGCCGGCCTCGTCCGTGGCGAGGTTCTCGGGGTTGACGTCGCGCAGGTGGTCGAGCCGCGGCGCCAGTTTGGGGAAGTTCCTGCGGATGAGCATGAGGGCCAGCACATAGGAAGCCACGCGCTGGTTGAAGGCATCGCGCACGGCGGCCGACTTCTCGGCCCTCCGGTAGCTGTTCGCCAGAACGACGACGAAGTCGGACGGGAAGGGCATCCAGTCCACCGAGAAGGGGGACGAGCCTATGTGCATGATGTGCCCGAGCCTGCCGAACTTGATGGCCGCGTGATCGCCGCTTCCGCCGCGCGTACCGACGTACCACTCGGCCAGTCCACAGAGGTCCACCAGTTCCCGGTCGGAGACCGGCAGCCTGTTGGCGTGCACGCAGGCCTCGGCTGCGGCCACCACCAGGCCGGAGGAACTGCTCAGGCCGGCGGCCGGTGGGATCAGGCCGTAGACCAGGATGTTCATCCCCCGGAGGGGCGGGTCGAAGCGACCGTCGGCGCCGGTGTTCAAGTGCTGCAAGTAGAGCACGGCGGCCTTCACGTAGTCGGACCACACCCCCGCCCTGCGGGCGCGCTTGCGTTCCTGCGCGCGGGCCTGGGTCCAGGCGTCCCAGTCCGCGATCTTCCCATCAGGCAGCTCATCGGCGATGGCGAACGCATCGTCGGGGTAGTGCTCCGAATCCACGTTCGTCAGCACCACGCGATCGTCGTCGCGGGGCTGCGCGATGAGGAATAGCTCGCTGACGGCGATGGGATTGACGAACCCGCCGCGATGGTCGACGTGCATCCCGAGCAGGTTCACACGGCCTGTCGAGCGCACGAGAATGGCCTCGGCATCCATGCCGTAGGCGGCTGCGAACGCTTGCACGGCGCGTCGGCAGGCGGCTGCCTTCTCGGCCAGAACCTCGTCGTCATCCCCGTAGATTCCGCGCAGCGCTCGATGAACACCGTCGGCCGGGCCGTCCAGAAGCTTCAGCCAGTCGGAGGCCGTCCGAACGCCGTTGTCTGCTGTCAATGCCGCCCCTCTCCGTACACAGGACGGGAACGCAACGCCTCGCGGCCTGCACGCCTGGCGCCGGCAATGCCTGGGCCGTTAGCTCAGCGGCTGGAGCGGCGTCCGTTCGATGACGCCGTGCTCCATGGGCTTGTTCTTGAGCACCTCGTTGGGGCCGTAGAAGCCCTTGTTGACCCGCGTGAGCGCGTAGACGATCGTGTAGGGCCGCAGGAACGTCCCTGGGTCGGTGACAGAGTTGCAGCCGACCTGACTGAAGTCGCCCAGGCAGACGCCCATCTTCGGGCTGCCCAAATCGTAGGTCTTGCCGCCGACGCGCAGCTTGATGGACTGCCGCTTGGCGGGCTCCCGCACGCCTTCGTAGATGCCCAGGTTGGCGGCCGTGCCCTGGTTGCCGAAGTGCGTCATGTAGCCGCAGAGGCTGTCGCCCAGGTAGGAGGGATGCGGGAAGGTGCCCTTGTCCATCATGACGACGTTCTTCAGCTCGCCGCGGATGGTGCAGCCGTTGCCGAGGATGCAGTTGCCCCTCAGGTAGGCGCCCTGGCGAATCTCGCAGCCGCGGCCGATGATGGTCGGGCCCTTGATGCCGACGCCGGGCTCCAGCGTGGTGCCGCCCCCGACGTAGATGCTGCCAGCGTCCAGGTACAGGTCGCTGCCGACCACGCGCGCGCCCGACTCGACGTAGACCGTGTGGCGTACGCCCTCCTTCGTGCTGCCGACCAAATGCGTGGGCTCGAACACCGCGCCGTCTTCCAAGACGACGTCGAACGTGCCGACGCTGTGGCACGACGCGTTCGGCGCATCGTCGTTCAGCACGGTCAGCCCCTGCTGCTCGGCCTTCAGACGCTCGATGGTGTCCCGGAGCCAGCCCTTGGCGTAGTCGCCGATGGCCTGGATGGCCGCGTACACCGAGTTGACCTCCGGGCGTTGGAAGAGCGCCTGGTGGGCGAACGGATGGGCCTGGAAGTCGAAGTAGCTCTCCGGCTTCAGTTCCTCGGGCACGTCCTCCGGTCTCAGGTCCGCCAGCACGAGTGCCTCGTCAGCCATTCCTCACCTCCCAGCGAGACTGTTGCTGCGTATCCGCGCGAGTACAGACGTTGCCGCCGGGGCGCCGGTGGCGGCGCTTACTTGCACAGGGCAACCTTCTCGAGCACCTTCTCGTGCAGGGCCTCGTTGGTCGTGGCCACCACGTTCAGCACGGTGTTGATATCGTCGGTGAACTTGACTTCGTTGCCGTCGAAATCGGTGACGACCGCGCCGGCCTGAACGGCTATGAAGATGCCGGAGAAGACCTCGGTGAACGGCTGGGGCGCCGCGAAGTAGCAGTCGATCTTGCCCTCAGCCACGTCGACGAAACCGTAGGGGCCGCCGTTGGGTAGAAAGAACTTGAAGGGCTCAAGCACCTGCCGGTAGCGGTCGACGAGGGGCAGCAGGAACTTGCGCGGCTTCATCGCGTAGGACTCGATGCTGGCGGGCTCCAACTCGGTGATGGGAGGGCGGCCCATACTGGTGCGGTAGTCGGCGTCGAGCCGGAACTTGTGCGCCAAATCGTCGCCCGCCAGCTCGGCAATGAACGCCCCGCGGGCGTCGGCGAAAGCGATCCGGCGGTGGACCACATCACCGACAGCACAACAGACAGGCTCGAAGTCGGCGCTGTAGAAGGCCAGCGTGCTGTACCAGAAGTCGGGGATGCCGTGCTTGAACAGGTAGCTGCCGTCGAACGGGTCCGAGACGCAGTAGAGCACCTCGCCCGGCGCGTCGGCGTTGATCTCCTTGCGGCCGGCCTCCTCGGAGAGCATGACGACCGGGCGGCCGAGCTGCTCCAGGCGCCGGATGAAGCCGTCCTCGGCGTCCTTGTCAACCTTGAAGACGTCGGGGTCCCAACTGCGGAACTCCCCCATGCGCTTCTCGACGGTCTCGCCGCCGATGTTCTGCTCGCTCAACGCCGCGACCGTATCGAGGGCCTCGGCCACCGTCGCCAGGTTGAACGCCGTCAGTTCCCCCTCGTCGGCAAAACGTTCGAGCCGCCGCGCGAATGCATCGGCCATGAAACGTCTCCCTTCGCTGAGCAGAAGTGCCTCGCCTCGTGCCACCGGAAATGCGAATGTCGGGACGATTATTGGGCACGCGGTTCCGCTTGTCAAGGTCGCTGGCCCTGCGTCGAGCGAGGACGGTCGCCCGCGAGCTGGCGGGTGCGTCCCGGCACGTGACGGCACAGGCCGGTGGGATCCCCGCTCAGCGGACAGCCCCTTGCCTGCTGTCTGACGAGCCCGTTCCTGCCTACGCCGAGTAGACGGTCCGGCCCCGGACTATGGTCTCGCAGACTTCCAGCGTGGCGGTCTCTTTGCTCCACCGGAACAGCAGCAGGTTGGCCTCCTTGCCGGGCTCGACCGTCCCATAGCGATCGTCGATGCCAAGCAGGCGCGCGGGGTTGAGCGTGGCCATGCGAACGGCGTCGGCCAGCGACACGCCGCCGAAGCGGACGGCGTTGCCGACGCCCGTGTGGAGCTCCAGCGCGGAACCCGCCAGGTAGGGCGTTCCCTTGAGCTGGACGCGGCCATCGGGCGTGACCTCGACCTTCCGGCCCCCGCTCTCGTAGTCCCCGGGTTCCAGGCCGGCGTCGCGGACCGCGTCGCTGACCAGTATCGTGCGGTTCAGGCCCTTGGCCCGGATGATGCACTTGACGACGGACGGTGGCAGATGGTGCCCGTCCGGTATGATCGAGGCCCACAGCTCGTCGCTGGCCAGTTGCTCCCAGATGTAGTTCGGGTGGCGGGACAGCATGGCGTGAGACCCGTTGCCGAGGTGCGTGGAGAGGCGAGCCCCTGCCTTGACGGCGTCCCGGATCTGATCGGCGTCGGCCCCCGTGTGGCCCAGGGCAACGACGACGCCCTCATCGGCCAGCTTCTCGATGAACTCGATGGCGCCGTTCCGTTCAGGCGCCAGGGTGACGATGCCGATCCGTCCGCCTGCTGCGTCCTGGAATCGGCGGAACTCGTCCCAGTCCGGGTCGCGGGTGTGCCGGCGCGAATGGGCGCCGCGCGGACCGTCTTCGTCCGCGATGTAGGGCCCTTCGAGGTGGATGCAGACGGTCGAGTTGGCGATCTCCTCGTCCTCCTCGCACGCCCGGGCGACCGTGCTCACGCACGCCGACATGACCTCGGTCGACTGGGTGCAGATCGTGGGGCAGTAGAGGCCTACGCCCGCTGCGTGGAGGGCCTTCGTGACCGCTGCCACGTCATCGATCGTTGTGTCCTCTCCGCCCAGGTCGTGGCCTCCGAACCCGTTGATCTGGATGTCCAGCAGCGCCGGGCAGACCACGAGGTCCGGGCCGCCCACTGCTTCCGGGGGCGGCGCTCCTTCGACGCGCTGGATGTCCTTTACGAGGCCGTCGTGGATCTCTATGGCGACGGTTGCTTCCGCATCGGTCATCTTGCCGACGACTTGCATGGCACTTCTTCTCCTGGCTAGCGAAACTATCGAGGTTAGGCGACGCGTGCCCCGTTGTCAAACGCCGCGCCAATCGCTGCCGGACATCTCCAGGAGGCCCGTCAGGGGCCTGCAGGGGGCGGCGGCTCATCCGTTCTTGTCTCCCTTATCTGCGGTTTCGGCGCGGTTCCGAACGACGAGCAGCACGACCGACAGGTGGACCGGTAATACTGACGTCGAAGGCAGGAAGGCCGCCTGGAAGGCGGCGCTACGGGCTGCGGACACATCTGCCGCGCTTGTAGCGCCGGCATCCTTGCCGGCTTCGTTCCGACAAGTAGGGCTTCACGATTGGAGTGCTGGTGCCGTGGCTCATTCGTTCTCGTCTTCCTTCTCTGCCGCTTGGGCGTGGTTTCGAAGGACGAGGACGAGCACGCGGCGTAGCTGAGCCAGCAGTCTCGAAGACTGAAAGCCCAGTAGGATGCCCATCAGGGGCTTGCAGAGGGCCGACCTGGGCCTTCCTGTGGGCGCTCCCGCGCCCCTGGGGAAACTGGCCAGCCGCCTTCAGCCTTGACGATGGGCTTCTCTGGCCGCTAGAATGAAGGCCTTTCGGGCGCCTGTCAGGCCGCCCGTGCGGCGGCCCATTTCGAGGAGAAGTGCGGGTGGTCCGCGTCCGCGATACAGAGGACGGCGTGGTGGTGCCGGTGCTGGTTGAGCCGGGGGCCGGCAGAAACCGCCTGTACGGCGAATATGCCGGCCGCCTGAAGCTTTCCGTTACAGCTCCGCCTGAGAGGGGCAAGGCCAATAGGGCGGTCTGCAAGTTCCTGGCTTCGGAGCTCGGCCTGAGCAAGTCGCAGGTTCGCATCCTCTCCGGCCACACGGCCAGGCAGAAGGAGGTGCTCATCGAGCGCGTCTCCCGTGACGCGCTCGAGGCCATCATAGCCTGAGCCGCCCTTCGATGGCCCTGACGGCCGGTTCCGGTCGTCATCATCCGTCTTGCCGGCCCTGAGCGAGCCCGTTGGAAGCTCTGCTCGGGCAGACTGGAGACTTCGATTCCGAGGAAACGCCGTGTTCACGAAAGTTGACAGCCAGGTGTCGTTCGTTGACCTG
This sequence comes from uncultured candidatus Brocadiaceae bacterium, assembly GCA_964605915.1. GTDB lineage: Bacteria > Planctomycetota > Brocadiia > SM23-32 > SM23-32 > DAOVRD01. The sequence goes on along the minus strand of CAZSET010000068.1, from coordinate 421 downwards.
GAACACCAGATCCTGCGCTTCTGGGAAGAGAACCGCACCTTCGAGAAGCTGCGCCGCAAGAACGAGGGCAAGCCGCGCTGGTCCTTCTTGGACGGGCCGATAACGGCCAACAACCCCATGGGCGTTCACCACGCCTGGGGACGCACCTACAAGGACTGCTACCTGCGCTACCACGCCATGACGGGCCACGAGATGCGCTACCAGAACGGCTTCGACTGCCAGGGCCTCTGGGTCGAGGTCGAAGTCGAACGCGAGCTGGGCTTCCAGAGCAAGCGCGACATCGAACGCTACGGCCTCGAACGGTTCGTCGAGAAATGCAAGGAGCGCGTCCGCAAGTACGCCGCCGTGCAGACCGAGCAGTCCATCCGCCTGGGCTACTGGATGGACTGGGACAACTCCTACTACACGATGACGGACGAGA
>CAZSET010000067.1:0-16780 GCA_964605915.1 uncultured candidatus Brocadiaceae bacterium | reverse complement strand
CTGGCCCTCGAGCGCTTCGAGAATCTTCCCGCCGATCTGGACCCCGAGGTCATTCGACGCGCTCGGGATTACTTGTACTACCGAATGCGTTTCGTCGAAGCAGACAAACAGAACCGGCTCGTCGTTCCGGAGGGACTCCGCGAGCACGCCCACATCGACGAGCAGGTTCAGCAGATAACGCTGGTCGCCCAGGACTACTGGTTGGCGCTGATCCGAAGCGATCTGGCGGAGGTGCGGGTTGCCGAGCAAGTGGAGGCATTCGAGCAGGTTGCCGCCGACCTGCTCGACCCGGCGCGCCGCGTCCCCGCCGCCCAGCGCCCGTCCGTCCCAGGACAAGCCGAACCTGACCGGACCGAAGCGGGGCAATGATCGGCCCAGGCGCCAGCGTCGGACACCGAATGCGCATCACCGTGCGAGCATGTGCCTCTTTGACGCCCAGTGCAAGACCATGGCCATCCGGGACAATGAGCAGGCCGACACCGGCCCCGCCCTCCACGAACCGGCCATGGTCCCCGAGGCGCTCGACATTCTTTGTCCCGCCCCCGGCGAGGCGGCCCTGGACCTCACCATAGGGACCGGCGGACACGCGCTGGCACTCGCACTCGCCATTGGCTCGGCCGGCTTCCTCGTCGGCGCGGACGCCGATCCCGACGCCCTGGAGATCGCCCGCCGCCGCCTGGAAGCCGACGCCCCGTGCGAGTTTCAGCTCTTCGCAGGGCGCTTCAGCTCCGCACCCCGGTTCGCCCGGGAGGCGGGCCTGGATGCCTTCGACCTCATCCTGGCCGACCTGGGTGTCGGAACGCATCAGCTCGACGATCCCGCGCGCGGCTTCTCTTTCGACTCCGACGCGAAGCTCGACATGCGTTACGACCGCCGCTCGGGCGTCACCGCGTGGGAGGTCGTGAACCATGCGTCCGAAAGCGAGCTGGCCGACGTCTTCTACCACTATGGGGAAGAGCGCCTCAGCCGGCAGATCGCCGCCAGCATCTGCCGGGAGCGCGCCGGGGGAACAATCGACACGCCGGCCGAGCTGGCCAGTCTCATCAAGCAAGTGGCGGCGCGGCGCAGCCGCGGGCGGACCTGGCGGATACACCCGGCAACGCGGGTCATGATGGCCCTGCGCATATACGTAAACGGCGAACTGGAGGAGCTGGACGCCCTGCTCGATCTGCTGCCCGGCCTGTTGAGGCCCGGGGGGCGGGCCGCCGTGCTGACCTACCACAGCCTGGAGGCCAGGCGGGTCAAGCACGCATGGCAGCGCCAGCAGAAGGAGGGCCTTCTGCAGGTGCTCAAGCCGTTCCCGGCCAAGCCCTCGGAGGATGAGGTGAGCCGGAATCCCCGCGTGCGCAGCGCGCAGTTGCGCGCCGTGCGCAAGCTCTGAGGTGAACGCATGACGCTCGGCAAGTTCTTCTGTCTGCTGGGGCTGGCGACGGCGCTGGCCCTGTGCGTGGTGCGGCAGAACGCCGCGCTCCGAGCGGCTGGCTATCGCCTGCAGGACTTGCGCGAGGAGATCGCCGAACAGGAGGGCGAGCGCGCCGTCTACCACGCCCACTTGAGCAAGCTGAAGAATCCGCAACGCATTCAATCCCTGCTGGCCTGTCTGGGGTTGGACCTGTGCGAGCGCCCTGTCGCAATGCCAGGCCCCCCGGAGCCAGGTCCCGACCCGACCGCTGTCGAATCGGAGCCCTGAACGGACCTTGACTGAAGGAACGCAACCGCAGGATGAACTGACCCCGGCCGGCGCGGCCGTGCCCCTGAAGGTCCGCGCGTCCATCGCGCTGGGCATGGTGGCGGTGGCCCTGTTCCTGCTCGGGGCCAGGCTGTCGAGACTCCAGGTCGCCGAAGCGGAACGCTACCGCGATCTGGCCGATCAGCAGCAGCGGCTCAGCCGCCAGCTCTCCGCCCGGCGGGGCAGCATATATGACCGGGAAGGCCGGCTCCTGGCTGCCACCGTGCGGCGCTGGAGCGTGTACGCCGATCCCAGCGCCGTAGAGGCACCCGCAAAGACGGCCGTCCTTCTGGCCCGAACGCTGTCGATTTCCCTTCAGCCGCTCCGCGAGAAGCTGCAGAAGGACTGCTTCTTCGTCTGGGTGAAACGCCAAGTCTCGGACGAGGATGCCGAGCGGGTCCGGAACCTGGGGCTGAGCGGCGTCTTCCTGCGCCGCGAGAACAAGCGCTTCTACCCCCAGGGCAGGCTGGCCGCGCACGTCATCGGATTCACGGACATAGACGGACGCGGACTGGCCGGCATCGAGCGGCGGATGGACGCCCTGCTGCGCGGCCGGCCGGGCATGGAAAGCGTGCTGTGCGACGGCGGACGCCGCGTCTTCCGCTCCCCGCAGGACAGGCTCGAGCAGCCCCCGTTCGACGGCTACGACGTTCACGTGACGCTCGACGCCTACGTGCAAAGCATCGTCGAGCAAGAGCTGGCGACCGCCGTGGAGGAGCACGAACCCGAGGGAGCGGTCGCGGTAGTCCTGGACACGCGCGACGGCTCGGTGCTGGCCATGGCAAGCTGGCCGACTTTCGACCCCGCCGACCCGGCCGCCAGCCCCGTTGCCAACCAGCGGAACATGGCCATCAGCGACGCGTATGAGTTCGGCTCCTCCTTCAAGCCCATAAGCGTCAGCCTCTCCCTCGATGCGGGCGCGGTCGGCCCGGACACCCAGTTCGACTGCCACCAGGGCGAGTGGCAGATGGGCCGGCGCACCCTCCATGACGTGCATCCCTACGGCCAGCTCACCGTCAGCGACATCCTGTGCCATTCCAGCAACATCGGCGCGGCGCAGATCAGCATGGCACTCGGACAGGAGAAGCTCTACGAGGGGATCCGCCGGTTCGGCTTCGGCCGCCCGACGGGCGTCGCGCTGCCGGGGGAAACTGGCGGCATCGTCCGTCCGCCCGCGGCCTGGAGCAAGTACAGCATCGCCAGCATCGCCTTCGGCCAGGAGATTGCCGTGACGGCGCTGGGCATGGCGCGCGCGTTCGCCGCGTTCGCCAACGGAGGCGCCCTTCCCCAACCGCGCACGGTCAAGGCCATCGTCCACTCCCAAACGGGCAAGGTGGTCTACACGGCCGGCGAGCCCGTGGCGACGGCTCGACCCCTCGGCCTGGAGACCGCCCGGACGGTGCTGGAGATGATGCGGCGCGTGGTCGAGGAAGGCACCGGCCGGCCCGCACGGCTGGCGGAGTATCCGATGGCCGGCAAGACGGGCACGGCCCAGCTCCTGCGCAAAGACGGCCGGGGCTACGGCGCCGGCCGCTATCTGTCGACCTTCATCGGACTGGCGCCGGTGGCCGACTGCCGAATCGTCGTGCTGGTCAGCGTCAAGGCCCCGAGCAAGAACGGCTACTACGGCAGCGTAGTCGCCGCTCCCGTCGTGAAGAACATCACGCTGCGGACCCTTAGGCACATGAACGTGCCGCAGGCGGAACCGGTCAGCATTGCACTCGGAGAACGGCCATGAGCGGAACTGGCACAGGCAACGTCGCGCTGCGGCTCCACGAGCTGGCGCACGGGCTGCCCCTCTTTGCCAGCGTCAACGACGCGGACCCAGTCATCACCTCCCTGACGAACGATTCGCGGGAGGCGGCGCCCGGGGCGCTCTTCGTCGCCATCAAGGGGGAGAAGGCGGACGGGCACGACTACATCCCGGAGGCGGTCGAGCGCGGAGCCAGCGCCCTGGTCTGCCAGGCCATTCCCTTCCCTGCCCCATGCTGCCCCGTCCTTCAGGTCGCCGATTCGCGCGCGGCGCTGGGCCGGCTGGCGGACCGCTTCTACGGCTCGCCCTCGCGCAAGCTGCGGGTCACCGGCATCACGGGCACGGACGGCAAGACGAGCACGACGGAGATACTGCGCATGATCCTGAACGAGGCCGGCCGTCCCGCCGGCTCGATAGGCACGCTCGGCTGCCGCATAGAGGAGCGCTGGCTCGACTCGGACCTGACCACGCCAGACCCGATCGCGCTGCACCGCTCGTTCCGGCACATGCTGGACGTCGGCCTGCGCGACGTCTGCATGGAGGTGAGCAGTCACTCTCTGATCCACCAGCGCGTGGCCGAGGTGGCGTTCGACGCGGCCGTCCTGACCAACATCACCCAGGACCACCTGGACACGCACGGGACGCGCGAGAACTACATCCGCGCCAAGCGGCTGCTCTTCCAGGGACTCGCACCGGACGCCGTGGCCGTCCTGCCCGCCGACAACGAGTTCGCCAAACGGTTCCGCCCGGCCACGGACGCAACGGTCCTCACCTACGGCATCCGGAACCTGGCGGACGTCAAGGGCAGGATCCTCTCGCTGGACATGAACGGCATGGAGGTGCTCGTGCGCACGCCGTTCGAGACCTACGCCGTGCGCACCGCGCTGATCGGCGACTATAACTGCCTGAACATCCTGGCCGCGGCCACAGTGGCATTCGCCTTCAGCATAGGCGGGGAGGTGGTCAAGGAGGCGCTGCTGGGACTGCGCGGGGTTCCCGGCAGGCTGGAGAAGGTTCGCGTGCCGGGGCGCAGCGACCTGCCGGCCGTGTGCGTGGACTACGCCCACACCCCCGACGCACTGCAGAAGGTGCTGAGCGTGCTCAGGCCGCTGGTCAAGGGCAAGCTCATCTGCGTGGTCGGCTGCGGGGGCGACCGCGACCGGACCAAACGGCCCCTCATGGGACGCATCGCCGCCCGACTGGCCGACGTCGCCGTCCTCACCGCCGACAACAGCCGCAGCGAACGCACCGAGGACATCATCGCTGAGATGGTCTCCGGCATCGACTCGGGCTTTGTGGACTACCGAACCGAACCGGATCGCCGCCTGGCCATGGAACTGGCCGTAGAGCTCGCCACCACCCCGGATTCGATGGTGGCCATCTGCGGGCGGGGCTGCGAGAGGTACCAGAAGATCGGCGGCCGCAACATCCCGTTCGACGACCGCGCAGTCGCGCGAGAGATCCTGGAACGGGCCCCCGTCAGACGTAAGAAGAGCGCTTAATCCGAGTACCCCTGTGAAGGGCACGTGACGGCAATGCGAAAGAGGCCCCTGACGCTGACGGCCGAACTGATCGCAAAGACTTGCGGCGGGCGGTTGATTAGCGGCAGCCCCTGGACCGTGGCGGAAGGGGTCTGCACCGACACGCGGACCTTGCGGCCTGGCCAGGCATTCTTTGCCCTGGTCGGGCGCAACCACGATGCCCACGACCACCTGCCGGACGCCGTCGCCGCCGGTGCCCGCATCCTCGTACTCGAGAGGACGGACGGGAGGCCGCCGGAGGGCGTGGCGGTCGTACGCGTCCCCGATACTCAGAAGGCCCTGCTTGCGCTGGCGGCCTGGCGCCGGAAGCGCCTGCGCGCGCGGGTCGTCGCGGTGACGGGCAGCTACGGCAAATCCACCGTCAAGGAAATGGTGGGCAGCATACTGTCGCGCGACGCCCGGTGCACCACGGCTCCTGCCAGCTACAACAACCGCGTCGGCGTCGCGCTGACGCTTCTGTCGGCGGCGGACAGGGACGACTTCGTCGTGCTCGAAATGGGCACGAACCATCCGGGCGAGATCGACGAGCTGGCCCGTGCTGCCTGGCCCCACCTGGGGGTGATCACCGCCATCGGCCAGGTCCACCTCGAAGGGCTCGGCAACCTCGAAGGCGTCCTGGAAGCCAAAGCCGAGCTCATGCGGCATCTGCCCGCCGGGGGCTTGCTCGTGCTGAACGCGGACGACGAGGCCTGCGCCTCGCTGGCCGAACGCTACTGCGGCACAACGCGAACATTCGGCCTGAGCGCCGGGGCGACGGTCCGCGCGCAACGGCTCCGGCCCGCCGGCGAGGGCTGGGAGTTCGACGCGCTGGGATGGGTCTTCAGGCTGACAGGCGGTGCGCGCTACAACGTGCCGAACGCCGCCGCCGCCATCTGCGCGGCCACCTCACTCGGCGCGTCCGTCCGATCTGCGTCGAAGGCCCTCGCCGAGTTCCGCCCCCCTCCCCTGCGCTACGAGAAGCGCGACCTGGGGGGCGTCACCTTCATCTGTGACTGCTACAACAGCAACCCCCCCGCCCTGCGCGTGGCCCTGGAGAGCTTCGTCGCCGAGCGCAATCCCGGACGCAAGATCGTCGTTTGCGGCGACATGCTGGAGCTCGGCCCACAGGCGGAGCAGCTTCACCGCGAGATGGGCAGGGAGATCGCCGAATCGGGCATCGACGTTCTCGTCGCCGTAGGGTCGTTAGCGCGCCACTTCCTTGAGGGCTGGCGCAGCCGCGCCGTCTCCTCGCAGGAGGCCCTCTACTTCGAGTCCGCCGAACAGGCCTGGTCTCCGCTCTGGTGGGAAGTCCGCCCGGGCGACGCTGTCCTGCTCAAAGGCTCCCGCGCCATGGCGCTCGAGACCATCGCCGACAACATCGCGAGCAGCCCGGCGGACAAGGGGAAGGAGGTCGCCGCCTGATGCTCTACCGACTGCTCATGCACCAGTCGAGCGCCCACGGATCCTTGCAGGCCCTGCTGGCGCCCGGCTCCCGCGCGGTTCTGGCCTGCGCCACGGCGTTGCTGCTCTGCCTTGCCCTTTGCCCGTTCGCCATAGCGTGGCTGAAACGATTGAAGGTCCGCGAGAGGACGGAGAAGACCCCCATCGAGGACGCCGACCTGCGCCGCCGCATAGAGAGCAAGAGCGGCACCCCGACGATGGGCGGGCTCGTGCTGGTAAGCAGCGCGGTGCTGGCATGTGCCCTGTGGTGCGATCCGGCCAGCTATTCGGTGCGCGTCGTGATCCTGAGCGTGCTCGCGCTGGGCCTGCTCGGCGTGGCGGACGACGTGCTGAAGCTGCGTGGCGCGGGGCACCGGGATCGCGGCCTCAAGATCCGCCACAAGCTCGCCTACCAGGCCGTGGTCGGCGCGGCGATCGGACTGCTGCTGTGGGGACGGGTCGGCTCGCTCAGCGCCGCGGGCGCTCTGCCGTCGATGGCTCGCCTGCTGAGCGGAGCGGGCGCGTGGGCGGGCCCGCTGTTCGTGGCGTGGGCCGTCGTGGTGGTATGGGCGATGAGCAACGGCACGAACGTGACCGACGGTCTGGACGGCATGCTGGCAGGGCTGACGCCGCTGACTGCCGTGGTGCTGGGCGGCGCCTGCTGGGCGGCCGGCAGCCCGGCGCTGGCGGCGCGGCTGGGCATCGCTCACGCGCCCGGCGCCGGGGAACTGACGGTCTTCTGCGCGGCGCTCTCGGGCGCCTGCCTGGGTTTCCTCTGGTACAACCGCTACCCCGCCCGCGTGTTCATGGGCGACACGGGTGCGCTGGCGATCGGCGGCGGTCTGGCCACCGCCGCTCTGGCCGCGCAAATGGTGCCCCTGCTCGCCCTAGCGGGCCTGGTCTTCGTGGTGGAGATCGGCTCCTCGTTCCTCCAGATCGCGTGGTTCAAGACCTGGGGGCGCCGAATCCTGCCGGTCGCGCCCCTGCACCACATCTTCCAGAAGCAAGGGCTCGCCGAGCCGCGCATCGTGCACGGTTTCTACCTGTGGGGGGCCCTGGCGGCCCTGCTCGGACTGAATCTCATGTGCCTCTGACGAGGGAGCAATGCACGCCACGGCGACAACAAGCGAGATCGCCGTCGACGCTTCAGCCCCTGCGACGCGATCGCAATGGAGCCGGCCCAGCGTCCGATTGACGGCGCTGTTCATGACACTGGCGTGCCTGGGCCTCGTCATCTCCGCCAGCGCGGCCGGCACGGCGGAGTACACGCCTGCGCTCCTGAAACGTTTCGCACTGACGGGCGCCGCCTTCTTCGGCTTCATCTTCGGTGCCGGGGTGCACTACCAATGGTGGCGCCGCCACCACCTGGCCGTGCTCGCACTGGCCTTCGCGGGCCTGGCGGCGGTCTTCGTGCCCGGCCTGGGGGTGCAGATAAACGGCGCCCGCCGGTGGATCAATCCCGGCCTGCCGGTCGGCTTCCAGCCCTCGGAGTTCGCCAAGGTTGCCCTGCTGATCTGGGTGGCCGCCTACTGCGAACGAAACGCCGGCCGCATGCGGAGCTTCGTGCACGGGTTCTTCGTGCCCGTTGGGGTCGTGGGCCTGGCAGCGCTGCTGATCCTGGCCGAGCCGGATTTCGGCACCGCCGTCCTGACGGGCGGGGTGTGCATGCTGGTGCTGCTGACCTTCGGGACGCGCCTTGTCTACGCGCTGCTGGCGGCCGCTGCCGCCCTGCCGCTTCTGCAACGGCTCATCTTCGACGTCCCTTACCGCATGCACCGCCTGGTTACGTTCATGAACCCGTGGCAGGACCCACGGGGCGCGGGCTACCAGTTGATCCAGTCCAAGATCGCCATCGGCTCGGGCGGCCTGTTCGGCGTCGGCCTCGGTGCAGGACATCAGAAGGCCGGATTCCTGCCCGGCGCCAGCAACGATTTCATCTTCAGCGTCCTGGCCGAAGAACTGGGCCTGATCGGCTCTCTGGTGGTTGTGGCGCTGTTCCTATTGGTGCTGTGGGAATGCCTGAAGGTGGTCATACGCAGCCGGGACCCCTTCGGGTTCTCGCTGTCCGTCGGCCTGTCATGGCTGCTCGTGGCACAGGCGGCCGCGCACATAGCGGTTGCCACGGGTTCGGTCCCGACGAAGGGGCTGAGCCTGCCGTTCATCAGCGCGGGAGGCTCTTCGCTGATCGCCAGCATGTTGGCCGCCGGGATCCTGGTGAGCATCGCGCGATCCGAGGAATCCCCCGAGACCTACGCCCTGAAGCCGTGGGATCAGGACAGGCCCGCCTACGAAAGGCTGGCTTCAGCAGCGCTGGAGCGCCTGCGCCCGCGGCGGGCAACCGGCTGAACTGAGTCAGAGAGGCAAGAGGTGGCGTTCGAAGATCGATCACACGACTCGTTGCGCGTCGTATTCGCCGGCGGCACCACGGGCGGCCACCTCATGCCGGGCGCGGCCACGGCGGAAGCGTTGAAGATGCTTCTCCCTTCGTCGCGGTGCCTTTTCCTGGTGACCGACCGCAAGGCGGAGAGGCACTGTCGTGGGGCCATCGCCCCGTTCGAGGTGGCTACGGTGCCCGCCACTCCAGCCAACGGCCTCGCGGCCAGGCTGCGCTTCCCGTTCCGCGCGCTACGGGCTGCGGACCGCGTGCGCGCCGTAATCCGCGCCTTCCGCCCTCACGTCGTCGCGGGCCTGGGAGGGCACAACTGCGTAGTGCCCCTCCTGGTGGGCAAGCTGCTGGGCGTGCGCAGCGCCGTTTTCGAATCGAACGCGGCGCCTGGCCGAGCCGTGCGCTTCGTGGCGCCCTGGGTGGACCTGGCGGTCCTGCAGTGGCCCATCAAGCCGGCCGAGCTCAGGGCCAGGCGTGTGCTGGTGGCAGGCAACCCGGTGCGACGCAGCCTGTTCGGCGTCGCGCGCAAAGCCGCCGCGCGCAGGCTGGGCGTCTCGCCCGACAGGTGCACTTTGCTGGCCCTGGGCGGTTCCCAAGGAGCGCTGGTGCTCAACCAGGCCCTCTATGGCGCCCTCAGGATCATTCGTGCGAAGGGAGCAGACCTCCAGGTGATCCATCTGACGGGGGTCGACCACCTGCCTGCGGCTCTGGAGGAGCAGGCGAACTCATCCTCGTCCTACAGACCAATAGGTTTTCTGGAACGCATGGAGGACGCCTACGCGGCGGCCGACTTCGTCCTGGCCCGCGCCGGCGCGTCCACCCTGGCCGAACTGACGGCCTTGGGACTGCCTTCCATCCTCGTGCCCTACCCCTACGCAGGGAGTCATCAGCAGGCGAACGCCGCCGTGCTGACGCAGGCCGGCGCCGCTGTCAGTGTGAACCAGACGGAGCTGACCGACGCGCGCCTGGCGGCGTTGATCCAGGACTTCGCGCTCGATCCACAACGGCGCCGGCTGATGGCCGAGGGGGCCCGGCGTCTCGGGCGTCCTGGGGCGGCCCTGACCGTCGCAGCCGAGCTGGCCGAGCTGGGCGGGTTCGGCCACCTCGCATCGTTCTCCCCGCAGCAGCAAGAGGAAATCCAGAACCGGTTCTTGCGAGCAGCCTGAAAGGAGCGTGCCATGGTGGCGTGGCGGAGGTCGAAGAAGTTGGACCTGTCGAGGGAGCACTGGCATTTCATCGGCATACTGGGCACGGGTATGCGATCAATGGCCGCTTACGCGGCAGCATGCGGCGCCCGGATAACTGGCTCAGACGTTCAGCATAACCCCGCAGCCGAGAAGCTGGCTCGCTCCGGCATACGCGTGACCACACAGCAACTGGGGCGCAACATTGAAAGCAACACCAATCTGGTCGTCGTGAGCCAGGCCATCACCGACGACAACCCGGAACTGGTCCAGGCCCGCCGGCTGGGGCTGGAGGTTGTCCGCTACCCCGAACTGCTTGGCCTGCTGATGGAAAGGCAGAAAGGCATCGCCGTCGCCGGCACGCACGGCAAGAGCACCACCTCATCCATCATCGCGTTCACGCTACGCCACGGAGGGCTGGACCCCTCGTTCCTCATCGGCGCGGACGTGCCCCAGCTCGGCGGCGGCTCGCACTACGGCTCGGGCGAGTACCTGGTCGCCGAGGCCTGCGAGTACAAACGCTCCTTCCTCTGCCTGGCCCCCCACGTCGGGGTGATCACGAACATCGACGCGGACCACCTGGACTATTACTACGACCTGTGGGACATCCGGGAGGCGTTCACCGCCTTCGCCCGCGCTGCCGGAGAAGAGGGCCTCGTCATCGCCAACGCCGACGACGCCAACACGGCGGAGGCGATGCAGGAAGCGGGCGTCCCGGCCGTGACCTACGGCATCGAAGCCAAAGACGCCGTCTACCGCGCCGAGCGCCTCTGGCGGGCAAAGGTGCACAGCAACTTCGACCTGGTCTACCGGGGCAAGAAGGTGGATCGGTTCAGCACCCGGCTTTACGGCACGCACAACATCCTGAACTCCCTGGGCGCCATTGCCGCGTGCCACGAGGTGGGAATGGACTTCGCGGACATCAAGGAGGCGCTGGCCGAATTCGAGGGCGTGGCCAGGCGGCTCCAATTGCTCGGCACCCCGTGGAACGTGGCCGTCATCAGCGATTATGCCCACCACCCGAAGGAGATCATGGCGAGCCTGGCTGCGACTCACCAGAGGTTCCCGAACCAGCGAGTGTTCGTCGTCTTCCAGCCGCACCAGTACTCCCGCACCAGGAAGATGCTGGTGGAGCTGGCAGAATCCTTCCGCACCTCATGGGTGACATACGTCTGCGACATATACGCCGCGCGCGACTCCCGCGAGGACCAGATGTCCGTCAGCGCCCTGGACCTGGTCCGGCAGATGAATCACATCGGGCTGCTCGGCCACTACGTGCCCGAGTTCGAGGACATGGAGGACATCATCGTCGGCGAAGTCATCCCGGACGACGTCGTGCTGGTTATGGGCGCCGGCAACATCTGGCAGGTCGCCCGCAACGTAATCCCCCGGATCGAAGAGAAGGGACGCCGCCAGATTGCGGCGTAGAGGCACACTTGGGACACACGGTACAGCTTCGGCACCTGACGACGCTCCGCCTGGGCGGGACGCCGGTCCGTTACTTCCGCCCCCTGACGGAGCACGAACTGCGGGACGCCCTGGAGCAGTGCGCCCGTGGCGATCTGGCCTGGCGAGTGCTGGGCGGAGGCTCGAATCTCCTCGTGGACGACGGCGATCTGCCCTACGCCGTCATCCACATGTGCACCCCCGGCTTCTGCCACGTGGCGCGCACGGGCGAACTGACCGTGAGAGCCGGCGCCGGCGCGGGCACCGCGAGGCTGCTCGCCTGCTGCAAGGAGCAGGGCCTGGGCGGACTGGAGTTCCTCGCCGGCATCCCCGGCACGGTCGGCGGGGCGCTGGCCGACAACGCCGGCGCGTGGGGCCACTGGGTCTCAGAACGTCTCCTGCGCCTGACAGTCATGACGCCCGAAGGAAGGCGGCGCGAGTATGCGCCTCCGGAGCTGGCGTTCTCATACCGACGCACGGACGTCGGTGGCGCCGTGGTCATGGAAGCCGAGTTCTTGCTGGCGCCGCGTGAGCCCGAGCTGATCGGGCGAAGGATGGCACGGCACTTCAGGGATCGTGTCGAACGCCACCCGGTCCATGAGCCGAGCGCCGGCTGCATTTTCAAGAACGCACCCGGTCACTCGGCGGGGAAGCTTCTGGATTTGTGCGGCCTGAAGGGCCTGCGCGTCGGAGGCGCGGAGGTCTCAAAGCTGCACGCGAACTTCATCTTGAACCGCGGCGGCGCAACCGCGGCGGACGTGCTTCGACTCATCGACACCATGAAGGAGACGGTTCGCCGCCAGTTCGGCGTCGAGCTGGAGATGGAGGTGCGACGCTGGCCAGGTCCGGCCATGGCGGCGTGACATCTGCTAAGGGAGTACACCCCGGAGGAACGAATGAAGCCGTCTGACAAGCTGAAGGTTGCCGTCCTGATGGGCGGGCCCGGCGGCGAACGCGAGGTCTCGCTCAAGTCCGGCAAGGCCGTCGCAACGGCGCTGCGAGAAGCAGGACACGAGGTGATCAGCTACAACGTGACCGGCCGATCCTTCCCCTCGCTGGATGAGATGACGCCGGACGTCTGCTTCGTCGCCCTGCATGGCGCGTTCGGCGAGGACGGCACGGCCCAGGAGCTGCTGGAGCAGATGGACATCCCCTATACGGGGAGCGGCCCCATCGCGAGCCGGCTCGGCATGGACAAGATCGCCAGCAAGCGGCTCTTCATCCGGCACTCAGTGCCCACGGCGGACTACCTCGTCATCGCCCCCATGCACACCTTCGAGGAGGCCGCGGCACAGACGGAGCAGTTCGGCTACCCCGTCGTGTGCAAGCCGGCAGCAAGCGGATCGAGCCTGGGGGTCAGCATCGTCCGCCGGCCGGACGAGCTCCGGGGGGCGATCCAGACGGCGCGTCAGGAGGGCGACGTTGTTCTCGCGGAGCGTTACGTCCGGGGCCGGGAGTTCACCGTCGGGGTGTTCGAGGGCGAGGCGCTGCCACTGATCGAACTCGTCGTCGGGCGCCAATTCTTCGACTACAAGGCGAAGTACGAGGACGAGCACACGCGCTACCTCACGCCGGTCTCCTTGCTGCCGACGATCTACCGAAAGGCCTGCGAAGCGGCCATGCGTGCCTACCACGCCATCGGGTGCCGCCACCTGGCGCGGGTGGACATGGTGTACGGCTACGACGGCAGGCTCTACGTGTTGGAGGTGAACACCATTCCGGGCTTCACGCCTCGCAGCCTGTTCCCGATGGCCGCAGCGGAAGCCGGCATCCCGTTCGCTGCCCTCTGCGACAGACTGGTGCGCGCGGCGCTCCGGGACGCCGCAGCAGCCCAGCGCAGACGCACGGCCTAGAGCAAAGATCGGAGCCGCGTCCGGTGAGCAAAGCCACTGCCAGGAGCACCTCGGCCCCGGGCCGATCGGCGCTGAAGTGGGGGCTCAAGCTCTTGCTGCCGGTAGTCATGACGGCACTGGTGGCCGCGGCGGTCTGGTTCGGCTCTCGCAAGCTATGGCGCGGGGTGGTTCACCGCCCGGAATTCCAGGTGGAGCCGGTGGCCCTGTCGCTCAACGGATTCCCGGATTGGATCGACGGATCCCGCATGGCAGAGGAACTGCGCAAGGAGTTGGGCCGGTTGCCCCGGGCAGATTCCCTTTTCCAGAAGGACCTGGCCCACGCCGTCCAGCACGAACTGCGGGCCTCGCCCTGGGTCCTCGACGTGACCAAGGTGGAACGGCAACTCCCGAACACGCTTGCAATCAAAGCTTCCTTCCGGAAGCCGATGGGCCAGGTGCTGTTCGCAGACCGCCTGTACATAGTGGACGGCGACGGGCACTGGCTGCCCGAAGAACTGTTCAAGCCGCCGCTGGAGTGGGGCGAGCTGCCCTCCCCCGTCATCCGGGACAGTCTGCTGAATGAACCGCCGCCGACCGGGGCGCGCTGGGACGGCCCGCGGCTGGCCGCCGGGGCAAGGCTGACGGACTTCCTCCGCCGGGAAGGTCTATTGGCGCGGCTCCGCATTGAGACGATCGACGTAACGGGAGTTGGACGAGACGCAGTGGAGCCCGACATCGTGCTGACGGTCGCCGGCGGCGCGCAGATAAAGTGGGGCAAGTCTTCCGTCTACGATGAGGTGCCCGGGGTGGAAGCCGCGCCGCACCTGGTGCCGGACTCGGAGAAGCTGGCAATGCTGCTGAGCAAGCTCGACGACTACCCCGGCCTGCAAGGGATCAGGTACGTGGAACTGCGGTTCCACGGCAAGGTGTTCTTCGCCGAGAGGGGCTGACCCTGCCGCCCGGCTCTCCTTCCTCAACGCAGAACCAGGAACATCGAGCGGTGACGTGATTGACCGCCGAGAAGGAATTGCCCTATAATACTCGTCACTTTTGGTCCCAGAAGCAGGAACCGGGCGCCCTGAAGGACCGGCTGGCGGCCGGGCATTCGTTGGCGAAGGCACCGAGGGCACTTGCCGCACATGGAAGCAAAACTGATTCCAGCAGCGGGGACGCAAAGCCTGGAGGAAGTCGCACTGTCGCCGGAGCGGCCCGTGGTCGTGGGCCGTGGGAAATCCGCGGCGGTCCAGCTCGTCCAGGGGAAGGTCTCGCGCATGCACGCGCGGATCGCTTTCGAGAACGGCTTCTACCGCATCGAAGACCTGGAGAGCAAGAACGGCACCTGGGTCAACAACCGCAGGATCCATAAGGTCATCCTGTTCCACCAGGACCGCATCAAGATCGGGGATGCGCAGTTTCGTTTCCTGCTGGACGCCGGCATCGCGGAAGAGACCTCCCACATGCCGGTCGAAGACGAGGACGAGGTGACCTTCGGCAGCGAGTTCCGGGAGCCGGCCGAGGTCACGGCCGCCTCCTCGCTCTTCCTGGAGATACCGAAGGCCGAGGGCCTTCCTGCCCGAGCGGGACTCGAGCACGATCTGTCCATAGTCTGCAACCTCATCAACAACGTCAACGCGGAGCACCACCTCGATCGGCTGCTCGAGACCATCATGGACAGCGTTATGGCGGTTACGGGGGCCGACCGCGGCTACCTGATAGCCGCCAAGAGGACCAACGGCGTCCTGATGCCCCTGGTCAGCCGAAATAAGGACGCCATCCCCACCCACGCCCGCAGCACTTTCAGCCGCAGCATCGTCTCCGAATGCTACGAGAACGACAACGCGATTCTGCTGGCCGACCCACAGAACTCGCGCGAGGTGAGCGAAAGCATAGTCACACAGCACATATGCAGCATCATGTGCGTCCCCATGCGGGACGAGCACGGCCCGGTCGGCGTGGTCTACGTGGACAGCCTGCTGGGATCACGGCAGTTCGACAAGCATGACCTGAAGGTCCTCACGGCGATCGGCAGCCAGGCGGGGATTGCCATCCGTCGGGCCCAGCTCGCCCGCCAGGTCGAGGGCCTCTTCCGCGACGCCATGCGGACCGTCATAAACCTGGTCGAAATCAAGGACGAATACACCTACGGCCACAGCGAGCGCGTCACGGCGCTGGCGATGCGCATCGGGGAGCTATGCGGGCTGGACGGCGCCGACATCCGGGACCTGGAGATCGCCGGCCTCCTGCACGACGTGGGCAAGCTGGCAATAAGGCTGGACGTGCTGAAGAAGCCCGAAGGCCTGACCGACTCCGAGTACGAAGCCATCAAGCAGCATCCCGTGGCCGGCGCAGCAATACTGGCGAACGTAGACAACGCCGAACGCATCGCCAGCGGGGTTCGGCACCACCATGAGCGCTGGGATGGCGGCGGCTATCCCGACGGCCTGGCAGGCGAGGGCATCCCGCTGATTGCCCGCATCCTGTCGCTGGCAGACGCCTTCGACGCGATGGCTTCCGAACGCCCCTACGAGGGGGTAGTGCCGCGCGAAGAGATCCTGCGCGAGATCGAGCGCGCCAGCGGAATTCAGTTTGATCCGAGTCTGGTCAAGCTCTTCGTCGATGCTCTCAGGAACGACGAAGCGTTCATCAACCGCGTCAACGTGATCTACCGCCAGAAAGGCACCGGCCCGAAGGACGTCAGTGCATTCGACTGAGGGGGTCTCGCGCGTCTATCAGCGAAGGACACGACGGGCGACGCGACGCTTCGGCTCGGAAGGAACGCGGTTTCGCGGCGCGGTCCTCCTATCTGGCATCAACCGCATGCATTCTCCTGTCCGCAAGGCACCACCCATGAGGTATATGCGCCGACTCGTCCTGGCCTCCGTGGTGGCCACCGTTGCGCTATGCGGATGCCGCGCGCCCGGCCCCCTACCTGCCCCGTTGCCACAGGACCGGGTGACAGCGGCAACCCGAGCGTGGGCGAACAGCATCCGCACCGTACGGGACCGAGACGTCTCCTTGCAGATCACCCAGACGGTTGAGGGCCGCAGGCGCGAGCTGCCCGGCTTCGGCGGGCAGATGGGGTTCGACCGGACGATCCCGGCGCTTTACCTCCTGGCGGAGAAGCTGGGCCAAACGGCCTTCTGGCTCCGGGCCAGAGGCGACCGCTTCTGGCTCGCCTTCCCGCGCACGTCCGAGGTAGCCACGGGCGGGCCGGCCGCGTACGCGAAGCTGCCGCACCTGATCCGGCCCCAGGAGGTGCGCACGTGGTTCGCGGGGCCGGAGCGGGTTGGCCTCACGTGGCCGGCGACCGAGATGTCGGTGGGCCCGGAGTGTTACCGTTTCGACGTGTTCCTGGCCGGCGCGCTGCTTCGGAGCGTATTCGTGGACCGCAGGAAGCTGGTCATCGAGGCGATCCAGAGCTTCGATGCGCTCGGACGGCGCGTCACCGAGGTGCACCTGGAGGACTACGCGCCGCTGGATGGCATCCAAT
>CAZSET010000066.1:0-16953 GCA_964605915.1 uncultured candidatus Brocadiaceae bacterium | reverse complement strand
CCACCAGGTCCAGGTCGCCATCTCCATCCAGGTCCGCGGCGGCCACCCCGTGCACCTGAATGTCCTGGGGGAATGTGCTCTCCTGCAGCCCCAGGAAAACCCCCGTGCCGTCGTTGATCAGGCTGTACACACCAGAGGCCGACACAGCATAGTCATCGTAGTCGCCCACCAGGTCCTGATCACCGTCGCCGTCCACGTCTCCCGCGAAAAGCGACCGGTACTGCATCCCCTCCGTCAGTGCATATTCGGTCGGCTTGCCGAACCCAATCGTCCCGCCATCCGGAAAGCCAAAACTAACCAAGATCAACGGAGGCGATGCAGGGTACATCGGGTCATAAGACAGGTCCGCCGAGTCCACCACACCGTCCCCGTCGAAGTCCGCCACCGCACCCCCAGCCAAACCCACATGCGTCGCACCGAAGTAACCCGATCCCGACTCGCTGCCCCAAAGCAACCTATCCCCCGTGACAAGATCGTCCAACCCGTCGCCATCCGCGTCGAGCATGGATAACGATCCGCCCTCATCAGTCAACTCAAACGGCAGCCCGAGGTCACCCGGGCCGTCGCCCGCCGCCCGGCCACCGTCAAGAAGAATCCTCGCCTCCAACGCCTCCAGTGCCAGCGCCCGGCGGTTCGAGGCTGCGCCCGCCATTCTCCTAGCCTGACTGGTCCAAGATGCCATAGCAATCCTCCGTTTGAAGAGACCGCCCCGATTCTGCGTCCGCGACACCGGCACGCCCGGCCTTATCGCGCTGCTAAGAGTGTAAGCCGACTCCGGCTCTTGTCAAACGCTGGATTCGCCCGTGGCTCAGAACCGCCAGGCGCGAGGGACCGATGGTCGGCAGGAAGGCACCCGTTCGCCCTGATCCGCTTCGTGCTGCCCGACAGGCGGTGCTTCTCCCGGCAGGTTGAGCGCCCGCCGCCACTGCTCGGGCTCCCTCAGATCCGTCTTTCGGACACGTTCGCCATCAAGCAGAACGAACCCGCCCTTTGGCTGAGCGATGGCCACTGGTGGCGGTTCCTCGGGAGTGCTCGCCGCGATCCTCGGCCGCTTCCGACGGCTTTCGCCTGCTCCAGCCCGAGGGTGCCTGACGTTTTCACCAGAAGAAGGGCAGTTCACGGTCCCCCGACCGCCCGACTGCACTTCAACGAAGACGAACGGCGGGCACCACAGCTCCCCCACCAGGGGGAACCGCAGGGAACCGACCTCCTTTGCGAGATGTGTACACGAAATCCGCTTGACTAATTCAATCGGGTAACGGATACACTGCCGGGACGCAAACGGCATCATGCTGGGCTCCGACCCGCAGCACGCCGATACCGTCCGGGGGCTGCGCGCCCACGGGAAGGCCTGGGCCGAGAGCGACAACGACCGGATTGAGATGTGAACCCGCGCGTCACCTCGCGCAAAGGAAGGGAGAGGACGCCATGACCGTGCGCAAGCCGGGACCGAGGCACGCCGTGATCGCTACCTGCACGCTGTCCATCCGCGACGCGGGTGACGCCGACGCGCTGCTGGCCAACGGAGTGGAGCTGATCGATGATATGGCCCGCGAGGCCGATCGGCTGGGCTGGAGCCCGGACATCATGGCCCTGCCGGAGCACTTCGCCCTGCCTCCCGGCAGCAAGCCCCACGAGACGGCCGAAGAGCTGGACGGCCGCACCGTCACAGCCGTCGCCGAGCGGGCGCGTACCCACCGCAGCTACGTCGTCGTGCCCATGTACGTGCGCGACGGGGATGCGGTCCACAATTCGGCCGTCCTGCTGGACCGCGCCGGCGAGCCGGTCGGCGTCTACCACAAGGTCTTCCCCGTCGTCCTTGAAGACGACACGGTCGAGGGGGGCCAGACGCCCGGTCGCGAATTCCCCGTCTTCGAGACAGACTTCGGCCGCGTGGGCATCCAGATATGCTGGGACGTCGTCTTCGACGATGGCTGGGAGGCCTATGCAGCCCAGGAGGCCGAGCTGGTGATCTTCCCCTCGGCGGCCCCCAGCATATCCCTGATGATCTCCCACGCGTACCGCTACCAGTACTACGTCGCAAGCTCCGTGATGCGCCCGCCCTCGGTCATCGTGGACCCGCTGGGGCTGGTGGTCAGCCAGTCCTCGGAGAACCGGGAGGTGGCTGTCGCACGCGTCGACCTGGACTACCGCGTCGTGCCCTCGAGGTACCTCTGGGAGCGCGAGGGGCAGGTGAAGGAGAAGTACGGCGACACCATCCACTGGAACTGGCACAGCGCGGAGAGTTCCTGCCTGATGACGTCCAGCGATCCCGCGATGCCCATCGGCCGCTTCCTGGAGGTCGAGAACATGATGACGCTGAACGAGTGGGTCGCCTACAACCGCCGCCGGATCGCTGAAGAGCGCGGCGGCCCCCCCGTGATGCCGCCGGCCACTCAGGGCTCATAGCCCCGGCAGCTTCGCGGCGTTGCGGTGGCAGGTGTTGTGCACGTCCTCGTGGCTGATGGACATCGACACCAGGGCGCCCACGCCGTGTTGCTCCGTGCCGGGCAGGACTCGTCTCCGGCTCATCCTCTGGCCAACCCACATGCGCCCGCGTGGCCGCGCTGGAAGCACTACGTTTAGACTCCGGCGCTGAACGGCTTGCGCCCTTCTCTTTACGTCAGGATAGAACCGCTTAGCCGTGGTGCCACCAGGCGAGTATGCGGGTGCCGAAGTAGAGGGGCAGCCCCACCAAAACGAGCCACTGGCCGATGGTGCCGGCCAGGCCCGTATCGTAGAAGCAGAACGGGAGCGCCAGGAGGATGCCGATCACCCAAAGCACGCCGCCGACCAAGACGGCTTGGCTATGGCCCCCCCGTGGGTGGGGTGGCCTGGACAGAGAGGCAAGGCTTCAGGAAAGGCTCATCCAACATGAGGAAGCGGCTACAGCAGTTCACCAAAGCGCGGGACCGCCCACTGGAGAAATAGGCATTCTCTACCCTCTTTCCCAAGTCCACTACAGCGCGCACGGCATGGTCGAAATCACCGTCGCCGCTGACCAGAACCGCAGTATCGTAGTTGTCCTGGTATCCCTGCTGGAGCATGTGCACAGCCATCTGCACGTCAACGCCCTTTTCTGCAGTCCCGTAGGGGCGCACGACCATCCGGCCATAGTAAACGTGGAAGTCAGGGATGCTAGACACTGCCTCTAGAAAGCGTTCGTGCCGCTTGGCGCGATCAACGTTTCCCTGCTGTCTCAGGTGGACGTTGTAGTAGCGCACATGGACAAGCTGCCGCTGGCCAACCAAGAGCCCCGCGAAGGGTTCGAAGTCCACGTTTTTCCCAGGCAGCGCATGGCGCAGCCCGTGGTAGAAGTTCTGTCCGTCAATGAAGACCATCACACGTTCCGGCGACATCACAGGCCCCCCAGAAAAGAAAAGCCCGCCGTCAGGATGCGACCCTGACGGCGGGGGGTGAATTGCCGCCATTGCCCATCGCGGCAACGACGGGAGCGAATCACCGCCACTGAGTAATCTCAGTGGCGGGAGCGTATCTCTACGCATCTTTGTACACCATTCGGCACGGTTTGTCAAGGTTTTTCTTACCTGGCAGCGATTGCTGACACTTATCCGTGGTGCCACCAGGCCAGTATCCGGGCCCCGAAGTAGAGGGGCAAGCCTACCACCACGAGCCATTGGCCGATGGTGCCAACCAGGCCCGTCTCGTAGAAACAGGACGGCAAGGCCATGATGATCCCGACGGCGGACAGGACGCCGCCAATCAGGATGGCGAGGTTGTATCGCTTGGCGGTGTGCTCTACGGTCTGGACGCGGCGGCCACCAACGACGTCGGGCTTGATGGTCAGCGGGCAGCCGCAGTGCGGGCAGGCCTCCGCCCTGGTCGAGACCTCGCGTCGGCAGTCAGGGCATTTGGTGAGTGGCATGGCGCGCCCCCGTCCAGACCACAGGGGCCATTGTAGCCGCTCCACTGGTAGCTGTCCAGGCCGGCGAGGTGGCAGGGCGTGTCCGGGCTTGTGGCGCGCCGGGCTCGCCAGGCTGCCTGGCGATGCACAGATTGACACTCGATTTGGCGGGATGTAGTATTAGCACCAGTGAAAGGGGGCTCTACGAATGACGCAGAAACCTATGTTGTATGTCGTGGTCGCAGTTGCTGGCGTGGCGGGGGGCCTGGGCGCTTTCATCGGCATCGCAGCTTCGCGGGTCCTGTTCTCTGGTGAGCCGGCGACGGTAGTGGCCAGGCAAGAGCAAGGTGACCAGGAAGCCGCAGCGCCAACGCTGCGCGCCATCGACGAACGCCTCCGTGCGCTCGAAGGAACCCCGTCTTTTCCTGAGCTGCGTTTACGGACGTTGGAGCAGTTCGCGAACAGGCTGAGTATCGACACGCAAGTCCAGATTGACTACACCGTCGGGTGCTTGGCGGACGGCTATAGCCCGCGCCTTGAGCCCCTGCCGCGTCTGCCTGAGCCGTTGGTGAAGTATGTGCCCGGCAAGTACTCGCTGTTTGAATCCATCAAAGGACCCAGGGAGCGTGTGGCCGTGATGTTACTTCGGCCTGACGGCACGATTGAGAAGGTAGACGGGGAACTTCCCCTTGATGGGACGTGGCGTTTGACCCCAGCCGGGTTGCTCCTGGCGCGGGACGGCATGTCAATCACTCTCGACTGTGCGAGCCAGCGTCGATGCTTCCTGGGTGAACGGTATCAGCGCAGTTGGAAGTGGCGCCTGTTTCCCACGGTGGATGATGACGAATATGCCGACTGCCGCCGCGATCCCCAAGACCCGGGTGCTCCGGCAAACGAGGTCCCTGACGAGCAGGACCTCCTACCTCAAGGACAAGAGGGCCTCTAACCGTGGTCCTCGACTACGGGCGCCGGCGGCTGCCAGAGCCTACCTTCCACCTCACCGTCTGCCCGCCGGTGCGCCCCAAATCGGTCCACCGGCGGCCGATACAAGTATCCTCAGAACCACTACGCCAGCTCTGGACGTCCTGACTGCCGGGGTTCGAGTCCCCGAGGGGGTACCAGCCAATGAACGACGCGGGTCGCCTGCGCGGCCCGCGTCTTGATTTGCCGCAGCGTGTTCGGTGCGTCCAAGGCGCCTTTTCCGGCGCGTTAAGTTTTGCGCAGGACCCCGCGAGAGGCCCTCCAAACGCCCCCAGAAGCCCTTTCGTCCCCGTCCGTTGAAGCTGCCCTTCCACTCTCCGCACAATGGTTGAATCGTCACCCGCCGTACGAGTACGCCCGCGCGAGGGCGGCGTGCTTCAGGTTCGTGGCAAATCGTTCCACAAAGGCATCGTTGAGGGACGTGGCAGAGAACGGTTCTTTTGCCTATCTCCGATTGCACCCCCGCATCCTGCGGCCGGCTACCCGTCTGCCCTTCGACACTTACGTGTGGCGAGACGAAAAAGAGGGACTGACGCGGTACAAGCCCGCGGGCGATCCCGTCTACGTGGACACGTGGAAGGAGCTGGACGACACCGACACCGACCTCGTCTACGTGGCGGACGAGAACGCCGAGAGCTGCTTCGACTACGTCGAGGACAATCTGCCGGAGATCCTGAAAGAGAACGAAATCCCGAACAGACAGGTCGCCGAATGGGTCTACCGGCTCGCCTGCCGGGGAATAGAATCCCTGCTGGAAGAGCCTTACTCGACGCCGGCCTACGGGCGCGTCAAAGGCCTGATAGAGGCGACTGCCCGGACCATCCATGCCGTTCCCGGCACCGAGTGGCTCATGATGGATTGTGCGCCGCTGTCCTACTACACGCACAGCCACTGCATGAACGTGTCCGTGCTGCTGGCCGGCCTGGCCAGGCAGGTGCTGGGGGTGCACGAGAAGGGGCTGCTCAGCCAGGTGATGCTCGGGGGCGCCCTGCACGACCTGGGAAAGACGCTCGTGCCGCCCGAGATCCTGCACAAGGCCGGCCCGTTGACGCGGGAGGAGTTCAAGCTCATCGAGAGGCACCCGCGCGACGGGGCCAAGATGGCGCGGCCGTACCTGCGTCAGGCCCCCATCGCCAAGAACATCATACGGCAGCATCACGAGGACGTGTGCGGGGGCGGCTACCCGGACGGACGCAACGGCGCCACGATCAATCTCTTCGCCCGGGCCGCGCGCGTGGTTGACGTCTTCGACGCGCTAACCAGCCATCGGCCCTATCGCAACGCCATGGGCAGCCGTCAGGCCCTGGCCACCATGACCGGGGAGATGCGGGAGCAGTTCGACGAGGACATCCTGCACAGGTTCATCAACAGCCTGCCGGCCCGCTTCGGAGCGCAGACCGCCATCCCCATCACTGGGCAGGACAAGTCCGACAGGCACGCGGAGCACTCCTGGAGCGACAGCGTCCTGCGCTGGCACGAGCAGGGCCTGGGCCAAGACCTGCCGATCGCCGAGAGCGTATTGATCCTCGAACCCGAAGAGGCCATTGCCGCAAATGGACGACCTGACGGCCGGGTCGGGGAGCCCGTCGACCCCGCCGTTCAGCAGAAGCTGGACGAGATCGAGCAGATGGGCAACGAGCACCTCCAGAAGGTCAGCCAGATCACGGGCATCATGAACGCCATCGGTGAAGCGCTCACCGGGCAGCCGGCCCGCGGTGCCGAGCAAGTCGTCGAAGCCGCGCCAGAGGAGAGCGAACAGGAAGGAATGCCTTCGCCTGGGCGGCTGGCCGACGAGCAGGAGCTGTCCCTCGTGCAGAACCTGCTGTCCGTGCTATGGGAGGTGGACGCCTGGCGGAAGAAGTTCGCCGCCCTCTCACAGGGGCAGCTAGACCCGGCCGATATGCGGGCCGACGCGCTGGCCTGCCTGGGCTTCATGAAGGAGAGCCTGGCAGCCGTCCTGCGGGATCACAAGATCGGAATCCTCGACGGGGCCGATGCCGGCAAGCCGTCCGGCACGCATGCCCGGCCCGGCTGACGGGCCTGCGCCGCCCTCTTCCCCATCACGCCAAACACAGCAGCCGCGCGATGTTTCCCCAGAAGATGTCCTCTCTCTGCTCGTCCGCCAGATCAAGCGCGTCGATCTTCCTTATGGCCAGACGGGCGTAGGAGGCGGTGTCCGGCGCCCGCTGGGGTCCGTCCGTGCCGAAGACGAGTCGGCCCGAGCCGAGCCGCCGAACGGCCTTCTGCGCCTGCTCCAGCAGCACGACGCCGCTCAAGTCCAGGAAGACGTTCTGGTGGGCCTCGGCCAGCGCAATGAAACGCTCCAGCAGGCGGGCGTCCGTCGCAAGGTAGCGGCCCATGTGCGCCACGATCTGGATCGTGCCCGGGAAGGCACGCGCAAGCCGCTCCGCGGCCCCGGCGTTTCCCAGGCAGTCGATCAGGCACGGGACTCCGTGCCGCCCTGCCAGCTCGAAGACGGGATCCACGACATACTCCGCCAGCGTGCACTCGCCCGCATGGATCTTGATGCCCCGGAAGCCCGAGTCGACGATGGCCGACTCTATCTCGTCCAGCACCGAGCGCCCGTAATGCGGCAGCGCGTAGACGTAAGGGATCAGCCGGTCGGGGAACTGCCGGACCGCCTCAAGCGCCATTTCGACCGAGCGCTCGGTCGTGGTGGACATGGCGAACACGACGGACCGCTCGATGCCCGCGGCGTCCATCGTGGCAACGATGTCCCGGGCCGGGTACTCGGTCCCCTCCGCGTCGCCGTGCTTCAGGTGAACGTGCGAGTCCCAGATCCTCACGGCTCCCTCCCGTCGACAATGCAAAGGATGCCTGCCCGCCGCAGCCGTCATTGCGCGAGGAGCTTCAGCGCGACATCGGTCTCGATCCTCGGCAGTTGGAGCTCAAGCTGACCGTCCGCCGCACTGGCCGAACTCCTGGCGACCACCTCGCCCTTCACCGTGTCCCATGACTCGACCTGCCACACGCCGTCGGCGAATCCGGTCAGGCGGACCGACGTCGGCTCGACCGGCGGCACTGGCTCGCCCTCGCGGACGTTGAACCACGTGTGCGCCTCGTTCTGGGCCCACACCAGCGCCCTGTCGTCGGCGGCCAGGCACAGAACGCGCAGGGGCGGCAGCTCGTTGGTCACGTAGTCGGTCAGCTCGAAGTACTCGACCTCCACCCAGTCCCTGCCCTCATTCGTCAGCTCCACGACGTGCGGCCCGGCGGGCAGCTCGACGCCGTACGTCTCGTTGTAGTCGGTCTGCCATATCTGCCACCGCTCCTGCCACCGGCTCTCGGTTCCCAGACCTTCGCCCGCGGGCAACTCGACAGTCCGCAGCGCCTTGCCGTCCACGCGGAACTCAAGCATCCCGCCGGCGCTTACGGTGCCCACCTGCACGTTGAACCGGGAGGGCTTGCGGCAGTCGACTTCGAAGACAAAGGGCGACCGGAGGTCCTGGTGCCCGCTGCCGTGCAGCAGATTCGGCAGTTCGCCGTGGTTGGCCACCGTACCGTCGCGCCCGATCGCAAAGCGCACGCCCTCCGGCACGGGTGCTTCCCAGCTTCCCTTGCGCGGCGTGAACCGCAGGTTCTTGAACAGCACCTGCTGGAGGGGCCGCGTGTACACGACGGGGTCTGCCTCGACCACTCGCCAGGCCCTCTCGACCAGCGGCTCGCCCTGGACGAAACGGCTCAGCCCGAGATAGACGCCGTACAGGTCCAGCGCGTCGATGTAGGAGTCATGCCACCAGCTCACCGGGTTGGAGGCGCAGCCCGACATCAGCGCGGCCCAGTTGCCGTTGTGAAGGTGAACGCCCGCCGCATCCATGCGCCGCGTTCCGGCCCCGCTGCTGATGCCGTACTCGCCGAAGACATGGAGCTTGCGCCCGTAGTCGCGCAGCTTCTGCCGGCAGATGCCCGCCACGTCCCCGGCCATGTCCGCCCACAGGCTGTTAGCGTAGTAGTGGCTCTGGACGAAGTCCGTCTCGGGCAGGTCCCATAGCTCCGGCCAGCCCTCCGTGGTCCACTGACTTGTCGTGATCGGGTGATCGAACGGATCGGTCTCCCCGATGGAGCGGGCCATCTCTGCGTGCCAGGCGGCCACCTGCTCCTTGTGCTCGGCGGCGCCGCGCCAGCCTTCGATCTCGTTCACGAATTCCCAGCAGAGCAGGTTCGGATGGTAGCCCCACCGCGCAATCAGGTAGCGCAGGCGCTTCCTGTAGAGGGACCTGGCGCGTTCGTCGGTGAAGAAGCCCGTCACGTCCTTGCACGGTCCCCCGGCGGCGGAGTTGTACGGATTGTCACGCCACGACGTGTCGCGGAAGTCCTGATGCGTGTCCAGGCAGAGCATCAGCCAGATGCCGTGCTGCTTCGCCAGGTCGAGCGTGCGGTCGAGCCGCCATGCCTCTTCCGTGCGGTAGTGGCCCACCGGCAGTCCCCACTCGAGGCTCAGGCCCTGGGACCACATCCAGAACCGCGTGTAGTTCTCCCCCCCTTCGGACATCTTGCGGAAGACCTGGTCCACGTCCGCCGCATAGGTCGTCACGTTGTGGCCGATCAGAAAAAGCGAGCGCCCGGCGTCGAACCGGAAGTAGCGCGGCCCCGCCCGCTCGGCGTCACTGATGCGGACGAAGCCGTCGGCACCCGACTCGTCGCACCGGAAGGCGATGGGCGGCGACTCGACTTCGCCGCTTCGGTCCCGCGCGCGGAACGTCACGCGATGCTCCCCGATCTCCCGCGGCGCATAGCGAACCTTCCACTCCGGGTCGCCTCGGAGGGAGAGCAGCTCCAGCCCGCCCTCATACTCGGCCTCGAAGCCCTGGTAGTAGAACCCCGCCAGGCGCTCGGTCCGTCCGGATGGCGTCACGAAGACGGCCTCGACCGCCACGTCGTCGGGATCGAACGGGTTGTCGTAAGTCGCGGAGAGGTCCAGCGTGAACTCGACCGGCTCGTAGAGCCCGACGACTTCCCTGTCCGCCGTCACGCCCGCCACCCTCAGCGGCGCCCTTCGAGGCAGGGCGCGCCAGGGGCGGACTGCTTCGATTGCGGGGACGATGCGTAGCGTGAGCGAGGCCCGCGCACGGTCCCCGAAGTCACTGGGCACCAGCCGGACGAAAAGGTTCGCGCGCCTTCCAGGTTCTGCCCTGAGCCTGTACGTGCTGGCCCGGTCGGTCGCGACTTCGAGGGCGGCGGTCTCGAAGAGGGCCAAGGTGCAGCCTCGGGCGGCGGTCTCGAAGTTGTCTTCCGTCGTCTTGGGCGGGCCGTGCGTGAAGACCACGTCTCCGCCCTCGTAATCGGGAAACGGAATATACAACGAGAGGAATATCCCGCGGGTCAGCTCCATGTCGCCGTCACGCTCGAACTCGTAGGTCAGCCTGAGCGTGTCGCCTTCCCGAGTGACGGACTGCGTGAACAGAACGCGGCCGGGGCCGTCCTCCTCCCTCTTGCCGAAGCTCCCCTGCCACGTGTCGCCGTCGATCCTGGTCAGTTCGTGCAGCTCGCGCCAGATCCATCTGTCGTACCACAGGAACAAATACGTGGTGACGTCCTGCTTGCCCGGCGTCTTGACGACGAGGGAGCCCCCGTCGGTCACCGTCACCTCCGGGGCCGCCCCGGCGATACCTGCCGCGAGCGCGGCCAACGCCACTGCCAGCACAAGTGCCTTCATGATGCCTCCTGACGCCGACGCTCTCGGTCGAGTTCGGCGCGGGTCCGCGGCCGCTCACCGTATCACGGCCGCCCATTGGCCACCAGCGGGAGTGGTGAGGGCAACCTTACGGCCGCCTTCGATGCCCTCCCCTTCTCGCCACCGGCCCGCCCCGATGTCATACCAACGAAGTCGCAACGGCCCTTCGGCGGCCGATAGGTCCAGGGAGACGTCCCCGCCGTCCGGGAAGTAGACGGCGTACTGCCCGCCCGGCTGCGCGAGGCAGTAGGCCTCGTTCTCCTCACGCTCGCCCAGTAGCTCCGGATGCGGCTCGCAACGGAAGAGGTCAATCGCGCCGGTTAACTCGCGCGCGCTTCTGATCATCGTCTGGGCGAGCTCGCTCAGCCCGATGCCCGAGGGCGGACGGTGGAACCGGGAAGAGGCGAAGCCGCCGAAGATGTTGCGCCAGAATCGCTCGACGCCGTCGCGCGTGTCGCCGAACCGGCCGCCGTCAGCGCCGTAGATCTTCACGCTGTTGACGGGCCGAGGTGCGTCCGCGATCCGGCGGCGCACCTTCTGCGCGTTGTCGAAGTGGGCCTGCCCCTTCTGATGGTTGTTCTGCGAGATGTCAACGAAGGTGTAGGTCTCGGCATGCTCGATGCTCGCGCGGTGCATGGGGTGGTCCAGGTCCCAGGGGTCCCACATCTCCGTGGTGTGCACCTTCCGGCCGGCAGCGGCGGCGGCGTCCCGGATGCAGCCCGCCCAGTAGGCGCCCCACTCGGGAGTGACCGACGTCTCGTTGTCCATACAATAGAGGACGTGATCGTACCGGAGCGAGTGCGCGAGGAGCTCGTCCACGAAGCGCCGCTGATACTTCAGCACGATGGGCTGGTTGTTCTCCGCCGGGACGGACCAAAAGAAGTTGTTCTCCGTCTTCACCGGATGGCTGTCGACGGCGGTGGGCAGTCCCGTCTCCTCGGCGGTGTAGTTGCAGTTGTTCTTCGGGTTGAACGGGCTCCGCGCCCAATTGTCGCGGTAGTAGTCGAACGTCGCCCACACTTCGATCTGCACGATGATGTCGCGCTTCTTGGTCTCCGCAAGGAAGGTCTCGAACCGGTGCCAGTACTCCTCGTTCCATTGGTCGAGATCGTGGAGCTCACCGACCTTGTTGAAGGGCCAGACATTGCCCTCGTCGCGGCTGGACATGGTGCAGCGGACGTAGTTGCCGCCGCACGCGGCCAGCGTGTCGAGATGCTCGGGCATGTGGGGTATTTGAAACAGGTTGTCCTCGACGGACCCGCCGAGCAAGAGGACCGGCTCCCCGTCGTATTGCCAGTAGCGGGGATTAGACGCGTAGACGTCGATTCCCTTTGCGAGCGCCCCGGTCCCTCCCATCATCATTCCCCCCAGGCACAGAAGAGCAGCGATTGCGCCGTTCATGCCGATCCCTCCGGACCGAGCCGGGCTTCACCGGGCCGTCACCCGACTCAAGGGATACCAGCCGCTGTCCGCCCGTCCTTCAATAGCCAGGCGCACGATGGGCTCCCGCGTCTTCGCGTCCACCACGGCCACCTCGAGCCCGTACTCGCCCTTCGGCAGTCCGGCCGGCAGATGAAAGTACTCGTCGAGCGTGAACCGGCCCGGCAGCCATTCCCTGACGCACGATTGCCCAGGGCCGACCCACACGCGCTCGCCCTGCGCATCCACCAGGGAGAGCGCCGGCACGTAGTCGGCGTAGCAGGGCGCGACGCCCACGTTCTCCCAGCCCATTTCGACGGAAAGGTCGCCGCCCGCTTCGATCGCCGCCGGGTGCCGCAGCGAGCGCAGCACGAATCGGTAGCCGAGCCGGCGCAGCATCGCCTCCACCTGGCCGCGGACGCCCTCGGGAAGCGGCGCGGACTTATTGTTCACGTAGGAGGCGTGGACCGAAAGTGCCCACTCGAAGATGTAGTCGATGTCCCAGCCTTCCTCCTGCCACTTGCGCATGTCCCAGCAGGTCTCGAACGCCACGGGCGCCTTGTGCCAGGCATCCTCCAGGCCGGCCTCCTCGATCCGTTGCGGGTACATGTTCTTCATGTGGGACCAGGTGCGGCTGAAGCCGCCCATGTCGCCCAGGCAGTCGGCCCGCCATCCGGCGCCCCTCGACGTGGCGTACTTCAGCTCGTCGAGCGGGCCGATGAGCATGAGCAGCTCTGTGTGGGGGAACGCCTCGAAGTAGGTATCGACGATGCGGCGACCGGTGCCGCTCATGTGCCATTCCCCCCAGAGGCCGACGGAGCCGATGTCCACGTGGGCGACGTCGGGATGCCCGTCATAGCGCCGGCCGAGAGCACGGATGAGCTTCAGATGTCGCTCCAGCACGTCGGGGTCGGCCAGGTCGGGGGCCCAATACGTGTCCCCGCCGCTGCGCGAGTACTCGAAGCCGGCGTAGCCTTCATCCTTCAGATACGCCGGGCTGTAGTTGTAGTCGCGGTGTGTCCCGCACACCATGATGCGGAAGGCGAGCTTTTGCCCGGCCGCCCTGGCCTTGGCCAGCACGCCGTCCAGCAGCTCCCAACTGTAGACGTCCTTCTCCGTCTCGACGTCCTTCCAGTAGTAACGGAAGTAGGCCGTCGAGCTGGGCAGACCGGCCAGGTTCCGATCCACATCCGCGAAACGGTGAAACGTCTCCCAGCCCATGCAGGGGTTGGCCAGCAGATCGTCGATCTCACGCGGCTTCACCTGGACCGTCTGGCCCTCCGCCACGCTCGCCAGCAAAAGGAACGGCAGGAGCAGCGCCATCCCGAAAACGAGATTCTGCAGGCCGGCCACGGTAGCACCTCCGCCCATTGGCCATCCGGGGTGACTGGGGGCCACATGATACCGGACGCGCTCGGCGGACGGAAGGGGAGGCGCATACGCGCCGTGGAGGGGGCTTGCGGGCAACGTCGTCCAGCGTCGTGCGGCGAGGTGAGGACCGTCAGACCCCCGGGCCGATCTCCAGGATCTCCCACTGGCGTTCCTGGGTGCCCGCCCTGAAGGTCACCGTATCGCCCACATGCTTGCCCATGAAGGCCAGTCCCAGCGGGGCGTTGTAGGCGTAGACGTTGCGGTCCGGCTGCGCGTCCCACGGGCCGAGGAAGGAGTAGGTATCTACCTGCCCCGTCGCCGAGTTACGCATCTTGACGCGGCTGCCCACCGTCACGTGATCGGCCGAGGCCATCTCCCGCGTGATGGGACGGGCCGCCGAAAGCTCTTGTTGCATGCGGGCCGCCCGCTCGGCCAGCCGCCCGCGCTCCTCCAGGCCAGCGCGGTATTCGGCGTTGTCGCTCACATCCCCAAAGCCGGCCGCCTGCCCGATCTCGCGCATCACCTCCGGCAAGCGCACGTTGACGATGTGCTCCAGTTCCTTTCGCCTGCTCGCGGTGCCGGCCTCCGTCGTGTAGACGATGTCTTCCTCCCACGGAGGCACGACCTTTTCGAAGAGCGCAGGTCGGATCGCCTGCAGCATGTTCGTCAGATCGCTCTGCATGCGCACGGTAAGGCCGGGGCTGCGCTCAACCAGGCCCTTCAGCACGGCCACATAGTGCGGGCGAGCGCTCTTGAGGACCTCGCGCAAAGGCCCCCCGTCACGCATGAACAGGGCGGTGCGCAGCCCGCCGATCCGCTCCTTCCTTTGCTGCTCGCCCAGGTCCGGATCCCGCACGAGCGAGGCGATCATGGACAGCACGCGGATGGCCACGCTCACGGGATCGACCGCGTCCCGCAGCTCGTCGGGCGGTTCGGTCGCCACGGTCCGCCACAGCCACGCCACCGCGCCCGCTGACGCGTCGGAGCGGACCAGGATCTCCTGTGCTACCTCAGCGAGGGCCTGATCGGACTTCGTCTCACGGAGCATCCGGGCGGCCCCTTCGCAGACGTGCCGCCCGACCAGGGGCATCAGGCCCGCCAAGACATCCCGCCACGCCTGCGGCCAGTGATCCCGCACGAATCCCAGGACGCACACGAGCACGCCGCGGTCCGTCACGGCCGAAGCCAGCGCCTGGCCATCGCTCAGCACCTCCAGCGCATTGGCCGGGACCTCCGGTTCCTCGACCGCCAGTTCCGGGCAATGCTTGAGGAGAGCGTGCAGAACCGCAGCCGCGGCCAGCGCCACAGCCGGCAGGCCGCCCGCCCCGGGCGAGGCCGCAAGGGCGAGTTCATCCACAACGCGCTCGAGCACCTCTCGCTCCACGCCGTCGTGCGCCCGCACTTCTTCCACGATCTGCAGCGCCACCGCGAGCCTGGCCACCACGTCCCCGGCAGATTCGAACCGGCGGAGCAGGCGCTCGCCATGCGAGAGCGGCTTGCTGCGCAGGAAGAGCGAAGGAGACCGGCCCGGCGTCATGCCGATGTAAGAGGACCTGCGGAGCTTCTCCCTGGCGGCCGACCACCACTTCGACCACGATCCCAAGACAGGCTCCAGGTGGAACCGGAGCCTGCGCAGTTCCATGCGGCGGGCCACTGAGGTGAGGACGATCTCAACAAGCTGCTCGGGGTCCTCGTGGGCCAGAGTCTGCAGGCGCTCGCGCTCGAATACCTTCAGCGCGCGGAAGTCGTCCGGCTCCAGCGGCTCCAGCCTGCCAATCAGGCCCGGCCCGTACGTCTTCTCTGAATCTCCCACGTCGACCAGGATGCCGCCAATGTCCGCGTCGAAGCCCACCGTACGCCCGGCCAGCCCCTGCTGCGTGTCGAAGACGTACGCGCCGGGATCGAGGCACAGCATCTTGTCCAGCGCCGCCAGCGCTTCGTCGAGCTGCATCCCCGGCGCGCGGAGAGTCACTCGCATCAGCTCATCCAGGTCGTCCCTGTCGGCGTATGCTTCCTCAAGGAGCCCGGCGAGCAGCTCCCGCACAATCGCGCTCTCCGGCAGCAGGCGTGCGCCGGCCCTGGCCGCCTGCAGCGCCCCTTCTCGCTCGCCGGATTCTCTCAGGCTGTCCACCAGGTACCAGATCAGGGATTCGGCAAGCTCGCCATGCCCCCGCTCGACGAGCACCTCGGGCACCAGGAGCAGCGCGTCCAAGACGCCAGGACCTTCGTCAATGGCAGCCACCCACGCCGATTCGAGCTGCTCCAGCTTCTCCTTCTTGGCCAGTTTGAGGAGCTCGTCCGGTTGCATGGGTCTCAGCCAATGGCGGATGCAACGGGTCCAGGCGTCTGCCGACGGCACACGCGCGGGAAACCAATATACTCGGAAGCGGTACGGCGCTCAACGGCCGGGCCGCCGGGGCGCCTTTCGCTTGATTCCGCAGCGTGGAACCTGCACAATCCGCCCGAGGTGGTGGAGTGGCGACGAAGATACACAAGAACATCGCGCATCGGTGGGAGGGCAACCCCATCCTCTCGCTGACTGACCTGCCCTGCCAGGCCGGAGACCTGCATAACGGGGGGGCCATTAAGTTCGACGGGCAGTACATCCTTCTGCTCACCGTGGAGAGCCTGCGGGGTGACTGCTCGATCTATGTCGCCCGCAGCGAAGACGGCCGGCACTTCGAGGTGGGGCCTTCGCCGGTCCTGACCCGTTCGCACCAGGAGCCGTTCGCCACGTACGAGGGCCATGGCGTGCGCGATGCGCGCATAACGCACTTCGACGGGACCCACTACGTCACCTACCTGGCGGAGTCGGAGCATGGCTTCCGCCTGGCGCTGGCCAAGACGGAGGACTTCGCGACGTTCGAGCGCGTGGCCCTCATCTCGGAGCCGGACACGAAGAACGGCATGCTGTTCCCCCGGAAGATCAGGGGCAAGTTCGCGCGCCTGGAAAGGCCGCGCGAGGGCGGAAACATCTGGATCAGCTACTCGGACGACCTGATCCACTGGGGCGGTTGGGACGTGGTGATGACGCCCCGCCACGGCTTCTGGGACTACGACCGGATCGGGGGCGCGGCTCCTCCCATCGCGACCGAATCCGGCTGGCTCGTCCTCTACTACGGCGTGAGGAACGTCCCGGGCGGGCCGCTGTTCAGGTTGGGGCTGGCCTTCCTGGACCTGGAAGACCCCACGCAGGTCCTGGGTCGCTCGAACATCCCGATACTGGCCCCTCGCGAGAGGTACGAGCGTATCGGCGACGTGGCCAACCTCATATTCTCGTGCGGCGCCGTCATGTCCGACGACGGCTCGCATCTGGAGATATACTACGGCGCCGCCGATAGCTGCATCTGCCTCGGCACCGTTCCAATGGAAGAGCTGGAACGCGTCTGCATGGCCGAGGAGGCGAGGGAGGGCTCCTAGGGATGGCGAACGAGACCGACACCGACCTTCTGGTCCGTTACGCCGACAACCCCATCATCGGCGCCGGCGACATCCCCTTCACCTGCAACACGGTGTTCAACGGTTCCCCCCTGAAGCTGGATGATACCTACTACATCCTGCTCAGGGTCGAGGGGCAGCACGGCTATTCGCTTTTCGCCCTCGGCACCAGCAAGGACGGCTA
>CAZSET010000065.1:0-17157 GCA_964605915.1 uncultured candidatus Brocadiaceae bacterium | reverse complement strand
TGGGCTACTCCTACATGCCCGTGACGGACCACCGCCCGTCGCTCGGCGTGGCGGGCGGGCTCTCGGTCAAAGACCTCCATAATCAACACGCCGACATCGAGAAGGCGCGCAAGAAGCTGGACGGCTTCGTCATCCTCAAGGGAACCGAAGTGGACATCCTGCCCGACGGCCGGCTCGACTACCCGGACGAAGTGCTGGGCGGGCTCGACCTGGTCATCGCCTCCGTGCACAGCCAGTTCGGCATGGGCGAGACGGAGATGACCGACCGGATCATCCGGGCCGTCGAGAGCCCGCACGTGGACGCCATCGGCCACCTGACGGGGCGCCTGCTCGGCCAGCGCGACGCCTACGCCGTGGACGTGGGGGCGGTGGTCCGGGCCTGCGCGCAGCACCGGACGGCGCTGGAGATCAACGCCTTCATGGACCGGCTGGACGTGACGGACCTGGTCTGCCGCCAGGCCAGGGAGGCGGGCGTGAAGATCATGATCGGCACGGACGCGCACCGCGCCGAGCATTACTGGATGATGCGCCTCGGGGTCGGCACGGCCCGGCGAGGCTGGCTCGAGAAGGGCGACGTCCTCAACTGCATGGAAGCCGAGGATCTGCTGGCGTACCTGGCCGGGTGACGGGCCGTCAGCCGGCGTCGTTCTTCCGGCCGGGGGGACGGACCAGGTAGCGCTCGAAGGCCCCCTCCGGCAGCAACCCCACCGCTTTCACCAGCAGCGCCGTCACGACGAGCGCGAACAGCAGGCGGCCGAGCAATACACCCGAGACGTGCCCGCCCAGGGCCGTCATCAGCAGCGTGTCCTCGATCAGGCTGTGACAGAGGCTCATCAGCGCCAGCGAGAAGAACACGTCGCGCGCGCTGAGCCTGCCGGACTGCGCCTCCTGAATGATGAGCGCGCCGCCGTACGAGATGCCCATCGTCATGCCGACGATGGTGATGGGCGCGGCGTCGCGGCTCATGCCGAGCACCCGCAGGACGGGTCTCAGCATCCGCGTGAGCAAGTCCGTGACGCCGACCCGCTTGAGCACCCTCATCAGGAAGAGCAGTCCCAGGATGATGAGGAAGATGAGGCCCAGGTTCCGGAGCTGGTCCCGCGCCCAGGCCAACCACGACGGGTCCGACGAGACGGCCTTGAAGATCGCGGTCGAAGGGCACGCCATATTCGAGAAGAAGCCCGGCCCGCGAGTAGACCTGATGCAACAGCCAGCCGAGCAGCAGCGCCCCGACCACGCGCAGCACGGACACAAAGCGCAGGCGCGGGCCGGCCTTCTGCGCGATGCGAAGCTCCAGCGGCAGCCCGTGCGCCACCAGCATCATGGTCGTCAGAACCGTCGACTGGGCGACGGTCAGCGAGTATTGCGGCGCCAGTGAGGCGAACACCACCATCCCCCCGTAGAGGTTGGTGATCATCGCCGTGGCCCACACCAGGCCCATGCCCCCGGGCAGACCGACGAGCTTCATCACCGGCCCGAGCAGAGCGCCGCAGCGCTCGATCAGGCCAGCCTCCTGGAGGAGCTTCGTCACGATCAGCACGGGGATCATGATCTTGAAGAAGAAGAGGCTGGTCCGGACGGCCTCGCGCAACAGGTCGCGGGCGCCTGCGACAAGGCCATTTGTGGATTCGCTGGAGTCGGTCATGGGGTCGGGTTGGGGCCGGGCTGCGGCGCCGGGGATTCAGCCCCGACGCCGCGGGCTGAGGTCGATCTTCAGGGCGAGGAACTGCAGCAGGTCCCGCAGGCTCACGATGCCCACGGGCCGGCCGTCCTGGACCACCACGGCCCGCTGCTCCTCTCCCTGGCGCAGCGCGGAAAGGGCGTCGACGGCGTCCGCGTCCGGATCGAGGACCAGGTTGGGTGACACCTCCCGCATCACGTCGCCGATGGTAAGGTAAGGCCACTGATCCCGGTCGACGTCCCTGAGCATTCGCCCGCTGACGAGGCCGGCCAGCCGTCCCTCTGCGTCCACCACCGGGTAATAAGTGAAGCGATGGCGGAAGACATACCCGTCCACGAACTCCTGAAGGCTCAGGCGCTTGGGGATCGTGACCACGTCGGTGGTCATGAAGCGCTGCACCTTGTCGCCTTGCAATTGCTCGCGCATGACTACCATCTGGAGGCTGGCCAGCGAGGCCTGTCGGAGGAAGAAGCCGATGATGGTCAGCCACACGCCGAAGATCACGCCGCCCTCCACAGTGAAGGCCGCCATCAGCCCGAAGATGATGAACCCGAAGGCGAAGAGCGACCCGATCTGCGCCGCCACCTGGGTGGCGAGCCGGAGGTCCTTCGTGATGGCCCACAGGATGCTGCGCAGCACGCGCCCGCCGTCGAGCGGAAACGCCGGCAGGCTGTTGAACGCCGCCAGCATGAAGTTGATGACGAACAAGTAACCCAGCACCGCCTGGACGGACTGCGACCACCCCAGCGCTTGCCCAAGAAGCATCGCCACCAGGAAGACCGTCCCGATGAGCACGCTCGAAAGCGGCCCGACCAGGGCCATGAAGAACTCGGCCGCCGCCGTCGGCGGTTCGTCCTCAAGCTGGCTCACCCCGCCGAAGATGAACAGCGTGATGCCGGACACCGGCATGCCCGTGCTGCGCGCCACGATTGAGTGGGCCAGCTCGTGCGCGATCAGGGAGGCGAACAGCCCGAAGGCGCCGATGACGGCCAGCACCCAGGGCAAGTACGCCGGGGCGTCCTCGCCGAGGCGCGGGGGGAAGTAGCCCTGCGCGAGCGTGAGGATAACCAGCGCCACCAGGAACAGCCACGACAGGTTCGCCTTGATGGGCAGTCCGAACAGCGTGAAAAGCGTCCTGTCTTTCCCGATAAACGGCATCCATCGATCTCCGTGCGTCGGTGTGCGCCTCTCCCACTTTCGCCTTGCGGGGAGCTTAGCGCGTTGTCCCCGCGATTACAAGCCGTGTCAGTCTGCGCCTGACTGTTTCCTCGGCCACCCGTCCGTGCGGAACGGGGAGGCGGGCAGGCCGGCTCCGTTGCAGAGATTGCAGATCGGGCAGTCGGCCCAGCCGTACCGCACGGCCACGGGCTTGGGCACCTCTGCGCTGCGGGCGAGCACCGTGTCGCCTTCGATCCCGGCTTGGGCGGGGACGAACCGACGGTCCTCGCCGGCGATGACGAAGCCCTTCAGGGGCTTGCCGTCTCGGGGGACCAGACCGCCGTCGACGTGCCGGAACCGCAGGCGGATGCCGCCGCCCTCAACGCTCATGGACTCGTAGATCGGCCCTGAGCCCACCACGTCCAGGCCGTAGGCCGTGCGCTTGGCCGCCAGCGCCAGCCGGGCCGCGACCGGTTGCTTGTTCTGCGGGTGGATGTCATACGGATCGCCGACGTCGATCACCACGGCCATGCCCGTGTTCGGCAAGTCCAGCGCCTTGAGTTGCGCCTCGCGCAGGTAAGCCCAGGCGTCAGCCGCGCCCCCGGGCGTCCCGAAGTTCGGAAGCTGGACGAACAGGAACGGGAATTCGCCCTGGCCCCAGGCGCTCCGCCAGTGGCGAATCATCGCCGGGAAAGCCCTGGCGTACTGGTCGGCGCGGTCGACGTTCGACTCGCCCTGGTACCAGATGGCGCCGCAGATGGGAATCCGGGTCAGCGGCGCGATCATGGCATTGTAGAGGCCGGCGGCGCGCCAGTGACTCAGGCGGGGATCCTCCAGCAATGGCGGGGCAGGCATGGGACGGCCTTCGGACTCGGCCTTCCGGGCCAGGGCGCGCCACTGATCCAGTTTCGCCAGGTAGTCGTCCAGCCTGGCCGCAGCGTCACCAACGGCCGCGTCCCACTGCGCCACCAACGCCTGGAGGTCGCGGTCCGGCTCGAAGGCCTTCCGGGGCATCCATGCCTCCACCGGCGTGCCGCCCCACGCGGAGTGGATCAGCCCGATGGGAACGCCCATCGTCTCGTGCAGGTCGCGCCCGAACAGGTAGCCCACGGCCGAGAAGCCCTCTCCCTCGTTGACGGCCGCTGGCGACGAGACGGCCCAGTGCCCGGCAACGTCTTCCTGCGGCCTGCCCGCCACGCTATTGGCTGCCCTGAACAGCCGGATCATGGGACGATCGGTCTGCAACACCTCTTCGGCGCCGTTGGCGGTGAGCGCCAGCTTCCACGCCATGTTCGACTGGCCGGAGCAGACCCATATGTCGCCGACCGCCACGTTCCGCACGGTGACGGTTTCCCGGGCGCTGCGGATGGTCAGCTCGTATGGCCCTCCGGCTTCCATCGGTTCCAGCTCAACCTTCCACCGGCCATCGGCGTCTGCAACCGTCCTCGCCTCATGGCCGCCGAGCGCAACCGATATGCTCTCGGCCGGCTCGGACCGTCCCCATACGGGGACGGGTCGGGCGCGCTGGACAACCATGTCGTCGCCGATCAATGCAGGCAGCTTCACGTTCTCCGGCCTCCTCGGGGTTCCGCAAGAAGCAAGTCACGAACCAACCAATATACGGCCATCGCGCCGCGTTTTCACCGGTATCAGGATGAGCTATTTCCTTGTGCCGTCCCGGTTGCTATCCCGGATGACTTCGTTTCCTGATTCAGGCCGCGCTGCCGGATGAGGTGCGGCTCGCAACGCTGTGCCTGAAGTCCGGATGGGTTCCGCGGGACCGCTCACTGCCTTACGCGCGTGCCTGGACCGGATTGCGCCCTCCGCGCGCGTCAACTTCTGGTGCCACGCGCTCGAGGGCTCATTCTGGTCGCTGGGCGATTCGCTCGTCAGCGCTGCCGAAGTGCTGCCCGTGCTGGCCGTCAGCGGGCTCGGCGCGTCGGGCACTGCCCTCGGGGTGCTGAACGCCCTGGCCGGCACGGCGCTCCTGGCGCCCCTGATCGTGGCCCACCGGGTGGAAGCGGCGGCGCGGAAGAAACGGCTCGTGGTGCTGCTGGGGCTGGGGGGCAGGTTGCCCTACCTGGCCATCGCGGGGGCTCTGGCGCTGTTCGGCGCCTCACGGCCGGCTGTCGCGCTCATCGTAATCGGGGTGTGCATTCTGGCGAAGTCCTTGCTGATGAGCGTCAGCGTGCCGCCCTGGACGGACCTGGTTGCCGAGACGATTCCGCATCAGCGCACGGGCCGGCTGTTCGGTTACCGCATGAGCCTTTCGGCTTTGATGGGTCTTGTGGCCGGCCCGATCTGTGCCGCCATCGTCGCCGGGCTGGGTTTCCCGCGCAACTACGTGATGCTGTACGAGGTGAGCTTCGCTGCGCTGCTGATCTCGCTCGTGATCTTCGCCCTGGTGGACGAGATGCCGGCGGACGCGGCGCCTGCGCCCGCGCACCCCGCACGACATTACTTGCGCGAGTTGCTGACGGCCCTGCGCCGCGACGCCACTTACCGGAACTTCCTCATCTATCGCGCGCTGAGCCAGGTGCGCCTGGCGACAATGCCCTTCTACGCCATGGCGGCCATGATCTACCACGGCATGGACGAGGCGCTCGTGGTGGGTTCGTTTATCGTGGTGCGCCGGCTGGCCACGATTGTCGGGACACTGGTCGGCCCCCGCCTCGCCGAGCGGATCGGCCACAGGCACGTCATGCAGGCGGGGGCGGCGCTGGCCATCCTGTCCGCGCTCGTGGCCGCGTTCGCGCCGGCCGGCGCGTGGGCGCTCTTCGTGGGCGCCGTCTTCGTGGGGAGCCTGGGCGGCTCGGCGGAAATGGTCACCAGATGGGCGCTCTCCCTCCGCATCTACCCCCGTGGCAGGCGCGTCGGCTACACCACCCTGTCCATGGCTGCGCTGACCCCGGCCGCGATTATCGCCGCCCCCGCGGCCGGCTGGGTGATGGACGTCTGGGGGCACGCCGCGCTCTTCTGCCTGGCCGCGATAGTCATGGCGGCATCGCTGCTGCCGCTACACTGGTGCAGGCCCTCCGAGCGCGAGCTGTCCGCTCGGGCCGAGGGTTGGGTCGGCCGAAGCCCGACCTGAGCGCAGGGGCGCGGCCGGCAGAGCCCCCTCAAAAGTGCTCTTCCTTGTACCTGGCCCAGTCGGTTACGTGCTGCCTTTCCTCAGCGATGATGGTCTCCAGCAGCGCCCGATCGCCCTCAGGCACGAACCTGAGCATCTCGTGGTAGAAAAGCAGCGTGTTGCGCTCCATCCCCATGGCGGTTTCGACGGCATCCTTCTCGGACGCCTGGCGGCGGGCCATCTCCGCCCCGTCTTCGCCGCTGGGGAATATGCGGCCTTCAATCAGATACGCCATGTAGGAGGCGTACTCCCCGCCGTAGGACTCGCCGGTCGGCGCGTAGTCGCCCAGGCTATCAAGCATGCCCCGGAACTTGCGCTCGTGCTCATCTTCCATCGCTGCCACTGCCAGGGCGAAGTCCTTCAGCTCCTCTGACTCGGCGCTCTCGGCCAGAGCCCGGTAGAACGTGGCGCCCGTCTGCTCCTCGCGGATTGCCACGTCCATCATCTCCCGAACGGAGAACAGATCCGCCATTGTCTTTCCTCCTCCAGTAGCTCCCTCAAGCCCGCCCCCGGCGTCGGACGGACGCCCGAAAGGAAGCTCCATGCTAACCCAAACCCGCCCCCAACTCAATTGCTGCACCTTGCCTCAGCCGCCGCGGCACGGGTCACGGCGCAGCGGCCCCCGTGTTCCTGGTCGGGGGCAAGCTCAGAGGCGGCTTGGTCGGGCCCCATCCGAGCCTGAGCGACCTGGACGACGGCGCGCTGCGGTTCCACACGGACTACCGCCGCGTCTACGCGACGGCACTGGACCGGTGGCTGGGTCTGGATAGCCGGGCGGTGCTGGGCGCGCGGTTCGAGCCGCTGGACGTCCTCCGCACCTGACCGCTTCTGCGCCCTCTCAGCCACATCATTCCCCCGCTGCACAGTGCCTTCACCGCCCCTCCCCCGCTGGACAGAAGCACGTGGCGGACCCTCAAGCCTGCCGCGAATCCAGACGGAAGATGACACGTCATGTCAGAGTCCAGCCGCCGTGGGCGACCTTCGTTCGCCTTCTGCTTCAATCGCTCCGTTCTCAGTCGTCGGCCAGCGGCTCGCCCGACAGCAGCACGGCCAGTTGGGGAAGAACGTCCTCGGCGCGGCCTCGTACGAACCAGTCACTCTCCGTCAGGAAGTATGGACGGTCGGGGGCTATGGCGGCCAGCTGGATGTGATTGGCACGCGCGTACTCGAGCAGGCCGGACTTCGCCTCGCTTGACACGCCAGCCACCAGCGCCGCCCGCCCCTGGCTAATCCACGACCATCCCTCACCGTCATGCGTGAAGTACTGGTCTTCGTTGATGTGAACGTTGGCGCTGCCCGCCCGTTCATGAAGGCCATCAAAGTTGCCCGTGATGATGTGCTTGAGTACTCCACGCCTCTCCATATCGGCCAACGCTTTGTGCGCCGGGCCGGGCTGAGCAGTCATGAACCCGGCGTGGAACCGGCCCAAGATCTGCGCTGTCTGTGTGGGTCGGGCGATAAGCCAGTCACTCACCTTCCCGGGGAAGTCGTAGTCGTGTATCGGGAACTGCTGCTCGAGACCACCCGGGCCGCTGAAGGCAGGAATGCCGCACCCGACGGAGATGCCAGCCCCTGTGAAAGCGACCAAGGGCAGCCCTTCCAGGCGACGGCCGAGTTCGGCTACGTCGATAACCTCCGCCTTATCCGGCTCATACCCGTCGGCCGCTCGACGTGGCACGCGAGCCGGCCGTGCCGGTGGCGCAGCATACTCGGCGAAGTCACGGGCGAAGTAGGTTCCTCGCCACGAAGAGGTGTCGCCGTGTGTCAGCAGCAAATGGGTGCCGAGCCGGTCGTCTGCAATTGGCTCACAGAGCAATTCCAGCCGGAGCCCGTCTCTTTCCGCCTCCATGCGCTGTTCATTCGCCTCGGCCAACGACCAGTCGCTGGCAGCGATGGCAGCTCTCAGGCTTTCGATCTCGCCAACGAGCGCGTTTCTCGGATGGGCACACGAATTGCCGACGAAAAGGGTGACCAGGGATATCTGGCCCTGCTGCGACACGTCGAAGTCGCCGTAGAAGGAGAAAACGCCCTTGCGGGATAAGAACGTGAACTCCATGCCCAGGAACTGACCCCAGATGCGGCGGTAGTTCGCCAACTGCTCCGGCGCCATCTTCTCTAGCTCTATCATTGCATCTTCCCCATTCGGACTCCATGCTCAACATCACTGACGAACGACATGCAACTGCAGAGCCGGGTGCGGGACGGCTGTCCGCAGGCATGGGGGAGACTGCTCGGCGGGACGGTCTGAGCATCACGCATCACGTCCGTGGCGACCCCCTCGGCACGCCACCTCCAGGCCGCGGGCAATCAGTCGAGTCCTCGACCTTAGGCTCGCACCCGCTAGGCCTGACCGCACACGTGATGCTCAAGCTTCCATGGTGGCGACATTGTAACGTGGGCCGAACAAGCCTGCAAGCAGTCGCCTGGCAGTGTCTTCGCTGACATGTGCTGCAGGCCACTGGATGATTGGGCCAAGTGATCTGGCAAGGCTCCCGTGGCACGGCGGCTGCGCGCAAGGCCTATTACCTCGAGGCACAACGGTTGACAGACGAAAGGCGGGGGGCTATAATGAACATATGTTCATAATGAGGAAGCGATGCCCCGAAGCAGGAAGCCGCGCACGATAGCCCACAGGCCCCCCGTGGCCGTCTTCAAGCCGGCCGGCGTGCCCGCGCGCGAGCTTATGTGGATAACGGTGAGGCTGGACGAATACGAGGCGCTGCGGCTGGCCGACGGGGAAGGCCTGAACCAGGAGGCCGTGGCCGAGCGGCTCGGGGTATCGCGCCCGACCGTGAGCAGGATCCTGGGAAGCGCCCACCAGAAGGTGGCCGAGGCCTTCTCTCAGGGCCACGCCCTGGCGATTGAAGGTGGGCCGGTGCAGTTCGTGCCCCCGATGGGGCGCGGACTGCGGCGCGGCAGGCGCGGTTGGGGATGGCGCTAACCAAAAGGAGGCCGGACACATGGGCGGAGGCGGAGGAACGGGTCGTGGAACAGGTCGCGGCGGAGGCCGCGGACGGATGGGCGGCTTCGGCGCCGGCCCGGGCGGCGATTGCGTCTGCCCGAACTGCGGGGCCAAGGGCACGCACAAGCGGGGAGTGCCCTGCTACGAGACCAACTGCGCCAAGTGCGGCAGCAAGATGACGCGGGCACGTTGAGAGCCGATGAACGCAGAGCGTGTAAGACCAGTTCAATCTCACATTAAGGAGGTGGCGTCATGCCAGGGGGAGACGGAACAGGACCCATGGGCATGGGCCCGATGACGGGACGAGCGGCCGGCTACTGCGCTGGCTACCCGATGCCCGGGTTCATGAATGCGATCCCCGGACGTGGTGTCGGGGGTTGGGGAGCGGGCGCTTTCTACGGCGGCTGGCCCATGGGGCGTGCGATGATGCCGTACGGGCCGATGTCGGCCCCGTACGCCGCCGGCTGGGGACGCGGGATCTCACCGGCCTATGGCTGGGGAGGCTTCCGCGGCCGCGGCCTGGGGTTCGGGCTTGGCTGGCGGGGCGGTCTTGGTCGCGGCCGCGGCCGGGGCTTCCGCCGATGGTGAAGCTCGCCGGCGAGCCGCAAGGCGGGCTCGCCTACTCAAGAGGGAACTTGACTGAGGCGGAGCGGCAGAATGGCAACGCCGTTTCGCCGGAGAGGAGGAGGAAGATGCCAGGCGGAGATGGAACAGGACCTGGCGGAATGGGTCCCATGACGGGACGCGCCGCAGGCTATTG
Organism: uncultured candidatus Brocadiaceae bacterium; assembly: GCA_964605915.1. Classification (GTDB taxonomy): domain Bacteria; phylum Planctomycetota; class Brocadiia; order SM23-32; family SM23-32; genus DAOVRD01. The sequence continues at coordinate 7,466 of CAZSET010000065.1, read as the reverse complement.
TGCAGGCTATCCGGCTCCCGGTTACATGAACCCCATCCCCGGGCGGGGATATGGGGGCCGGGGCCGCGGAGGCGGCTGGGGACGCCGTAACTGGTTCTACGCGACGGGGATGCCCGGCTGGGCGAGAGCCGCCAGCGGCTATCCCGCCTTCGGCGGGGCCGTCGGCTACGGGGCGCCCTACGCAGCTCCCTACGGGGCGCCCTACCGGCCGGCGGCCTACCCGGCCTACGGAGCGCCCTACGCGGCGCCCTTCGCGCCGGCCCCAACGAAGGAGCAGGAAATGGAAGGGCTCAAGTCCGAGGCCGAGTACCTCGAGGACGCGCTGGACGGCATCAAGAAGCGCATCGGGGAGCTTGAGCCCGAAGCCTGAGCAGACCTGCACGCCGAGGGCAGCGGGGGCGGGGCGCCTGCTCCGCCCCCTTGCTCCTCGTCTTGGGAAGGAAACGTGAAATGAGGATTGCAGTAACTGCCGCAGGGCCGACCCTCGAAGACAACGTCGACCCCCGATTCGGCCGCTGCTCTTACTTCCTGATCATCGACACCGACGACATGTCGGTCGAGGCCGTCGAGAACCCCAACCTCGCCCTGTCCGGGGGCGCCGGCATTCAGTCGGCCCAACTGATGGCCGAGCGTGAAGTGGAGGCCGTGTTGACCGGCAACTGCGGGCCGAACGCATTCCGGACGCTGGAGGCCGCCGGGATCCAGGTGCTGACGGGAGCGCGCGGCGTCGTGCGAGACACTGTGGAGCAGTTCAACGCCGGTGCCCTCTCGGCGGTGCAGCAGCCCAACGTCGCCGGCCACTTCGGGATGGGAACCGGCGCGCCGGCTCAGCCCATGGAAGCGGGATACGGCGCGGGCATGGGCCGCGGGATAGGCGGCGGCAGCGGGATGGGCGGCGGCAGAGGGATGGGCGGCGGACGCGGCATGGGCGGCGGACGCGGCATGGGAAGAGGCATGGGAGCAGGTCGCGGCATGGGGGCAGGCATGATGGGCGCCCAGTTCGACCCCGTCGCCCCGCAGCCGGCCGCCCTGCCCGGGCAGCCGGACGCCCCCATGAACGCGCAGACGGAGATGCAAACGCTCAGAGCACAGGCGCAGGCCCTCCAGGAACGCCTCGAGGCCCTCAATGCACGGATCGCCGAAGTGCAGCAGGGCGGCGCGGTCAGTGCGCTCGTCGCCACCGTTGACGAGGACGCGTGCACGGCTTGCGGCGCATGTCTGGAGGCCTGCCCCGTCGGTGCCATCGCTATCGAGGAGGTCGCTCGGATCGATCCCAGGCTGTGCATGGGCTGCGGTGACTGCGTGATTGACTGCCCGGAGGGCGCCGTGTCCCTGCGCAAGAGGGCCTGAATGGCCCGGACCACGGAAACGAGATGGCGGGCCGGAGCGCCGTTGCGTCCCGGCCCGCCTGCCTGTATGCTTTCGGAATCCATCTTTAGAGAGGAGGGAACCGCATGAAGATATGCGTGACCAGTCAGGGGCAGGACCTGTCGTCCGAGACCGACCCGCGCTTCGGAAGAGCCCGGTGCTTCATCATCTACGACGACGAGACGGAGTCCTTTGAGGCAATCGACAACGCACAGAACGTGAATGCAGCGGGCGGGGCCGGCGTGCAGTCCGCCACGGCCGTGGCCGAATCGGGCTGCGAATGGGTCATCAGCGGCCACATGGGACCCAAGGCTCTGTCCGTGCTGCGTGCCGCGGACATCCGCGTGGCCACCGGTGCCTCGGGCTCGGTCGCCGATGCGATTTCGGCCTTCAAGGACGGCAAGCTGGAAGAAATCGACGAAGCCGACGTGTCCTCGCGCTGGTAGGCGCGAACCGGTTCGTCAACTGCGTCGAGGTCACGAGGGGAGCCACGAAATGCCGAAGATGTTCTTCCCCCAATACCGGCGGGGTAGGAGCGGCATACCCGTCACCGAAGGGACGATCCTGGACCATGCGAGGCGACTGGGCGTGGAGATCGCTTCCGAGTGCGGCGGCCTGGGGATCTGCGGACGCTGCGTGGTGCGGATCGAGAAGGGCGCCGAGTTCCTGACCGAACGGACCGCCCAGGAGAAGCGACACTCCTTGCTCGAGGCCGAAAGGCTCGCGTGCCAGGCAACGGTGCTGGAGCCCGGGGGCGACATCCACGTCTTCATCAAGGACTTCGGCGACTACGCAATCCTTTCTGAGAGCCGGAGCGCCGATGACGTGGCCCTGGAGCCCTACGTGACAAGGGACGGGAAACAGGTCGTACACGACTCCGGCGAGGTGCTGGGCCCGTACGAAGGCGAGATCTACGGGCTGGCCGTCGACCTGGGAACGACAACGCTGGTCGCCCAGCTTGTTGACCTGGAGGACGGCAGGACCATCGCCACGCGCGCACGCAAGAACCCGCAGATCTCCTACGGCAACGACGTCATAAGCCGCATCGCCTACACCATGACCCACGAGGGCGGCCTGAAGGAACTGCAAAGCGTGGTCGCGGAGGCCATCAACGGCCTCCTGAAAAGCATGGAAAAGGATGCCGGATCCGTACGCCGATACGTCTACAACGTAGTGATCGTGGGCAACAGCACGATGCGGAGCATCTTTTTCGGCCAGGACGTGACCTCGCTCGGCCACATCCCTTTCGAGCCGGTCTCCCGCGATCCTGTCACGGCATCAGCCAGCGATCTGGGGCTGGGAATCCACCCGCACGCGCGCGTGTACGGGGGCGCGCTGATCGGCGGACACGCCGGCGCCGATGCCCTGGCCGACATACTGGCCAGCCGCATGTACGAGGGCCACGACGTGACGATACTGATTGACATCGGCACCAACGGCGAAGTGGCCATCGGTAACAGGGACAAGATCATGACGGCCTCGTGCGCAGCCGGGGGAGCCTACGAGGGAGCCACCACGAAGTGCGGCGTCGGCGCCGTCGCGGGGGCGATTAAGAACGTCTGGATTGCCGACGACCACGTGGAGTACGCCACGATCGGCGGCAAGCCGCCCGTGGGCATCTGCGGCTCGGGCCTGATAGACCTTCTTGCCGAGTTGCTGCGTTCCGGCAAGATGAGCAAGAAGGCGAAGCTGGAGCGCGAGTTCTTCGTCACGGATGGCATCAGCCTCAGCCAGGAGGACGTCTACCAGCTCATCACCGCGAAGGCCGGGCTGCGGCTCGATCAGGACATGCTGATCAAGTACTACGGCGTCACGCTGAACGACGTGTCGAAGATCTACCTGGCCGGCGGCTTCGGCAACTACATCAACCCCCAGAGCGCCGTGACCATCGGCCTGCTGCCGCCGGCGGCCGAGAAGATAGTCCGAATCGGCAATGCCGCACTCGAAGGCGCCAGGGAGATGCTCATCTCCCAGCGGATGAGGCGCAAGGCGGAAGAGATTGCCGAGCAAGTGGAGCACGTGAAACCGAACGAACTGGAACCGGACTTTCCGTACCTCGTGGCTGAGAAGATGTACTTTTGAACGAAGAGAGTGACACTGGAAGACCGATGAAGAACGCCAACGCTCAAAGCCCCGATACCCAGAGGGCGCGTCAGCAGGAGCGGGAGCAGCAGGAGCGCAAGCTACGTGAGCGGCTCGGCCGAATCCGCCACACCGTCGTCGTGCTGTCCGGCAAGGGCGGCGTAGGCAAGAGCACCGTGGCCGCGAACCTGGCCGTAACGTTGGCCGCCGAGGGATTCGAAGTCGGACTTCTCGACGCCGACATGCACGGGCCGAGCGTGCCCATACTCCTGGACCTCAAGTCGGCGCCCGTCTACTCGGACGGGCAGAACATCCTGCCCGCCGAGGGCCGGGAACGATTGCGCGTCATGTCCATCGCCTTCCTGGCGCGCGAGCGGGACGAGGCCGTGATCTGGCGCGGCCCGCTCAAGATGAACGTGCTCAGGCAGCTACTAACCGACGTCGAATGGGGCGACCTGGACTTCCTCGTCATTGATCTGCCTCCCGGCACGGGCGACGAGCCGCTGTCCATCTGCCAGCTCATCCCCGACGCCACGGGCGGCGTCGTCGTGACGACGCCCCAGGAATTGTCTGTCGCCGACGTGCGCAAGTGCATAACGTTCTGCCGCAAGCTGGAGCTGCCGGTCCTGGGTGTCATCGAGAACATGAGCGGCTTCGTCTGCCCGCACTGCGGCAAGAGCGTGGACATCTTCGGCGAGGGCGGCGGGCAGAGGATGGCCGAAGAGATGGGCGTTCCCTTCCTCGGCCGCGTGCCGATCGACCCAAGCATAGTCAAGGCCTGCGACGCAGGCCGCCCGTTCGTGGCGGACTCGCCCGAGAGCCCGTCGACGCAGGCTTTCCTGGCGGCCATCGCCCCCATTGTGAAGCTGGGCCGCCGGGAGCAAGCACAAGAACCCAGCAACGAGTAAGGAACATGCCATGAAGATAGCGGTACCGACGTCCGGAGGCCGGCTTGCGGCGCATTTCGGCCACTGCGAGCAGTTCGCCCTTTACGAGATCGACGGCGACCCCCCCGCCGTCGTCGGCTCCGAAGCGCTGGCGGCGCCGTCCCACGCGCCCGGGCTGCTGCCTCAATGGCTGAACGAGCAGGGAGCCGACGTCATCATTGCGGGCGGCATGGGGCGCAGGGCGCAGAACCTGTTCGCCCAAAGCGGGATCAACGTAGTCGTGGGCGCGCCCTCCGAGCAGCCTGAGCGGGTGGTCGAACTCTACCTGGCGGGTGAGCTCGAGACCGGCGACAACATCTGCGACCACTGAGCCACACAAGAGCCCTAACGAACCTTCGGAGTGCCACGCTATGATCATCACCATCGCCAGCGGCAAAGGCGGAACCGGCAAGACGACTCTGGCCGTGAATCTGGCCGCCGCCCTATCTCGCTGCCAGGACGTGAACGTGCCGGTGCGACTGCTGGACTGCGATGTCGAGGAGCCGAACGATCACCTCTTCGTCCGCCCCAACTTCACGACTGAAGAGGCGGTCGAGGTCTTCAAACCGGTCTGGAATGAGGATCTATGCACGGGCTGCGGCGAGTGCGCCCGTGCCTGCCATTACAATGCCCTTGCCGTCGTGAAAGGCAAGGTGCTGGTATTTCCCGAGCTCTGCCACGCGTGCGGCGTGTGCACGTTCGTCTGCCCCGAGGGAGCGATGACCGAGCGTGGCGCCGTCATCGGCAAGGTGGAACTTGACGAGGACCGCGAGGACTTCGCCTTCGGCCATGGCGTGCTCAACATCGGAGAGCCGCTCGCACCGAAGGTGGTCGACGCCGTCAAAGAACACGCCGAGCCCGGTGGCATAACCATCATCGACGCTGCGCCGGGGACGGCCTGTCCCGTCGTCGCGGCCGTGCGCGGAGCGGACGTGGCCATCCTGGTTACCGAGCCGACTCCGTTCGGGCTGAATGACCTCAAGCTGGCCGTCGGGCTCAGCCTCGAGTCGGGCGTGCCCAGCGCCATCGTAGTGAACCGCTCGTACGGCGCGGATGAGCTGATCCAGCAGTACGCCGAGCAGGTGGGCGTGCCCATCATCGGGCGCATCCCGTTCAGGCGCGAATACGCCGAGACCTACTCGCGGGGCGACCTGCTTCTGGACTCGCATCCGGAACTGGAAGAGATACTGCTGGAGATCTATGAAGGGGCAGAAGCAGTCGCGGCAGGTACGGCCCAAGAGCCGCCGCAGGAGGAAATGCCGGATTACCCGCCGGCCGCCCAGCCTGGGGCGGCAGGCCGGGCCCGGGGCCCTTACCGCGAGATGACCGTGATCAGCGGCAAAGGGGGCACGGGCAAGACGACGGTTGTGGCGTCGCTCGCCGCCCTGCTGGAGGACGAAGTGCTGGCCGACTGCGACGTCGACGCTGCCGACCTGCACCTGCTGCTGGAACCGCAGGTCAAGGAGGCAGAGGACTTCGTCGGCGGGCTGAAGGCCACAGTATCGCCCGAAGCCTGCACCGGCTGCGCCCGCTGTGCCGAAATGTGCCACTTCGACGCCATCGAGCCCGCCGAGTTCGACGAGGACGGCCAGCCGTCCGTCTACCAGGTTGACCAACTGGCCTGCGAGGGCTGCGGCCTCTGCGGCTACGTCTGCCCCGTCGGTGCCGTCGAGGTCAGTTCGGCCGTAACGGGCTGCAGTTTCATCTCCGACACGGAGTACGGAATGCTGTCGCACGCGCGGCTCGGCATCGCGGAGGAAAACAGCGGGAAGCTGGTCACCCAGGTGCGCAACCGCGCGGGGGACCTGGCCTCTGAAGAAGGCGCAGCCAGGGTCCTGGGCGACGGATCGCCGGGCACCGGATGTCCGGTGATCGCATCAATCTCCGGCGTGGACCTGGCCCTGATCGTGACCGAGCCGACCGTCTCCGGGGTTCATGACCTGGAGCGCGTGCTGGACCTGACCCGACACTTCGGGGTGCGCGCCCTCATCTGCATCAACAAGTGCGACCTGAACGCCGAGCAGGCCGAGCACATCCGCGAGATGGCGCGCCGGACGGATGCGCGCGTCGTCGGCGAGGTGCCGTTCGACGAGGAAGTCAACGAGGCCCTGATGAACGGCTGGGTCCTGTCGACGCGCGGAACCGGACCGGCCGCGAAGGCCATTCGCCAGCTCGCCGGAACGCTGAAGGCCGAACGCGCGTGGCAGGGGGCGCCGGTGTCGTAACAGGAGGACAGCCAGAATGCCCACCTACGAGTATGAATGCATGACGTCGAAGAAACGCTTCGACAAGTTCCAGGGCATGAGCGACAAGCCCCTGAAGACCTGCCCCGAATGCGGCGGACCGGTGCGGCGCCTGATCAGCGGCGGCGGGGCCGTCATCTTCAAGGGGAAGGGCTTCTACGCGACCGACTACTGCGGCTCGTCCAGAGCCCCCTCGTGCGGGCGCGACGCCCCCTGCTGCGGCCGCGACGTGCCGTGCGACAGGTCCCCGCGCAACACGTAGCACACTCTTAACGTCTGATCCGACGAGGGCCCGCCTCCGCACTGCATGAACGCCCCCCTCTTGCTCCTACTCCCTGGATCGCACGGAGTGCCCCAGCATCGTGTGCTCAGCCGGAGGCAGCGTTCCGTGTCTTCCCGAGAAGCCCGTCCCGCGACGACGAGACGGCGAGGAATGTCAGGACCGACAGCCGCGCACGAATGGACATAGCCGGCAGGGATGCCAGCGCTACAGCGGACGTCGAACCGCATCGGGCGCGCCGCCGCAAGTCCCGATAGGGACGGCATATGAGTGGCCTGGGGCGCCAGCCCCCGGAACGCCGGCCACACACATCAAGAGCCCGTCCCGTGCCCGCGGGACGGGCGACATAGCCAAACCTGACCAAGGCCGGCGCTCGGCAGCTCACTTCTTACCGCCGAAGTTGATGGACTCGAAGGCCTTGCTCGTGCTTCGGCCCACGTCCCTGCCGCTGTCCAGCACCCGTTTCACCGTGCCCTTCGGACGCGGGATCTGCGGTGGCTCGAACGTGCCCCCAACGTGCAGCTTGTAGACCCCCGCTGCGGCGATCAGGACGACAAGGACGATCAG
>CAZSET010000064.1:0-17210 GCA_964605915.1 uncultured candidatus Brocadiaceae bacterium | reverse complement strand
GGAGGCCGGTCTGTTTAACACCCCCCTCTTGTTTAACAACCGCGTTCGACTTGGACCCCAGTCCGACATCTCGAACTCTCGGGGCAGGTTAACAGCAAGAGAGAGTACACAGCCGTGCGGTCAGCCGCACCGGGGTGGGGCCGAGGGCGTACTGCGCACGCTTTGGCGGCAACTGGCCGCGCAGGAGGAGTGCTGATTGCCTGAAACACCCAAGCTGTGGTATACTCCAGACCATCGAAAGGCTGAGAAAGGGAGGAGTAGACGCCAAGGTCGGCAGTAGCGAGCCGGAGATGGTGAAAGCCCGGCGTTGGACGGGCGTTGAAGACACCCTGGAGCTGCGCACCGAAATCGGGTGAGGCCGTTGGCTGTGTCGGGCTCTCCCGGGAGTAGACTGCGACGGATGCCCCACCGTTACCTGGGGAAGTCACCGAAGTGGCGAAAAGAGTGGCCCCGACGCCGTGCATGAAGCAGCCGTCAGGGCAATGAGGGTGGCACCGCGGGAAGTGGACGGCCTCTCGCCCCTCAAGGGCGAGTGGCCGTTCTTGCTTTGTAGATGCGGCGGCAGGCCGCGAGGAGGTGCCACATGACGGCCAGGGCGCTATCTTCGGAACTGGTGGATTGTGTAGAGCAGGAGGTGCATCTTGAGGGATGGGTCCATCGCATCCGGGATTTCGGCGGCATCCGGTTCCTGGTCCTCCGGGACCGGGGCGGACAGGCGCAGATCGTCATTCCGCGCGAAATCGGCCTTGGTGCAATCAACTGCGAATGGGTGGTAGCCGTTGATGGGCACTGTCGCCGTGAGCCGCGCGCCCCGGCGGGCGTCGAGGTGCTCGCTAACCAGGTGGTACCGCTGTGCAAGGCCGAGCAGCCACCGTTCGACCTCTTCGACCCCCATGCGGTTACCAAGAACCGCCTCGACACGCTGCTGGAGCACCGCAGCGTCAGCTTGCGCATCCCCGACACGAATGACGTCTTCCGCGTCCAGGCAATGGCCTTGCAGGCGTTCCGTGAGTATCTTCGTGGACAGGGCTTCACGGAGATCGTGACGCCGAAGCTCGTTCTGGCGGGCGCGGAAGGCGGATCGGCCATCTTCGAGGTGCGCTACTTCGAGCGCTCGGCCTACCTGGCGCAGAGCCCCCAGTTCTACAAGCAGATCATGGTCGGCAGCGGGCTGGAGCGTGTTTTCGAGGCCGCTCATGTCTACCGCGCCGAGAAGTCGGAGACGTCGCGCCATCTTACCGAGTACCTGAGCCTTGACTTTGAGATGGGCTTCGTGGAGTCCGAGCAGGACGTCATGGATATGCACGCGGGCCTCGTCGCCGCCATCTTTGAATGCGTCAGGGAGAGATGCGGTGACGTTCTTCGGAGGCGAGGCACTGATCTCCCGCACTTTGACGAGATCCCTCAGGTGTCATTCCCGAAAGCCAAGCAAGTGCTTTCCGAGCGGTTTGGCAAGACGGAGGGGTTGCACGGCGACCTGGACACAGAAGGTGAGCAGCTCATTTGCGAGTGGGCGGCGCAGGAGCTGGGGAGCGAGTTGCTGTATGTCACCGGCTACCACATCGAGAAGCGCCCCATGTACACCATGCCAAACGAGCAGGACCCGCCCCTGACGCGTTCTTTCGACTTGCTCTTCCGAGGAGTGGAGATCACCACCGGCGGACAGCGCATCCACGACCATGACCAACTTATGGCCAGCATGCGCTCGCGAGGCCTAGACCCGGGGCAGTTCGAAAGCTACCTTGAAGCGTTCAGGCACGGGATGCCGCCTCACGGTGGGATGGGCATGGGTATCGAGCGCCTGCTGAAACAGATGCTGGGCCTGGATAACATCAGGGAAGCCTGCGCATTCCCACGCGACCGACATCGTTTGAGTCCATAGGGCCCGGCCAACCGCGTTCGCTTTGCGCCCCAATCCGACGTTTCGAACTCCGACGGGGTAAGTAAACAGCAGAGAGAGTACACAGTCCTGCCCGACGCCGCACCGGCGGCAAGGCCGAGGTCGTCGTGGGCGCAGCTCTTCCTCGTAGACTCGCCTGCTCAGGTCAGGTAGGTTGTCGGTGATCTTGAACAGCACGCCTACCTCTCCGCGACCGAGCGCTTTCAGACAAAGCGGCTACGCGCAGGTGCTGAAGCCGCACTCGCAAACCAAACAGCCTTCCTCCTTGCGCAGTGGTGCCCCACAGTCGGGGCACCGCCGCGTACTGCCAGCTCCTCCCGGCTCAAGTCCTTCGCCGATTGACTCCTCAATGGCCCGGGCGATCGCGTCCGGGCAGGACATAACTTCGATGTCCTTGCTGGCCTTCCTGGCCACGCAGGTCGAAAGGCACCGGATGCCTTTCAGCTGCGCGATCAGGACGGCGGGTTCGATGCCCGAGCGGAGCCCCACTGACAGGGCGCGACACGTTGCCTCGCTCTGAGACGGACAGCCGCCGGCCTTGCCCAGGTTCGCGAAAACCTCGCAGAGGCCATCCTCGTCGCGGTTGACCGTGACGAACAGCGTGCCACATCCCATGCGGTACTTGAAGGTCTGTCCAGAGGTCACATGGAGCCTGCTTCGCGGTGTCTGCTGCGCCTCGCCATCGTCGTCGCCCGCCCTGGAGAGCGTCTGCCCACGCCGACTTGCCCACCATGTCCCACACGTCTTCAAGCGTGCAGCAATCCTCGCCGCCCTGGGTTGCCGGCACGAGATCCTGGAGGGCGTAGGTGGCCAGGGCGATGCCTTTCGGCAAGGCATAGCGCTTGCCTGTTCGGGGGTTGACGACGATGTGGGGGCTGTCGGGCTCCCCCGCCAGTCGATCCATGAAGTCGTCGGTGACCTTGACGGACAGGTTGAAGTTCGGAAGGGTCGAGAGGTCCTGCTTGACCGTGATGAACTTGAGGATGTCGGGGTGCTCGATGGACATCATGCCCATGTTGGCGCCCCGCCGCATCGCGCCCTGCTGAATGGCGGCGGTGGCCTCCCCGAACACTTTCATAAAGCTCATGGGGCCGGACGTGGTGCCGCCGCTCGACGCGACAAGGTCGCCTGCAGGCCGGAGATTGTCGAAGGCAAAGCCTGTTCCTCCACCCGCGTTCTGGACCATAGCAGTCTGATGGATGGCCCGGAAGATGCCATCCAGGCTGTCCGCTACCGGTATCACAAAGCAGGCACTCAGCATCCCGTCGGGCCTTCCTGCGTTCATAAGCGTCGGGCTGTTGGGAAGGAACGTGCCCGCCTGCATGAGCTCGCAGAACTTGTCCGCGAGGACTGCCACGTCGGCGGCGCTGGCTCCGTAGAGTCGCTCGGGCATGGCGATGGCGCAGGCCACGCGCCGGAACATCTCATCCGGCGTCTCGACAACGCGCCCGTCGGCGTCCTTTCGGAGGTAACGGCGCTGCAAGAGTTCGTGCCGCAGCTGGCGGTGCCCGCCGTCTGCTTGCTGTCTCGTCTGGACCTGCGTCGTCATGGTTGCCTCCGTTGCCCGGTGCGCTCGTCCGCCCCGACCGCGGGGGCCTCCTTCTTGTGATCTACTCTCCGGTCTTCTCGGTCAGTCGCCTCAGCACTGTTCGGCCGGCGGATCGTTCTTGTCGTGGGCCGGATTGCGCTCCTTTACGCTGAGCTGCCGGTAGACGGCATGACACAGCTCAGCCAGGTCGAGGAGGTCGCGTTTGAAGAGGCGCGGCCAGGAGTGCCAGTCGCCCTTCTTGTTCTTGTACCGGCGTTCCACTCTGAAGCTGAACACCGGGTACCCCCGGCGTTCGGCGGCGGCTTCGTTAGAGAACATCTGCACTCGAACGGAACCGCATCGCCATTCTTTCACGGGCATCGCCATGTCTATGCGCTCCTTTCCTGTTGATCGCGGGTGAGCCACGAGCCGAGCTAACACGGCTTCCGTGGTCCAGCAGGCCACGCAGCGGGGTTCTCAGGATTCGTTCTCCCCGTCGTTCGCGATCTGCTCCTGCCACTCGTAGTAGCAGACCGGTCCGGAGCCGTCCCCGGACCAGTCGCGGAATTGGTCGCACGCGTTGCACTGGTCCTCGCTGACGTACCCTTTCGTCTCCGGGCAGACCCGCTGGATAGGTTGGAAACTGCCTCCAGTTGCGCCGGCTCCCCGGCCCCCACGGGGCCGATAGACCGGAGCGCCCAAGCCGTCACGCGTGAAGAACGGCGTTGCTGCCAGCGTCGGTTGCAGTTCGGTCCACGGCACCCTCCCCGGTTCGGGGAGCGGCGCCGGCTCCCGCGATACGGTCCCCCCGACAACGGAGGCGGGCGCCGGATCGAACTCCGGCGCCTCCGGCGGACCAGGAACCTCGGGAAAGAGCACGGTGTTCTCGATGGCCGCTTCCAACTCGCCCAAGGCGCGGCCGATGGGGTCGAGGTAGAGGAAGTCGTGCTCAGGCGGGTGATAGTCGTCGTCCACCCGACGAGCGATCGGGATGTCGGGTTCCCCCAGAGGATCGCGCGGATCGGGGTCATTATGAGGATCGGGAAGGTCCATTGGTTCCATGGTTGTTAGCTCTCCGTTGCTTCGGGCGGGTTCAGGACGGCATCCCAGTTGAAGCCCGCCTTGGTGCAGGTGCATGCCGCGAGGACAGCTATCTTATCCTTGACCGCGGGCTCATCGCGCCGCTCGCCGGCCTCGTCGACCATCTTGGCGAGCTCCTTACGCAGCTCGACCGTCGGCGTCACCGCGATGACTCTGTGGACGATGGCGATCTCGGCTTCGTCAAGTAGGTTGACGGTGTCATACTCCAGGTTGCTGCAGCAGACCTCGATCACCAGCAACTGCTCGTTCAGGATCGCTGTCAGATCAGGCTCCTTGTCGTATTGCTGCAGGAGCGTGTTGGCGTGCCGGAAGCGGCATCCCGGAAGAGCCTTGCCGAGCGCTGCTTCCAATCGACGGAGTATCGACTCGTGGGCCGGTCCCGACTTGTACCTCTTGAGCGATACCCGGTGGCGGCGTGCCCAGTCCGCTCCCTTCTTCTCTGTCGGGACGTGGAATACCTCGCCACTCATGCCGTGGGCAGCTTCCTCAATCAGGCACATGTCAAGGAGTTCGTTCCGGGCCCGGAACTCCCGGTTGCGGTCCATCTTCAGCTGCCGGCAGTGCTGTTTGATCGTGAACTCGGAGTGGCCGCAGATACTGATCATCAGCTTCACCGCGTCTCCGCTGAGTTCCTCGCTCTCGGGGGCGGACTCCGGCGCACGGGGGCCCTTGGAAACAGAGGGGGCGCTTGTCTCGGCTGACCACGTGAGGCCCGCGAGTGCGTCCCGACAGCGGTGGCGCAGCTCCTGCTCCGTCGGCCGGTGGCCGAAGCGGATCTCGGGGATGCGTGCGAGGAAGGCCGTGGGGTTGCCGGGGTACTGGACGACGGCCGTCCGGGGAGCGAGTTCCGTCAGTGCCTCAGCTTGATCGCGGGTCAGTGACATGGAGTTGGACAGGGACCATATGTCGCGGCTGCCCGACGTTCTGAAGACGACGCGGGTGGCAAGGTTCGCCAGGATGGCGGGAGGCAGCAAGGAAGGGACCTGGTCAGAGAGCAGCAGGCCGGTCGCGGAATGACGGGCCAACCGGAAGGCGGTCGGCAGGACGGGCTCGCCGATGTCCTGGCGGCGCGGATCGGCGCTCAGGAGGTGGGGCTCTTCAATGACAACCAGGTGGATGCTGCCGTCGCACTCGGCAGAGCGGTAGGCCAGGAGCCAGTTGAGCAGATAGGCGGCCAGGGATTGAAGCGGCGGGCCGACCAGCCCGGGCAGTCTGAAGATGGTTGACCTCTGGGCCAGGAAGCTCAGCATTTCGGAGTACGCGGCCTCGAAGGTTCCCGGCAGCGCATTGTGAAGCATGGTCAGGCGGTTGATGATCGCCTCCAGATAACCCGCGTTGCGGCTCTTCATGCCGAACCTGCTGCCCTTGAACAGGGCCAGCATCTCCGTGAGCGTCAGGTAGCGGCTGGCGCCCGAAAACACGCCGTTGTCGTCAAGCCGCCTGAGCAACTTGTCGACAAGGAGATTGCAGCTGCCGTCGCGGATGTACTGCGTTTCCCGCAGCAGGAGGCTGAAGCGCTGCAGTTCCGACTGAGGTGAGATCGAAGGATGCGCCGGCTGGCAGAGGCTGATGCGCAGCCTGTCCGGCGTTACGACCACGAGCCTGTCCGAAGGCGTGTCCGTGACCAGGTCGGCGTACTCGTTCTGGGTGTCAAGGACCCAGACTCTGAACTGCTTGCCCAGGTCCATGACCTGGCGGACTATGGCCTTGGCCAGGCGCGTCTTTCCCGCCCCCGACTGCCCGAATATGCCCACGTGTCGGCAGAGCTGTTCGCCGGGGATGGCCACCGGCGCGCCCTCTGTCTCGCCGTTCAGGATGCGGCCTATCAGGATGTCTCCGTGGGGTAACGCACGCACGAGTGGAAAGGACGGAAGATTGTCGGGGTCCACCCCGTAGCGGTCGCTGCAGAACCTCCGCAACGACCGAAGCACGAAACCGTGCAGCTGGCGGTTCTGGGCGGCCCTGAGGAGGCAGAGCACCTCGGGATCATCGCGACCGAGGAAGTCGGCCAGTGTGTCAATCTCGCTGCTCATCCGGTCAAGCACCTCCCGCATGTCGACGACGGGGCCCACTCACGGCGTGGGGGGCCCGCCCTTCTTGCCGAACGTCTGGTCGAACCAGTCCTTGCTCCCCTGCCCGGCGCTCAGGGCGAGTGCCGATGCGGCAGCCAAACTCAACAGCCCCACAAGCGCCGGCGGGAGACCCGCCATCGTGGCGACGTAGCAGCCGAGCAGGAGGCCGACGACTCCGCCGGCGATGGCCGGGATGGTGAACCGCGCGTGCGTGATGAAGAGCGGCTTGAGCAGCGGCCGGCGCAGCGGCCCCAGAAGCAAGGCGACGATCACGAGAAAGAGAACGATCCTCATCAGTAAGTCCCCCACCAGAGACGCCAGTAATGCCTCCATCGGCAACGCGGGCAGTAAGTCAGTTCCTTGTCGCCGACCGTATACTCGACACGACAGTCGCTGCAGCACACCGCGTGACAGAAGGTGCACTGCCTCGCGCAGTCCGCACAGACGACCTTGCCGCACCCACAGACTCCTGTCGGCCGCGTCTCTTTGTCGAAGAGGCAGCCGCAGCTGCACGATCCGGCGGCATAGACGTCGATCTGACGGGGGCCGTCCGGAGTGTCGCCTTCGAGGTGGTCATGTGAACTCAGAACGCCCTTCGCTGTACTAGCCGGGTCGAGGACGCGCACCGTCGTCATACGCACGTACGGGCCGTGCATGACCCGCAGGTAGTCGTCCGGCGAAGTGCGGGGCGGCGCGGGTGTGCCGGGCTTGGGCGCCTTCAGCCGGGCGGCGGCAGGACTGAGCACCTTCCGAATGAGCTTCTTGATTCCCATGTCACCCTCCAAGTCCGCCGGGCAGCCGGCAGGCACGCAGTGGCAGGGACGGACTCCCCCCAGATCATGCCTGCACCACCCGGGCTTCAACGTTGGCAAAACTGAGTACATCCCCTTCCTTCACACGTATGGCCTGTCCCTTCGGGAGCCTGATCCAGGAACCGTCGGCGCGGCGAAAGGTCCCGTTGCTGGAGCGGTCCTCGATGCGGTAGACCGGGCCCCTGCGATATAAGACCGCATGCTCGAGACTGACCGCGTCGGCGCCGCCCACGTCCTTCCTCCCTACGGCGGTCGCAGCGGACCTCAGGGGGATCGTGCTGCCGTTCACGAGCAGGGCGAGCGCCGGGTAGGCCTTACCGCAGTATGGGCAGACGTTCTTGCTTGTGTCGCCGATGGTCTCCTGGCCGCACGAGGCGCAGTCTCCGACTTCCTGCAGTGCGCCGACGATGGCCTGGCGCCAGTCCCCCGTGGAGGGCCGGTCCGAGGGTTCCAGGCTCATCCCCCGCCGGAGGAGCCGGGCCAGGTCGGCGTTCAGGGCCTCGGCGGGGACACCGCCCAGGTGCCTGTAGGCGAGGGGCGACAGCGCCGGGTCGTGGATCCAGCGCCCCCCGCGCATGGTCCGGTCGAACTCCTCCGGACTGCCGTCAGCTCCGGCCGCCACGTGTCTCCAACACATCGTTTCGTAGAGCAGTGCCGTCAGGGAGAAGAGCTCCGATTCCAGAGTGGGAACGAAGGGCGTGCCGGCTTCGCGGGCCCCCCTGGCCTCGGGGGCCAGATAGAGCTCCCGTCCGAGCATGGATGGCGGGGGCTGTCCGGGGGTCTGGAAGTTGTCGATGTCGATCACGGCCGCGGAGAGCGGCTTGCCAGGACCATGGGCGACCATGACGTTGTTCGATTGGACGTCCCCGTGCACGATCCCCGCCCCATGGAGCGCAGCCATCGCCTCCACGATCTGCAGCGCGAGCGCCAGGCTTTCGCTCACGGAGAGGGGCCGGCCTTGCAGGAATTCCTCCAGCGGGACGCCGTCGAACCACGGCGTGGCGTGCCCGACCAGGCTCCGCGACCGGATCTGATCCCTCGGCCCGTAGAGACATGGGTGGAGCTTCCAGAGCTCGCTCGTGATCAGGAACTTCGTGCGTGCGGCGGTCTCGTCCGTGGCATACTGGGGATGGAACACCTTGAGCGCCCACTTGTCCGAGGTCCCCTTCGCGGTGACCTGGTAGGTGGTCCCTTCGCCCCCGGTGGCGACCATGCTCTCCACGCGATACTTCCGGCGGGAGGTGGACTTCACCGTGGTGCCTTTCTTGAGCGTCATTGCAGTGCCTCCGGCGGCGGGATGGGCTTCGGGGCAACGGCCGAGAGTGCGTCCGACCAGTACCCGGGGCCGAGCACGGGACGCTCCCGGCCCATCATGAGCCCGAGGGTGAGGTTGTCCTCGCAGATGTACCCCCCGGAATCCCTTGCATCGGCCAGCTCTGTGAGAACCTGCTCCAGGACTAGGTCGAGATGGCCCTCCGCGTTGATCACGGCGCGCATCACGTCCTTGGGAAACGACGCCGGCACGTAGTCGAACACGCCGTCGGTGCCGGCCAGAAGGAGATCCCCGGGACGACGGGGAGTCGATCCGAAGACAGGCAGGCCGACGACGACGACCAGAGTGGTGCGCAGGCCGTCTCTTACTTCTCTAACGCCTAAGCGTGTCCCCGTGCTTCGGAGCACTCGCCAGGCGAAGTGGAAGGCCTTCTCGACCAGCCTCTCACGCATTGCGTACGTGATCGACCGGCCGGGGGCAAGCGACTGGATGAGCGAGATCCCGGCTGCAAGGCTGCTGAGGTAAGAGGCCCTCTGTCCGTGCCCTGTGCCGCCACAGCCGTCCGCCAGGACAAGCAACTGGGCATTTTCCACTTCGAATGCGAGCGCGTAGTCTTCGTTCTTGGCCCGGACGTGGCCGCGCACCGTTCGGCACGCGAGTCCCCATCGGCATTGGGGCCGCCGGACGGCCTTCTGCAGCCCGTTGTGGAGCCGGGCGGCGCGAGCAAGCTCGGCCAGCAACAGCGGCGGGTCTTTGGGCGAGCCACTGGCTGCTTCGCGGCGAAGCACGTTCAGGAGTGGCGACTCGCTGGCGCGAGCCGGGTCCTTCCTCGGCTCGGGGAAGAGCTGGGTCTGCCCCCGATGCCGGGGAGAACCTTCTTCCGTACCATTGCCGGGCACGCGGCGTTCTGCTTGCTTGCGGCGACGGTGCCTGCGCAAGGATCCGAGGGCGCCGCCGGCCGCAATGAACGCCAGCGTTCCGGTGATGGCACAGAGCCAGATGAGCCGGTCCTGAATCTGGTCCAGTTGCTCCTGGTTCTCGGCTTGATGCGTCGAGAGCCGGGCGAGCCGGCCTTTGATGTCCTGTATCTCCGCTTCGAGTTCCACGGTCAGCCTGTCGATCCGGACATTGATGTCCCGGGCGGCACGGGGCCCAAAGCCGGTTGGCACAGAGCGAAGGTCGCTGTGCAGTGTTTCGGCGTCGGCCTTGAGCTTCTGTATGAGGAGGTTTTCCGCCACCAGTGGCTCCCTTCCGCTCGTTTCCATGTTGGAGTGGTTCCCAGGGGGGGGCGCGCTTCGCGCGGGGCGGGGCTTCTGGTCTGGCGTTCCATCGGTTGCGCCTGCGAGGCACTGCAGGCGATGCTGCGATCCACGCGCTTCGATCGTTGGGGGGAAAGGCACATCGGCATCGAGCAGCGCCACCGCAAGGCAGACCGGGACCAGGAACCCACTCCACCGTCCAGCGCGAAACATCTGTTCCTCCCGTTAGGAGCAATGGGTCAGGACGTGGCTGGCCGTATCTGGCTCAGCGCCTGGGTGGCGTTCTGGCGAGCGCCGAGCGTCTGGGACATGGTGGCGCCGACAGCTGCCAGGAAGGCCCTCAGCTCGCGACCGTTCTTGCAGCGATAGAAGTGCTGAGGGGAGGTGGCCAACTCCTTGAGCAGGGCTTCGTCCGCGTCGCCACCGAAAGCCACGGTTACAAGGTCCGCTTTCTCACGCACCTCCCGTGCGACCGCCCGTGGCCCCGGCCCGGTGTTATGCTGGCCGTCGGTGAAGAGGATCACCACGCTGCGGAGGTGCTGTACCTCCAGGCCCTCGACCTGCGCCACTATGTCGGCGGCCACCTTGAGCCCCGCCGTGATGTTGGTCGTTCCCCCCTTGCCGAGGAGCGGCCTGACGTTGCCGTTCAGCTCGCTGGCGCTTGTCAGCGGGTGGACGACCTGCGCCTTCTCCGAGAAGCGGACGACGGCTACCTCGAAGCCATCCTTGTTGGCGGGGTCAGCCAGTTCGGCAATCGAGTCACCGATGGCTGCAGAGGCATCCGCAGCCTTGCTGCCGTGCATCGAGTCTGAGTTATCACCAACCGCGACGGCAAGCTGCTTGACGTCGGTGCAGATCCAGGCAGGCCTTGTCAGGCCGCTGACGATGTGGCCCGTCCTGGCCTCGTCCAGACGGGTGTTCTCGTGTGTGGACATCTTCGATCTCCTTGGACATGGTCCTGAAGAGGGCTTGCGCTGAGCACGCGCAAAGCGGCGGCTATCCTCCCTCCGAGACACTGAGCGGGACAGTGGAACCAGCGGTCACGCTGGCGACGATGCTGGCTCCCACCTGCGCCGCGATGGCCTGCATCTGCTCTGGTTCCGGGTCGTTCGAGATTCGGAACATGAGTCCGCCGGCAGCCTCGCAGAGCTCCGCGAGTGTGGGTGTCGGCTCGCAGATCAGGTAGAACAGGATCCCCTTGCGAGCGACTTTCTCGCCGATTTCGCGGGCGGAACGTCCTGATCGGGCCGGCTTCGAATAAGCAGTCATGAAGCCGATGATCGCTCCCCGCCCTGCCCGCGTCTGTGCGGCCCAGGGCACGTTCTGAAGCAGGTTCTCGACGGCGTCGCAGTGATGCTCAGGCGGGTCGCCACCTCCGTCGTAGACGATCGTCTTGGCGTCAGCGAGCATCTGACCGGCGCCCGCGCCGTCCGTAAGCAGCACGGGCTGCTGTCCCTCGTCCAGGTCGCCGTGGCTCCAGAGGAAACCCTTGACCGAAGCGACCTTGTGCTCGAGAGCCGGCAGGATCTGCTCCAGGCTTCGGTCTATGCCTTCCTGGAACCTGGAGCTCGACCCCGTGCGGTCGATATCGACCGCGAGGACCAAGTCGACAGGCAGCTTCGGCCTGGGGGCGGGCTTGGTCAGCACCGGCGCCCCTGCCTTCGGTTCGAACCGCCATCCGCAGTAGGGGCAATGAGCAGGCCGGGGTTGGCTGAGTTCTTTACGACACGAGGGGCATTCGGTCGACATGATTCACCTCCATGTCTTTTGGTGAAGAGTCTTGGTTGTCCCTTACTCCGCTAGCCTCTGCACCAGGGGCAGGAAGAACCATGTCCACACGGCCGCGAAAGCGGTCAGTGCTCCTGTGAAGAGGGCAGCCGTCGCAATGGCGAGGATCCTCATCCACAAAGGCTTGGACATCAGCTCCGCGACGTCCGCGGGGAGGCCGGCCAGGAGCAGAAGCGGCAAAGCCCAAACGACGAACGTGCAGAACCGGCAGATTTGCCTGTAGACCTTCAGGTCACTGTCCATTCTTGTTCTCCTTGGCGCACTGAGCGCCGCTGAGCGTGAAGACGGACCCGCAGACGGGCGGGTCAACAACACATGCTTGCTGCGGTCACCTGCCTTTCGTTGTTCCGACGTCGCCCCCTTCCTGTGGTTATGCTCTCCGGCCGCCGTTCATCTGTGGTCCGGCGCTTGCAGCGGCGGACGGAACCGGATACAAGTGATTGGGACACAAAAGGGGCGTGGCGGAGCCACCTGTCTCGAGCAGATACCCACTAGCAATGGTTGCTCTTGGCAGGCCGTTGCGCCCCGTTCCTTCTCTTCCTTGCCTCCTTTCTTCTCAGAGCCAGATGATGCCCTGTGATTATTCAGCCAGAAAGGGCATCCAAGATTTGCTGGCTGACCTCATGGTTAGGGTAGTTTCTGGCCTTCCGGACGACACGGTCTGCGGGCGTGCGACGGGTGAGCTCGCAGACCACGGCGGTGATCTGCTTCACGAGTGCCTGATCGTGAGGGCTGATGCTTTTCACCGGTCCGACAGTGGAGCCGAGCACGCCACGGGAGAGACCGACGGGAGCGTCGTTGATGCGTTTCATGGTGGCGGCCAGTTCATCGAGCAACGCGTCGAGCATGGCCGCCCCTCGATCGAGGATCTCGGCCCTGGCCTGCGCCGAATAGCGCCCGGCCAGGGCCCTCGCGAGCTCTCTGTTCTCTCTTTCCGCGTCGGTCAGCAGCTCGACCTTCTCGCCCTCGGCCGCCTCGACGAAGGCCTCCACAGGAGCGCTGAACCTGCGCCCGTCCGGGTACTCGAAGATGAAGCGGGTCCTATTCATCTGCACGAGCGCCACGGTCTCTTTCCTGCCGTGGTGTTCGACCACGATGGCAGTTCCGGCCTGCAGCTGGCGGAGGGCCCTTGCCAGGTCCTTCGCCCTGCCTCGCCGCTCTTCTTCTCTCCTTCTGTAGTACTCCGCCACCGATTCAAACACGCCGTCCAGTTTGGAGCGGGCCTGCTCATCGTCTTTCGACAGAGCTTCATAGAGGGCCTGAAACGCACGACTCCGTCCGTGAACGACGCTGATGTGCATGTTCCGCGCGAGGGCTTCGTGTGCGCGGATGAACTCGGCCAGCGCCTCGGCTTTCTCCTCGATCCTTGACGAATCATCAAGCAGCGTGTTCAGGCAGTCCTTTTCGTCCATCATCGCCAACTCCTTGCCTCAAGAGTGCCGCGGACCGTGGCGGCCTTCTTGCCGCCCATTGCCCGGTTGGTCGGCGGCGTCCCTTGCAGCCTTGAGCGCCTGTGCAACCTCAGTGATTCGCCCCGCCTTCCAGGGGACGGACATCGCCTCGTGGCTGGCGATCAGCCATGCCGTGCTCCCCTTCAGGACTGTGGCGACGGCTTTCTTGCCGTTGGATTCGGCCGTCAGCCCCGTGTCCACAACGTCGACCAGGACCTCCTTGGCCTCGGTCTTGCCGAAGGAGAGGCGGATCGTCACGGGAGAATCCGTTACTTCCTCGTGCCAGGGAAGGAGCTGAAGCGATGGCGGGTGAGACGTCAGCTCCTGGTAAGCCGGCAGTTCCGCGAAGAAGGCGCGGGCAAGCCGAGGATACTCCGTCCAGACCAGAAGACCGTCGCTACCCATTCGAGTGAGAAGGTCCGCTGGGCAGGTGACGTCACGCCGTTTCTTGGGGACCAGGAGCCTCAAGTCCACCTTGCCGAACTGGAGATCAAGGAGCCTGACGCACGCTCCGCGGGTGAAAGGCCAGAAACTGCCCAGCCCCAAAGAGGTGACCGAACAGGCCCGCCCCGACCAGTGGCAGCGGGCGGTAGTCGACTGGTACGGGGGGCAGCGTAAGCTCGTGCGGCTCTGCTGCCGCACCGGGTTCTGGTATAAGGGCGGAGAAGGGCTGAAGTGGATTCGCTGGGTGGTGGTGCGCGACCCGGAAGGCGGGCGCCGGGATGAGGTCTTTTTCACTACTGATCCGGCTCTCAGCCCCGCGCAGATCGTGGAGGCATTCGTGCGGCGCTGGTCGCTGGAGACGACCTTCCAAGAGGCGCGCCGGCATCTGGGGCTGGAGAGCCTGCGCAACTGGAGCGAGAAGACGGTCAAAAGGTCGGTGCCTTTTCTTCTGGGGCTCTACTCGCTCGTAGTGGTCTGGTTTGCCCTTCATGTCGAGCACCCCGAGAGCACGCGCATCGAGTGGCCGTGGTATGAGAAGCCGCACGTAACCTTCAGTGACATGCTTGCTGCGGCACGGAGCGAGATACTCGGCGAAGTAGTTTTTCAAGGCCCGCAGGATGCCCCTTGCGAGCATAAAGTCGGGCTGCTGCAAGTCTTCTCACTCATGCAGCACCGTTGCGTCAAAGCCCGCGCCGCCTAACGTCGAAAGTCGAGTTTAAACCCCCGTGGTCAATAGATCGTAGGGTCGAGCCAGAGGCCAGTATCTGGGCAACCAGTCCCGGGGCGGGTGCCGCATGGGAAGGAAAACATTCTCTTACGGAGACAGCACGGCTATCGCGGTGAGATGCATCGCCAACGCGGATTTGGGCAACATCTGCAAGCGGTTCTACGAGGTGCTCTATTCGCCCGACACGTGCAGTTACGCGGCATCACTTGCCGGCCTGCGCATGGAGCTTGGTCTCAGGGCGGATGGAGAACCAGGAAGCTACGCGCCATGCGAGATACGGGCTGTCAAGGGCGGACGGCCATTGCCAAGACCAGAGAGAAGCAGAGACTCGGCCGATCAGGGTCACCAAGGACGTGGCGATTCCCTCGGTGGGAGTCGTTCCGGCACACCATGCTGCTACGACTTCGCCCTCATTGGCGAATGCGGGGAGGTCGACGTCTGCCTGGACGCCTTCCTCAGGCGCGCGGGCCTCCGAGAAATAGAGAACCGGCCCTCATACCTCTCGTCCAGCGAACTCGCTTCTGCCATGAGACGCCGCGAGCGAATCGGCTAAGGCAAGGCCGAGGGCTCGCCGGATAGGTAGTACCGTACATCCCTTCCATCTAGGCCATCCCTGCGGGATTCCACTCTCTTGCCAAGCAAAGGGCGCAGGGACCTTAGGATCGTGCGCGGCGAGACGGAGAGTTCTGTAGCGAGTCCCCTGGCTGTTGAACCTGGCTTCTCACGGAGCAGCTGCACGATTCGCAACCCGCGGCTTCGGGTCTGGTTGCGCCCCGAAGATTGAGTTGACAGCGGCCCCGGCAAGTGTGGGGTCGAAACAACGGACAGCTGCCCGGACGCGAGACCGAGTTCCTCAGGGCGTAGCACAGCTTCTTCACCCAATGCCAACACCCGCTCAATCTCACCTTCGAGCTCTCTCACATTCAGCGGCCAGGAGTGCGGACGAAGGCGGGCCACTGCCTCGTGGTCTACCGTATTGATCGTCCGGGGGAAAAGGCCGCGATGCTTGTGGAGCAGATACGCCGTCAGCAGCGGGATGTCTTCCTTGCGGTCGCGCAAGGGAGGTAAGTCGATCGGGATATTCCGGAGTCGCCCATACAAGTCACGCCTGAACTCCCCGCGTTCAACAAGCGAGGAGAGGGCCCTGTTTGCCGCTGCAAGCAAGCGTACACGGACGGTCTTGTCCGAAGACCAACCTATCCGGCGGACCCGTTGTGGGTAGGACTGAGTGACTCTGAGCAGTTTCCCCTGCTGTTCCCAGGATAGGCAGTCGACGTTGTCGAGGAGAAGCGTTCCGTTATCGGCAGCCTCAAAGGGACCCGGCGCCGCAGGAGCACCCTCAATGACTCTATCGATGCGACCGAGCATTCTGTCCTCAAAGCTGACGCCCCCGTCAGGGAGAGCACAATTGACTATTTCGAAGGGGCCTCCGTGCCCGGCCGAAAGCGCCGCAGCGATCAGCTCCTTCCCTGCTCCAGTCTCTCCGTATATGAGGGCCGGCAGGTGTAGGGGTGCGACCTTTACGATGATGCCGAAGATGCGCAGCATGACCTCTGTTCGCCTGACGATGACGGGGTAGTCCGGTTGTCCTTCGAGCCTGACTCCCCACCAGGGGTCTGCAGGATCGAAAGACTCCCAGAGGATCAGGTTTCCGCCCGCATCGAAATGGAAATAGCGGCATGCGGGTCCCAGGTGGCCGCCGATTACCAGCGGTCCCGCCCCTGAGACAGAGGTACCAGCAGTGTCCGGCGCGTCGGCGAACGGCAAGCGGGTCTGGACCGCATAGTGGTTTGGGCGTTTCCTCCGTGTGCCTCTCACCTTCTCACACCTGTCTGACCATTCGAGACCCGCACTTCTGGGGCCGCCTGTGCGTTTGGCCGCAGCAGGCGGTTCCCCGCGAGCGCCCGGCCGAGTCATCAGCACCCGCGGCGCCATTCGCGGCTGAGCTTCCCGCCCCGTCGTGCGATAATCGCACCCGACCGGTGGCGGCCGGATCAGCGGACGAGAACGTGCGGCCCACGGTCCTGACGCCGCCGGACGAAGCTCAACTGCGGGTCATTATACCACGAGAACGCGGAGATGCCTTTGCATAACATCTTTGTGGCGAACTGGTTACGACAACGGTGCATCAACGAGGCATCAACGCTCAGCACGTAAGCGCGGTGTTCGCAAGAGGGATTGTGAGTTGATGTATCGTTGATGCATGCGGGGTGAGGCGTCGTGGAAAACGCGAAGATTTTCCTTGACACGCCTGATGAGCAACTGAAGCATCAGCTTCTCTCGGCTCTGGTGACCTGCTTGGTGGAGGCTGGTTGGTTCAGGAGCTACACGTCTCCTGCGCGCCAGAAGCTGCTGGCTGCGATTGCAGGGGCAGGTGGGCCGTATACGGTGGGGGAACTTGCGAGCAGTCTGAAGACCTATGCTGGAAAGGTGCGCACGCAGCTTCCTAAACTGCGGGAGGATCTGGCAGCGGCCATCGGGCCGTTACAGGAGTGGAGCGGTACTCGCATTGCAGTGAGGTTGGGTCGCAAGCCCGTCGGCAGAAAGGCGGCTTACTACTTCGTAGCTCCAGAGCTGTCGTTCGAGCAGGTGAGGGACGAGGTGGTCACCGTCAGTACGAAGCTCGGGCCGGCCGGAGCGGGGCTTCGGAGGATAGCCGAGACCGTCGCCCGAGATGCAGCCGAACCAGGACTTCCGGGCGGTATGACACCGGCGGTGGCGTGGGAGCTCGTCAAGAGAGCGTGCAGAGCCCAGGTGCGGACAGCAGTCGAGCACATGGGGCTCGGGGAGCCAGCACCATGGATAACGTCCAGTATTCTGTGTAAAAGGCAGTGACGGCTGGTGACCTCTGGCGG
>CAZSET010000063.1:1702-17227 GCA_964605915.1 uncultured candidatus Brocadiaceae bacterium | reverse complement strand
AACTTTTTTGTCTTTTCCACTGCATGGGTACCAATAAGAAAATCTCCCCTGTCTCTGATAAAATTTCTTATCTCAGATATAGGCATGCCTGAGCGGACCATATCAGAGATTTCATGATCAAATTTTATTATCTCATATATCCCTTCTCTGCCAAAGTAACCGGTGTTGTTGCACTTTGGACATCCGACAGGATGCGCAACTTGAGATGGAACTTCATCCGTAAATGGTGCAAGCATTGCTCTTTCTTCCGGTGAGATCTGCGCTACCTGCTTGCAATGGGGACAAAGCTTTTTCAGCAACCTCTGGGCAACAACGCCGATGATGGTATCAGCCATCGTCCCCCGGTCAAGCCCCAGCCTCTCAAGGCGGAAGATGGCAGTGGTTGCATTGGACGTATGCAACGTCGTGACGGTCAGGTGGCCAGTGCTGGCAAAGTCTATCGACATCTTGGCAGAATAGGGATCTCTGACCTCTCCCAAGAATAATACGTCGGGATCCTGCCTCACGGCAGATTTGAGAAGGGATTCAAAGGTAATCCCGGCCTTTTCGTTTACCTGCTGTTGATTGGCATAGGCTATATTGTATTCTACGGGGTCTTCAACGGATATCAAGCTTCTGGTTTGACAATCGATATGGGATAGAAAGCTGTAGATGGTCGTCGTCTTTCCTGACCCGGTGGGCCCGACGATCAGGATAACGCCATGGGTTCGATTGGCAAAATCAGCCATGGTACTCACTTGTTTATCCATCATGCCGAGTTCACTCAGGTCTTTTGGTTTGGCGCTCGGTTCCAGCAATCGAATAATAAGGCTTTCCCCATAAGGGGTGGACGTGGTGGCCAACCTCAACTTGAAGGTCTTATTACTAATGGTTGCCGCAAACGATCCGTCCTGCGGCTTTCTTCTTTCGGCCAAATCGAGGCCACCGAGCACCTTGAGGAACTCTTCAAACTGGCCTACGACGACATCGCGCCCGGGATGCCGCCCCAGCAGGTGCAGCTTGATGGCCTGACGGCCGCCATCACCACGCAGGTGCAGATCGAGGCGACCGATCCCTCCAGCGGCTATTCGTACAAGCGCGTGACCGTTGAGATCAACTGGACCTTCAATGACCAGGCCGTAGAGGAGCGTTTCGTCACGTTCATCAGCGGCCGCAGCGAGGCCCCGTAGCAGATGCACGAGCGGACCCGTCGGGCGGGCGTGACCCTCATCGAGCTCATGATTGCGGCCGTCGTGCTCGCCATCGTCCTGCTGGGCATCTACAGCCTCCTGACCTACTTCTTCGCCGAGGTCGGCAAGGGCGAGGAGAAGGTGGCGTTGCAGCGGGACGCGGACCTGGCCGCCTACTGGATCGAGCTGGCCATTCGCGAAGGCAGTTGGGCCTACCTGGACACGGGGGGCGACGACTCGTTGGTCGTGGAGAACCTGCTGAGCGGGGCGTCCTGGCAGACCAGGACCATTTACGCCGCCGCCGGCAAGCTGATGATGGACACGGACGGAGACCAGGAAGAGATCGTCGACAACCTCGACTCGCTCCACTTCTACCCCTACATGACTCACGTTGAGTATGAACTGGAGGTCGGGCAAGGCGACGACGTGGTCGCCATGAGCTCCAGCAAGGCGCTTCGCAACGTGCAGTACCGCGGCGCCTGGCACTTCTCCGAGGGGTCCGGCCCGTTCACCTACGACGCGTCCGCGGCCAACAATAACGCTGGCGTCTACGGAAACCCGTGGGCGGGCGGCGGGGATGCGTGGCTCGGATCGCAGTCCGCCAGCGATTACGTGCGCGTGCCCGACAACGACAGCCTCGACTCGGGCCTCCGCGTGGCGTTCGGCGCCCGCGTCAACGGGACGGGCACGATCATCAACCGAAACGCCTCGGGCGGTCCGAGCGGCTTCTTCGCGGTTTCCGTCCAGGGCGCCACGTTCCGCTACCAGTTCAGCGGCGGAGACTATAGCGCCACTGCCAGTGCACTGAGCAGTCCGGGATGGCATGAGGTGCACGTGCAACATGACGGCGTCAGCGGCCGCATCCACTTCTACTGCGACGGCGTCAAGGCGGGTCAGGCGAACGCTGCCGGCACGGCCGTCACCTCCGGTGACCTCTACGTCGGATCCCAGCAGGGGACCGGCGGGTTCTGGGCTGGAAGCCTGGACGACGTCCGGTTCGCGGATTTCGGGAGCTAGGCATGAAGCGGCGTATCTTCGGCATCGGACAGCTTCTTGGCCGCCGGGACGGAATGGCCCTGGGCGCCGCCATCATCATGCTCGTCGTCATACTGGTTCTGGGCCTCGCGTACCTCTCGGTCGCCGTTCACGAATGGATCCTCGTGCGTAAAGAGGTCGACAATGCCAAGGCCTTCTTCCTGGCCGAAGCCGGCAGGCAGCGCGCGCTCTACGACCTGAACGTCAACCCCGCCGTATTGCCCTCTTACAGCGACGAGCCCCTGGGCGGCGGAACCTACAGCGTCCAGACTTCCGGTGACCCGAGCACGGGCGCGACCGTCACGAGCACGGGCGTCCTCAACGACATGCAGCGCCGGGTCCGGAGCACCGTGGTCGTGCAGTAGGTGCACGCGGCCGGCGCGGGCGCAGCTCCCCCATGGACGACCTTCTGCATGAATTGATTGAGCTGGACGAGCAGGGCTTCGTCCTCCCCCCGGGCGAGGAGCCCGCTGCCTTTCGTGAGTCTGCGCTGCGCACCCTGGAATGGGCGCGCGGCGTCCGCGACGAGCTCGAGCACGAGGGACAGGTCCGGCTGTTCGGCGAGACCTTCGCGGCCGAGCAAGTCGTCCCCGGCGAGCTTCTGCAGCAGTGCCTGGAGCCGGTTCGGGCCGCCTATGGCGTCAGCCCTTGCTGGGTGCCCGCCTTCTTCTCCGACAGGCTCATGCCCGTCTACGTCGGCGCTAGCACCCTGTACGAGACGGGGGAGGAGGGCCTCCGCGTCTGCTTGCTTCTCAGGGCACCGTTCCGCGAGCGAGCGCGCTGGCTCATCTACGACCGCGACGAGCTCGTCTCGCACGAGGCATGCCACGTGGCCAGGGCGGCGCTTGAGCAGCGGCAGTTCGAGGAGTTGCTGGCGTACGGACTCTCCCCCAGCGCGCTCCGGCGGACGGCAGGGGGAGTGTTCAGCGCGGGATGGGAAGCGCCAGCCGTGCTGGCCGGCGGCGCCCTGGTGGTCGCAGGGACAGGGTTGGAGCTTGCGGGCGTGAACGGCTTGGTCAAGCTGTTCAGCGCGATTCCGCTGGTCGGGGTGGTTGCCTTTCTGGCCGGCAGGGCGGTGCGCGCCAGGACGACCGTGAGGGCCGCGCGACGCTTCCTGGAGCCCGTGTTCGGGAGTAATGCTCCGGCCGTGCTGTTCAGGTGCACGGATGAGGAGATCCGTCTGCTCGGCGGCGCTTTGCGCCGCGGCGTGGCAGCCGATGAATGGCCTGAAGGGCATGGCGAGACATTAAGGTGGCAGATCATCCGCCGGCGTTTCCTGGCCGGCCCGGCCTGACCTTACCGCTGCGTTGGCGGGGCAAGAAGTCCGGAGCAGTCACACTTCCTGTATGCCGGCGACGGCCACTGATAACCTAATCGGCCGTTCTTTCCCTCGCCCTCTGGAGCCGGGCCCACCTATCGCGCAGCGAGACGGTGCAGTTGAAGACGGGCCTGTCGTCGGACGAGTCGGGATCGACGCAGAAGTAGCCCTGCCGTTCGAACTGGTAGCGCGTTCCGGGCGCGGCGCCGGCCAGGCTCGGCTCGACGCGGCAGGAATTGAGGACCTCCAGTGAGTGCGGGTTGAGGCGGGCCATCCAGTCCTCTTCGCCCGCTTCCTCGCTACTGGCGGGTTCGTCTATGAGGTGCTCGTAGAGCCGCACTTCCGCATCGAGCGCGTGAGGGGCGGAGACCCAGTGCAGCGTTGACTTGACCTTGCGCCCGTCCGGCGCGTCGCCGCCCCTGGTGGCGGGGTCGTGGGTGCAATGCACCTCGACGACCTCGTCCGTCTTCGGGTCTCTGACCACGCCCGTGCACGTAACGAAGTAGGCGTAGCGCAGGCGCACCTCGCGTCCGGGGGCCAGGCGGTAAAACTTGCGGGGCGGCTCCTCCATGAAGTCGTCCCGCTCGATGTAGAGCTCGCCCGAGAACGGCACCGTGCGGGTGCCCGCGGACGGGTCCTCGGGGTTGTTGATCGCCTCCATCTCCTCGGTCTGCCCCTCGGGGTAGTTGTCTATGACGAGCTTGAGCGGGCGGAGCACGCCCATGACGCGTGGGGAGCGTTTGTTGAGGTCTTCCCTAAGGCAATGCTCCAGGAGCGCCATGTCCGCCGTGCTGGGCGTCTTGGATATGCCGGTGCGCTCCAGGAAATCGTGGAGCGCCTGCGGCGTATAGCCGCGCCGACGCAGCCCCCGAAGCGTAAGCAGGCGGGGATCGTCCCAGCCGCTCACAAAGCCCTGCCGGATCAACGGCAGCAGCCTGCGCTTGCTGGTAATGGCGCCGGAGACGTTGAAGCGCGCGAACTCGATCTGCTGCGGATGGTGGACGCCCAGCCGGTCCAGGAACCAGTCGTAGAGCGGCCGGTGGTTCTCGAACTCCATCGAACAGATCGAGTATGTGATGCCCTCGATGGAGTCCTCTAAGCCGTGCGCCCAGTCATAGCTCGGGTAGATGCACCATGCGTCGCCCCGGCGGTAGTGGGTCGCGTGAAGGATGCGGTACATGACGGGGTCGCGCATGTTCAGGTTCGGGTGCGCCATGTCGATGCGGGCACGCAGCGTCCGGCTGCCGTCGGGGAACTCCCCGGCCCGCATGCGCTGGAACAGGTCCAGATTCTCCTCCGCCGATCGCTCGCGATAAGGGCTGTTGCGCCCCGGTTCGGTCGGAGTTCCGCGGTAGTCCCTCACCTCGTCGGGGCTCAGGTCGCAGACATAAGCGTCGCCCTGACGGACGAGCTGGAGGGCATACTCGTGCATCTGCTCGAAGTAGTCGGAGGCGAAGAAGAGCCGGTCTCCCCAATCGGCGCCGAGCCAGCGGAGGTCCTCCACGATGGCTTCGACGTACTGCTCCTCTTCGGTGAGAGGGTTCGTGTCGTCGAACCGCAGGTTGAAGGTGCCCCCGTGCTCCCTGGCCAGGCCGTAGTTCAACCAGCAGGCCTTAGCGTGGCCGATGTGGGCGTAGCCGTTGGGCTCCGGGGGGAACCGGGTGCGCACGCGCCCGTCGAACCGGCCGTTGCGCACGCCCTCGGCGACGAGTTGGCGGATGAAGTCCAGGCCCGCCTCAGGGGGCCCGCCACCTGCGTCATTGTCCGTACGGGAGTTGCCCATTGTCCTTCCATAATAGTGCGGGCTCGCACGAAATAACTGATGGTATGGGCAGCGCGGCGTTCTGTCAACTTGACTGCCGCCGGCGCGGGTTCCGTTGCAGGCTGCGGGGCGAGCGGTTACTCTGTCGCGGCGTCGCCCTCGATGGCGGCATGCCCTGATGCCCGCCTTGCTCAAACGAGGAGCACTCATGCTTGCCCAGACTCCCCCGATGGGATGGAATAGCTGGAACACGTTCGGCGCGAATATCAACGAGGGTCTTGTGCGGGAGACGGCGGACGCCTTCGTCGCCCAGGGCCTGAAGGATGCCGGCTACGATTACGTGGTGATCGACGACCTGTGGGAGGCGGACGAGCGCGACGCCTACGGGCGCCTCGTCCCGGACCCCGACAAGTTCCCGGGCGGCATGAAGGCGCTGGCGGACTATGTGCACGAACGCGGTCTGAAGTTCGGCATCTACTCATGCGCCGGCACCCATACGTGCGGCGTCAAGCCAGCCAGCTTCGGCTACGAGGAGGAGGACGCCCGCACGTTTGCCGAATGGGGCGTGGACTTCCTCAAGTACGACTTCTGCTACAAGCCACCGGGCGTGGAAGGCATTGCGCTCTACGAGAAGATGGGGCAGGCCCTGCGCGCCACGGGCCGGCCCATCGTCTTCAGCGTTTGCGAGTGGGGCACGATGGAGCCGTGGCACTGGGCCGCCCCGCGGGCCGGCGCGCACATGTGGCGCACCACCGGCGACATCAATGATAGCTGGGAGTCCGTCGAGAACATCGGCTTCGAGCGGCAGTCGGGGCTGGAGAAGTTCGCCGGGCCCGGACACTGGAACGACCCCGACATGCTGGTCGTCGGCATGCACGGAGAGGGCAACGTGGCGCGCGGCGGCTGCACGGACGAGGAGTACCGCACGCACTTCAGCCTGTGGTGTATGCTGGCCGCGCCCCTGATGGTCGGCTGCGACGTGCGCAACATGGGCGAAGCTACCAGGGAGCTACTGACCGCCCCGGAGGTCATCGCCGTAAACCAGGACCCGCTGGGTCGCCAGGGTTACTGCCTCGGCCACGACGGCCACAAGGGGGAGGTCTGGAAGAAGGTGCTGGCGGATGGATCGGTGGCGGTCGGCTTCCTCAATCGGAATCCGAAGCATCGGCGCCGGCTCGGCGCCTCGTGGCAGGCGCTCGGCCTCCACGACCGCCGCCCCGCCATCGTTCGGGACCTCTGGGCTCGAGAAGATCGGGGCGAGTTCACGCGCAGCTTCTCGGACGTGGTGGAGCCGCATGGCTCTAAGCTGTTCAAGGTCACGCCGCAGTATTGAGGCCCGCCCAGCGCGCTTGACAGTCCGTTGGGGCGGGACTACCGTATCGCGTGAACGGGGGCCGGGGCACCCCCGGGCCTGAGGCATCGGCAACCGCAAGGGAGGTAAGGCGTCATGTACGACATCGGCGTGGCCGTGGTCGGCGCGGGGTTCATCGGGCCCGTTCACGTGGAGGCGCTCAGACGCCTCGGGATCCGCGTCACCGGCATCCTGGGCGTCGACGAAGAGGAGTCCTGGGCGGCGGCCGAGTCCTTGGGCCTGCCGAAGGCCTACGATAGCTTTGAGGAGGTGCTGGCGGACGCGGACGCCGAGTCCGTGCATCTGGCCGTGCCGAACCGGCTGCACTTCGAGATGGCGCGCGCGGCGCTCGGCGCCGGCAAGCACGTCATCTGCGAGAAGCCGCTGGCCATGAACTCGGATGAGTCGGCGGAGCTGGTGGAGCTGGCCGACCGGGCGGAGCTGGCCGCCGGCGTCAACTACAACATCCGCTTCTACCCCCTTAACCTCGAGGCTGCCGACATGGTCCGCCGGGGCGACGTGGGGGACGTCTACTCCGTCTGCGGCAGCTACGTGCAGGACTGGCTGTTCTACGAAACCGATTACAACTGGCGCGTGCTGGCCTCCGAGGGGGGCGAGCTGCGGGCCGTCGCGGACATCGGCACGCACTGGCTGGACCTCGTGCACGCCATCACCGGCCTGGAGGTCGAGGCCGTGCTGGCGGACCTGAAGACCGTCTTCCCGGTGCGTCGCCGTCCGACGGGCGAGGTCGAGACCTTCACGGCCAAGATGGAGAAAGCGATCGAAACCGAGCCGGTCACGATCGACACGGAGGACTACGGCTGCGTGGTGCTGCGCTTCAGGAACGGCGCGCGGGGGTGCCTCTGGTGCTCCCAGGTGACGGCGGGCCGGAAGAACTGCCTCCGCTACGAGGTCGCCGGCGCGAAGTGCGCCCTCGCTTGGGACAGCCAACAGCCGAACGAGCTCTGGATCGGCCACCGCGATAGGCCGAACGAGAGCCTGGTGAGAGATCCCGCTCTCGTGTCCGAAAACGTGGCGCCCTTCACCAACTTCCCGGGCGGCCACAACGAGGGATTCCCGGACTCGTTCAAGCAGTGCTTCCGCGCGTTCTATGATTACGTGGCGACCGGTGACTTCTCGGCGCCGGCGACCTTCCCCACCTTCGCCGACGGCCACCGGGAGATCGTCCTCTGCGAGGCCATTCTGAAGAGCCACCGCGAGGGGCGCTGGGTCGAGCTTTAGGGAGGCGTTCCATGAAACTCGGGTTCTGCAGTGCCATCGTGCCGGACCTGTCGCTGAAGGACGTCGTGAAGTTCGCGTCGGCCGAAGGCTTCGCCTGCGTGGAGATCATGTGCTGGCCTGTGGGCAAGGCGGAGCGACGCTACGCCGGCGTGACGCACATCGACGTCGTCGGCCTCCGCAAGGGGCGCGTGGCTGAGATACGGGAGCTCCTCGCTGAGGCGGGCGTCGAGATCAGCGGTCTCGGCTACTACCCGAATCCGCTCGCCCCCGACGGCCGCGAGGCAAGGGTCTACGTCAACCACATCAAGAAGGTCATTCGCGCGGCCGAACTGCTCGGCGTCGGCGTGGTCAACACCTTCGTCGGGCGCGACTGGACGCGGTCCGTGGAGGACAACTGGCCGGTCTTCAAGAAGCGGTGGCCTCCCATCGTGAAGTACGCCGAGGACCACGGTGTGCGTATCGGCATCGAGAACTGCCCGATGCTCTTCACCGCCGATGAATGGCCGGGCGGGAAGAACCTGGCCCACTCGCCCGCCATCTGGCGGCGCATGTTCGACGAGATCCCCAGCAAGAGCTTCGGCCTCAACTACGATCCCTCGCACCTGGTGTGGCAGCGGATCGACTACCTGAAGCCGTTGCGCGAGTTCGCCGACCGTATCTTCCACGTCCATGCGAAGGACGCACGGGTGGATCGGGGGTGCCTCGACGACGTCGGGATCCTGGCGAGTCCCCTGGAGTTCCACACGCCCAAGCTCCCCGGGCTCGGCGACGTGGACTGGGGCAGGTTCTTCTCCGCGCTGACGGACATCGGCTACGATGGTCCGGTATGCATCGAGGTCGAGGACCGGGCCTATGAAAGGTCTCGCAGGACCCGCCTCCAGGCGGTAAGGCAGAGCGCGGCGTTCCTCCGGCAGTTCATCGGCTGAGCTGGGGCGATTCCGTGGGGCCGCAAGTATGGCCCCGGGCGGCCTTAGGTTTCACGGAAGGAGAGCAGCATGGACTACACCTACCAGGACATCGCCAAGATGATCGATCACTCCCTCCTGAACCCGGTCATGACCGACGAGGACCTCGAGGAGGGGTGCCGGACCGCCGTCGAGTACGACGTCGCCACCGTCTGTGTCAAGCCCTACTACCTTGAGCAGTGCGTCGAGTTGCTGGCCGGCAGCACGGTCAAGCCCACGATCACCGTCGGCTTCCCTCACGGCGGGCACACGACGGCAATGAAGGTGGCCGAGGCGCGGGAAGGCGTCCGGGGCGGCGCGCAGGAGCTCGACATGGTGGTCAACATCGGCAAGGTGCTCAGCAAGGACTGGGACTTCGTCCGGGACGACATCGCGGCGGTCATCGAGGCCGGCCACGACGGCGGGGCGCTGGTGAAAGTCATCTTCGAGAACTGCTTCCTCGAAGACGAGCACAAGA
Organism: uncultured candidatus Brocadiaceae bacterium; assembly: GCA_964605915.1. Classification (GTDB taxonomy): domain Bacteria; phylum Planctomycetota; class Brocadiia; order SM23-32; family SM23-32; genus DAOVRD01. The sequence continues at coordinate 7,928 of CAZSET010000063.1, read as the reverse complement.
TCGCGCTCTGCCGCATATGCGGCGAGGTCGGCGCGGACTTCGTGAAGACCTCTACGGGCTACGGCACGGGCGGCGCGACGGACGAGGACCTGAAGCTCATGCGTGAGCACTCGCCCGGGCGCGTCCAGGTGAAGGCAGCTGGCGGCGTGCGCACGCTGGACCGGCTGCTGGAGGTCCGCGCCCTGGGCGTCACCCGCGTCGGCGCCAGCCGAACCGTCACCATCCTGGACGAGTGCAAGGGGCGGCTCGGGCTGTAAGGTGATGCGCGCTTAGGACTTCGGACTACGGGGGATAGTCCGGATTGGGCTCGGGAATCTTTGCCTCGATTCTTTCGCGCCAGCGGATGAGCATTTCGTGCAATTCCTCCGCGCGTTCCGGCTCGTCCTCCGCCAGGTCATGTTCCTCGCCGATGTCCTCGCGCAGGTTGTAGAGCTCCAGCCGCCCGTCCTCGAAGAACTCGATGAGCTTGTACTCCCCCGCGCGCACGGACGAGCCGGGCGTGCCCCCCTGGTTGCCGTAATGGGGGTAGTGCCAGTAAATGGCCCTGGGTTCGGGCGCGTCTCTTCCCTGCAGCAGGGGCGCCAGGCTCACCCCGTCGCAGTGCTGCTCGGGCATCGGGTCCAGGCCGGCGATCTCCAGCATGGTCGGATAGAAGTCCGGGCTGGTCACAGGGGCCTGGCAGACGCTCCCGGCTTCGACGCGGCCGGGCCATCTGACGATGAGGGGCTCGCGCGTGCCTCCCTCGTACATCCATCCCTTGCCCTCCGCCAGGGGGGCGTTGCAGGTAGGTGAGCCCTCGGCGGTGGCGAGCCCGCCGTTGTCCGAGGTGAAGGTGACGACCGTGTTGCCCGTCTGTCCGGTGTCCTCGATGGCCTGGAGCACGCGCCCGATGCCCTCGTCCATGCTCTTGACCATCGCCGCGTAGCTCGGATCGGACTGGAGCAGGCGACGCGTGATCCGCAGGTGCTTCTTGTGCTCGCAGGGGAAGGGCCCGTCCTCTTCGAAGGCCTGGATCTTGTCGAGGCCGGTGATGCGGGCCTTCTCCTCGAATTGCTCGACGTAGTCGGGCTTGGCCTGAACCGGGACGTGCACGGCGTAGTAGGCCAGGTAGAGGAAGAACGGCTCATCCCCATTGCCATGGATCAGGCGCACCGCTTCGTTGCTCAGGCGGTCCGTCAGATACTCGCCCTCGGGGCCGTCCTCGAGCGTCGGGATGCCCCACGGGCTGAAGTAGCCGTTGCGCGGCATGCCCCAGCCGCAGCCGGCCACGTTGACGTCGAACCCGTGCCTCTCGGGCCAGTAGGGCTCCCCGCCCAGGTGCCACTTGCCCACGTGATAGGTGCGGTAGCCGGCGCCTTTCAAGGCCGAGGCGAGCGTGCGCTCTTCGAGGGGCAGGTGGTCGACGTACGGGGCATCGAGGAGCTTCCCCCGGGCGTCGCCGCCGATGTAGTTGGTCACGCCGACCCGCGCCGGATACCTGCCCGTAAGGATGCTGGCGCGCGTGGGCGAGCAGACGGGGCAGGCCGCGTAGGCGTCCGTGAAGCGCATGCCCTCGGCGGCCAGCCGGTCCAGGTTCGGCGTCTCGTAGAACGTGCTGCCATAGCACGCCAGGTCCTTCCAGCCGAGGTCGTCGATGAGTATGAAGACGAAGTTCGGTCCGGCCATTGCGTCGTCCCTTTCTATCTTGTCAGGCTGTCGCGTTGTGCGGCATTATAGGGGATCGCGATCGGGTTGCGAGTTCACTCCCCCGTCCATGAGAGCCCTGCACTCTCCTTGCCGTGCCGTTGGCGCTGGACTATCATCTGCTCCTTGACGGAGCCCTTCTGTTGATGCCACCTTCTGCAAGAGGTGGACGGGATGTCGGGCGTGTTGAGAGTCTGGCCTCGTCTGGCGCTTCTGGCTGCTACCTTCATCGCGGTGCGGGCGGCTCCAGTTCTGGCGGGCGAGCGGGGCATGGCCCTGCTGGATAACGTGGTCGAGCGGGACGGAGCCTACGTCCTGGCCGCAGGTCCGAACGTGGAAGGCGTCGTCCTGCTTCACCAGGGCAAGTGGCCGCCGCAGGTGATCCGTGCCTTCCACGAGGTGCCGTGGCTGGACGCCGCCTCCGTTCGCATTCGCTGGGCCGAGCTGGAGCCGGCGGACGAGCGGTTCGATTGGTCCGGCTTTGACGCGGTGCTCGGCGAGGTCCGGAAGTATAAGGCGGCGCATCCGGACGCCCATCGGACGCTGCACGTCCGCGTGCTTGGCGGGGAGCACTGCCCTCGCTGGTTCGAGGGGGCGGGTGTGCGCTTCTATGCCACCGAGCACAGGACCGGCGCCGGCCAGGGGACGCTGCCCCTCCGCGTGCCGGTGCCTTACGACAACCCCGAGTTCCTGAAGCAGCTCCGCCAGGTCTACCGGGCGATGTGCGAGCGCTATAAGGACGAGCCGCTCGTGACCGTCTACCATGGAACGTGGTCGGCCGGGCCGTGGGACGAAATCTTCCACCCGCAGGGCGGCGCGCCGCTGCCGCCCGATTACACGCCGGCGAAGTTCGTGCGGGGGATGGTCGAGCAGCTCGACGTGCTGATCGAGGAGTTTTGCCTGAAAGGCAAGGTCGCCGAGCTGCCTTACTCGGGCAAGTACCCGCAGAAGGGCCAGCTGGACATCACCGGTCCCCTGACTGCGAGGGCCGTGGAGCGCCTCGGTCGGCGCAGCCCGTTCCTCTACATTCAGTCCAACGGGTGGGGGCTCGCCAACACCGGCGTCCAGACCGTGTCGTGGGGCCACGAGCTCGACGTCAACGCGGCCTACGGCCTGGTGAACCTGGCGTTCCAGGCGCTGGGCACGAACGCGGGCGGGGGCTGGCGGCCCCAGGGCGATTGGGTCGAGTTGATCCGCCTCGCCCGGCTGTACGACGCCGCCTACGTGGAGATCTACCCGCCGGACCTCATGCCGCTCGACGTCGAGCACCGCATCGTGGAGGCCTTCACGGGTGAGGAGGCCGAGGGTGGTTTCACCGGGTTCCGTCCGTGGCTGAAGCGACGGGCCCGCACGCTCTACGTCCGCGAGGGGACCGTCCGACGCACCTTCACCTGCGGCCGGCGTCCCAGGCGCATCGTGCGCTTGATGACGCTGGCGGATGCGCCGTTCGGGACCTTCGTTGGCTTCAGGGCCCGGACGCGCTCAGCCGGCGACGACTGGAGCGAATGGCGCGAGGAGACCGAAGTCGCCCAGTTGCCGCCGGGCATCGAGGCCCAGGTGGAAGCCCGGCTGCACACCGACGATGGCTGCTTCACGCCGGCCGTCAAGCTGATGTATCCATCCAGCGAGGCCCCGTGGGAGGAGCCGACCTGGCGCCCGGTCGCTGCGGATCCGCCGTGAGATCACGCCGGGCAATGGGTGCTCAGAAGCAGTGCACGGCCGAGCTCTTGAACGTGCAGTAGAGCTCTGCGCCTGCCTGCACGCGGAGCGTCTTGAAGGACTCGTGGGTGATGAGGGCCGTCAGGCCGAGCTCTTCGCTGGCCACGTGCACGGCAAGCAGAGAACCGACGTACTCCCACTCCCGCACTTCACACCGAAACTGGTTCCGTGCGCTCGAGTCGAAGGCCTGCCTGGAGAGCAGGACCTCCTCGGGGCGGATCCAGATGAAGGACGTCCCCTCGTCGGCGGCGACGGCGTGGACCTCGACGCCCTGTGCAGAGCACACGCCCGGGCGGACGAACGTCACGGGCAGGATGTTCCTCATGCCGAGGAACGCGGCGACGTCCGGGTCTGACGGCCTGCGGAAAAGCTCCTCGGAGGCGCCCACCTGCCGGACGGTGCCGCCCAGCATCACGCCGACCCGGTCCGCCAGGTACAGCGCCTCGTCCGTGTCATGCGTTACGTGCAGGAAAGTGGTGCCGCTGTCGTTGTGGATGCGCTTGAGCTCCTTGCGCAGGCGCGCGCGCAGGTTGGCGTCGACGGAGCAGAGGGGTTCGTCCAGCAGCAGCGCGCGCGGCCGGGTCGCCAGCGCCCGCGCCAGGGCCACTCGCTGCTGCTCCCCGCCGGACAGGCTCGGCGGACGGCGGCCCAGCAGGTCGGCGATGTCGACTTGCTCGGCGATCTCCCGCGTGCTGCTGGCGGCTTCGCGCCGGCCCAGCCCCTGCGCCAGCGGACCGTAGGCGATGTTGCGCGCGACGCTCATGTGGGGGAACAGGGCGTAGTCCTGGTAGACGACGGCGAAACCCCGGGCCTCGGGCGGGGCGTCGGTGATGTCCACGTCCTGCCAGACGATGCGACCGGAGTCCGGCCGCATGAGGCCCGCCACGATTTCCAGCAGCACTGTTTTGCCCACCCCCGAAGGACCGAGCAGCACAAAGTACTCGCCAGCGGCGAGGCGCAGATTGACGTCGGTCAGGGAGAACTCACCCAACCTCCTGGAGATGTTGCGCAGCTCAAGCACCTCGTGCGGCCTCCCCGCGACGCGTCCTGGCCACGAAGCGCAGGACCGCGAAGATCGTCACGCAGATGAGGATCAGAACCACCGCCGCAGACCTGGCGTAGGCGAGCCCGTAGTCGTTGAACCGCTCGAAGACCAGCACGGGCGTGGTCATGGGGTGGTAGGCGATGATGACGACGGCGCCGAATTCGCTGATGCCGCGCGCCCACATCAGGATGACGCCGGACAGGATGTCCCGCCATGCCATCGGCACGGAGATCGTGAAGAAGACACGGGCGGGAGAAGCCCCGAGAGTTCGCGCCGCTTTCTCCAGCCTTTCGGGCACCGCCTCGAAGCCGGCCCGTGCGGCGTTCACCAGGAAAGGCATGGACACAAAGGCCATCGCGACGGCGATCCCCTGGAAAGTGCCGACGAAGCTGCCGAAGGCCGAGCCCAGAATCGAGCGCCGGCCGATCAGCGTCAGCAGTGCGATGCCGGCGGCCGAGTGCGGGATAATGATGGGCAGGTCGATGACGGCCAGCAGCGCCGACCGACCGGGAAAGCGCCTGCGGGCGAGCACGTAGGCCAGCGGGACGCCCGTCAGCGTGCCCGCCGCCGCTGCGGCCAGCGCGGCCGCCAGGGTCAGCCGTATGGACGCCGTGACCTCTTCGTCCCTCAATGCGCCGAGGATCTCGGGTGAGGACGACGAGAGAACCAGCCCCAGCAATGGGGCCACGATGAGCAGCAGCACACATGAACCCAGCAGGGCCATGATGAGCCCGAACCACGGGCTGCCGCGGCCGTGCCGCCTGACCTGGTCTACAGACATCGCGGGTCCTCCCTTGTGACTTGAGACGGGGCTGCCTCCTCCCTGGCCCATGTCATGCTGAGTTCGCTCTATGGCGAACGAAGCATCTCGCCGTGCCGGAGCCAGAGCGGAAGATCCTTCGTCCCGCCGGTGCGGGACTCAGGATGACAGGTTAGCTGTACGGGAACTTCAGATGGGTCACGTCATTCCTCCGGTCGGTCAAAGAAGGGCTTGAGGCTTGCCGGCAGCCGGTCATACTCGTCGGTCAGGGGCGGCACGATGGGGGCCTGTCCGTTGCCGTCCATGATCCGCTGTCCCTCCGGCGACAGCAGGAGGGCAACGTACTCCTCCGCCAGATCGGGACTGGGCGCGTTCTTCGGGATCGTCACGGAGTAGACGATGGGCGCGCCGATGCGCGTGAGAAACTCGCCGGGCTCCTTGCCCGTCACCTTCACCTGCGCGGCGGCGTAGACCTCCGCGAGTTCCGCCGATCCCAGGTTCACGTCGTCGGGCAGTTCGAGGAACCTGAGCCCGTGCTGCCGGGCCACCGAACGGTAGATGAACATGTAATCGATCTCCCCCGCTTCCAGCAGGGCCAGCAAGTCAGTCTCCTTGGGACGTATGAACCTGCCGCCGTGTTTCTCCTCCAGGCGCGCGGCCAGTCCGGGCTTGCCGTAGTGCCTCTCGGCGAGCTGAAAGACCATCACGGTCCGGTATCCGCATGGATCGCTGTCCGGATCCGACCGGCCGAATGCCACGTCCGGCTCCAGCAGTACGTCGGGCCAGCTCTCGGGCCCGATCTTGTCCGCCATGCGCGAGGCGTCGGTGTAGGCGATGCCCATGCAGTTGGTCGCGAAGCGGATGTTGAAGTCCGCGAACTCCGGCATGAGCAGGTTCTCGACGACCTTGTAATCGGCCGATCCGAGCACGTCGCAACGGCGCCCGAGGTCGCTGACCTTGCGCGCGGTGTCGCGGCTGCCGGAGAACCCGCTGGGCAGGATGATCCGCAACAAGGCCCG
>CAZSET010000063.1:0-1692 GCA_964605915.1 uncultured candidatus Brocadiaceae bacterium | reverse complement strand
CCTCCGCTTTGACCGACACGTTCGGATGCCTTTGCGTGAAAAGGTCGGACAGATCGCGGAAGGGAACCGACAGGCTACCCGCGTGGAAGACGATCAACTCGCGGGGGCGTGCCCCCTGGCCTGCCTCCTGCGCCGACCTGCCGGACGCGAACATCAGCGCGACGACGATAACCAGCCCGATTATGACAATCACTGCCAACGCCCACCTTGCGCTCACGTGTTGCCCTCCTTCGCTTCAGTTCCCGGCGGATACGGCCTGCCCGCGGGAAGCATGCGACGCTATCGAGTGCCGGGCTCCGGCACGATCCGGTGCGCATGGGTGTAAACGGTCGCCCGGTCGCCCCGGACGAAGCCGCAGAGCGTCATGCCCGAGCGCTCCGCCCCTTCGACTGCCAGGGACGTGGGGGCGGACACCGCAGCCGCAATCTCGATCCCTGCCCGGGCAGCCTTTGCCACGAGCTCGAAACTGGCCCGGCCCGAAAGCGCCACGCCACAGCCCGCCGTGCTGAGATCGGACAGGACGCACGTGCCGATCGCCTTGTCGAGGGCATTGTGGCGTCCCACGTCCTCCGCGAACGCCATGATCGCGCCTTCAGCATTGAAGACGGCGGCTGCGTGCGTGCCGCCCGTCCGCGCGAAAAGCTGCTGCCGCGCCTGCATCTCCTCGAAGACTCCCCGGAGGATCTGGGGCGACAGCCGCAGCGAATCGCCCACCTGAGGGGCTGCATTCAGGAAGGCCTCCACGGCCTGGCGGCTGCCGCAGATGCCGCAGGACGTCAGGACCGTCAGGTTCCTTTCCGGCGCCCGGACATTGCGGCTGTCCGCCAGTTGCACGCGCACCAGGCCGGGGTCCTCCTCGCAGTCGGATAGCAGGATGACGTCGTCCCGGCCCTGAATGATGCCCTCAGTGAAGGCGAAGCCGACGGCCAACGCGCGCGTGTCCGTCGGCGTGCAAGCCAGGCTGTAGGTGCCGACATCCTGCACGTCGATCACGACCGGCGCTTCGATGGCTACCTCGTTACGCTCCCTCGCCGGCGGCGCGCCGCTCGTCAGCCGCCACGCCTCGACGTCCAACGTCGTGCGCTGTCGGCCGCCCGGCCCTTGCTGTGCTTCCTCATCGCCCACATGCCCGCTCCTGGGCTCGCAAGTCAGTGCACGTCCAGCCCGTGCACCGTCAGAATCAGGTGCTCCATCGTGGCCAGTATCTCGCTCACGTACTCCTCGACTGCGCGGACGCTGCCCGGCAGCGCGTAGATGACTGTCGTGCCCGCAACGCCTGCAACGCTCCGGCTGAGCAGCGCCCGCGGATTGTCCGCGCCGAACTTGACGCGTATCGCCTCCATGATCCCGGGGATCATCCTGTCGCAGATGTCCGTCACCGTCTCCGGCGTCACGTCCCGCAGGCCGACACCCGTGCCGCCGGTGGTGAACACCACGTCGACGCCCGAATCCCGCGCGTCCGTCAGCGCCGTCAGAAGCTGCTCCGCGTCGTCGGGCAGCACGGCCGTTTCGATCTGGGCGTGCCAGCGCGAGCCTTCCAGGAACTCCTCCAGAAGCTCTCTGATCGTGGGGCCGCTGCGGTCGGCGTAGTCCCCTGCGAAAGCCCGGTCGCTGAGGGTGATTACGCGGAACCGCAAGGGCCGAGGCAGGTGCTCGATCGCGTCGCCGCGTTTCACGGTTCCGCCCCGCACC
>CAZSET010000062.1:0-17328 GCA_964605915.1 uncultured candidatus Brocadiaceae bacterium | reverse complement strand
CAGCTCGCCCGGATACGTCGCCCCCACGACGGCCCCGAGCAGGCTGTAGCCCCTCTCGCCGCGCCAAGCTTCCCCCCACTGTGCCACGAGGCCCGCAACGCGCTCGTAGAGCGGCAGGCCCCCGCAGTCCAGGTCCTGGAGCTCAGCCGAAGAGGGGTTGCTCGTTTTGACGAGCACGAAGACACCGCGCCCCTGCGCGGCGGCAGCCGCCAGGAAAGGCTGAACGCCGTCGCTCCCCAGGTAGGGGTTGACGGTGACGGCGTCCGCGACGAAGTCCGGCGCGGCAGAGGCGTCGGGCGAACCCAGGTGCGCCGCCGCATACGCCTCGGCCGTGCTCGCAATGTCGCTGCGCTTCACGTCGCCGATCACCAAGAGGCCCCGCTCGCGGGCGTAGCTCAGACTGTCCGCGTAGGCCCTCATCCCCTCGCAGCCCCACTGCTCGTAGAAGGCGATCTGAGGCTTGACGGCGACTGCATGCTCCGCGACGGCATCCACCACGGCCCGGTTGAACGCCGTAATGGCGTCCGCCGCGGCAGCGGGGCTCGCTCGATCATCAACACGAGGCCGGAGCTCGGCGGGCAGCCGCTCAAGTCTGGGATCCAGCCCCACGACCACCTGGCTCTGCTTGCGCCGGACGGCCTCGATCAGCGCGTCAGCGAAGTTCCCGGGCTCCATCTCTCCCCTACCGGACAGATCTGGCCTGGCGTTCTGGGTGCGGCACGACGCCGACTATACGATTCGACGACCCCCTTTTCAACGGCGGCCCGCCGCCGACGCTTTGACACAGCCGGCCTCTCCAGGTAGCATGGAAACCACGAGGGTAGAAGCACGACTAGAGGTCAGAGATGCCCATATACGAATACGTCTGCGCGCGGTGCGGGGAGACCAGCGAGTTCCTGGAACGGGCCGGCCAAACGGCCAGGCACTCATGCAACGCGTGTGGCAGCCGCAAGCTGCGGAAGGCGTTTTCCACCTTCGCCGCTCACTCCGAAGGCGCGTCCAGGTCGTCGAGCAGCGGCTCCTCAACCAGTTGCGCCGCGTGCTCGGCGGGCTCCTGTGCTTCGTGTCGCCGCTAGCCCCCTGCGCGCTCTTCCAGACGCGTCGCGAGTTTCAACGCATCTACCCCAAGAGACGATCGAGCGAACATCCCCCGCCACTCACCCCTGGCCCAGGCTGCTCTGATCGCCGACGATGAGGGCCCATTCGTTCCACATGAACCATTCCTTGTTGCTGCTCAGGTACTCCAGGGTGTTCTCGAGCATCTCGTAGTGCTGGTTCTCCTCGCGGGCCAGCCTTTCGAACAGCTTCCGTGGCGTCTCCTCCGTCGCCTCGGCGGCAGCTTCCTTGTAGAGCTGGAAGCTCTTGGCCTCCATGTCCAAGGCGATCCGGACGGCGTCCCTCTCCTGGGCGCTGGCCCGAACGTCGTCGTCCAGCGTCTCGGTCGCTTCGCTGAAGAGCGTGCGTATCTCATCCCTGGGCATGGGGAGCTGGTCAACGTCGACGCCCAACCCCTTGGCCACATCTTCAATGATCTTCAAGTGCCGTCGTTCATCGGCTGCGAACGACTCGAACATTCGTTTGCCCGGCAGGACGCTGCACTTCTGCGCGGCGTCCGTGTAGAACTCTATCCCGTCCAGCTCGAGCTTCCTGGCTCTCTCGATAGCTTCGCCGAGTTCTTCCCCCATCTGGCACTCTCCTTCCGCGAGGTAGGTGAGCCTATCTCTACTTCCGAAGGTACACGGCCCGGCTGGACGTGTCAATGAGATGGTGCCGCAGCAATCCTCACCGCGCCGACTCCGCCAGCCGCGGTGCGCGGGGGCTATCTGCGTAGCTCGGACGACCACTCCATCTGGTAGCACTGCTCCCGGTGCGTTCCGCTGATGACGCTCGTCTGCGGCGCGATGGCCTTCGCCCTGTCCTGCAATTCCTCGAGCCCCAGGACCAACTCCTTGAGCGCGTGTCGGATCCTGCCGGCAAGCTCGGGGTCCGGCAAGTCGAGCTCGAGCGAGTCCAGGTCGTCCATCGTGAAGCCCAGACCCAGAACACCTTCGCCCGCCCGCTCGTCCTCCATGTCCCTGAGCTTCTGCTGGAACGCCGCGGGGTGGTCGTGCCGCACTGCCCCGACGAGCCCGACGCGGACGAGGACCTTCGCTCCCTGCTAACCAACATCGCCCAGCTTCGCAACGCTACGGTGGCCAGGCTCTACGCGCTACGCAACTGGGTGGAGGTCTTCTACCGTGAGGGCAAGTGTGACCTCGGGGCCGGCCAGCACCAGGTGCGGTACCTGGAGATCATCGTCAGGCACTGGCAGTTGGTCTTTGTGGCCTACGGCTTTCTGGTGCCGCTGCGCCGGCGGGGCCATCTGGGACGGTGGCGCGAAAAAGGGGGCTCACCGTCAGCCAAGCCCTGATGGCGCTTCGCCACTACCTGAGGCAGCGCTTGCTGGAGTGCTGGCTTCCGCAGAACGGCGAGGTCTTCAAAGAGCACCTACAGCAAAAGCGCTACTGGTTTGGCCCGCAACTGGCGAACATGACAAAGTAGCACTAATACGCTGTCCCGTATGCCTTTATTCGGCCATTACACTACGGCCCGTACCGGTCTGCGTCAAGGCGGTTTCCCGCTCGGCCCCCGCTCAGCCGGCCGGCTGCAGTGCAGACACGTCCAGGCGGCCCGATATCCTGTCGGAAACGATGCTCCCGGTGTTCCTTATCCGCAGCCGCAACTCCTCCCGGCCGACCTTCCCGTCCAGGACGGCGAATCGGCCATCGCCGGAGACGACGTTCCCCCGATAGAAGTCCAGCCATTCCTCCTCGACGCTGCCGAGGGCCCGGCGCATGGCCTGCGTCCTCTCGGGGTCCATCTCGTAGCCGCCGCCCTCGCCTCGGATCCAGAAGCCAACCGCCGCACAGCCCGTGTGCACTGCGTCGCGCACTTCCCTCTCCATCCTCCGAGGATCGGAGTCCGGAGCCCACAGCAAGCAGATCACGTCGCGCTCGCCGGCCGCCTCGAGCATGGCGCGCGCCGCGCGGGGCGGCTGCGTGTAGACCATGAGTCCCAGGAAGTCAAAGGGCTTGAACAGGTGCACGGAGTCCATGCTGGCGCCCGTCCACCCCCCGGCCGGAAGGCCGTGTTCGGCGGCGATGCGGCGCACTTCGGCGCCCAGTTCGCGCGTGCGCTCGCGCTTGTACTGACGCCAGTGTTCGGCATCCGCCCCCGAGAGGCCCGCCGGGTCCTCGTACGCGATCCCCCTGGCCTCGCAGTAGCGCCTGTATCCATCCTTGCAGTACTGGCAGTAGCACTCGGTCTTGTCGAGCTCGAAGTTGTCGTCCAGGATGAGCCCATCCAGATCGTAGTTGTCCAGCAGGTGCCGGACGGTGGCCAGCGTGTGCTCCTGCCCTTTGGGGTTGTTGAAGCACGCCTGGAACTGGTCATAGCGGCTCTTGATGGGTTCGCCTTTCGCGTCTATTCGCTTGACCTCCGGGTACTGCCGAAGGGGCGTGACATTATCGAAGTACACTCCGCCGATGACCTTGATGCCCCGCCGGTGGAGCTCCTGGATGAGGTCCGCCAGGAAGTTGCCTTCGTACTGTGCCACGAGCAGTTCGTCATGCCTGTCGTCAGGCACGCCTGCGTACCACGCGCGGCCGCTGCCGTCGCGCAGGAGCGGCTGGCAAACCGTGGCATTCAGCGATTCAACGTAATCGGCAAGGCGAGCGGGTGACTTGGCCCCCGCCCGGAGAACGCCCCATGGCAGGTGGATGACTGCATCGACGTTCCGCGCCGCCTGAAGGGGCTCGTAACGAACCTGCACGTCGGCCTCGCCTCCCTCGGGGACCCCGCTCACGTCCAGCTCGATTGTCCTTAGTGACCCGATGCGCCTGACCGCCGGCTCAGCCACGCGCCTGCCGTCGACGAGCACTTCGCGGACACGGGCGCGCGCCGGCAGCGCGACGCTGATGCGGCCCGACCATTCCCGCTGTCCCGTCTTGAGCTTCTCTTCAAGCAGCCAGCCCAACAGGTTGTCGAACATGGTCGGGGCCAGGTCGGGGTCGGCCCAGCGCTTGTCCTGCTCGGGCCCGAAGCCCAGGACGGCCGTCCTGCCCTCGCCGTACTCGGCCAGCACGCCGAGCGCGTTACCCTCCGGATCCCTGGCCACGGGAACGCCGCCCTCAGCGGGCTCGACCGAGACGATCTCGTAACCGCGCTCGGCCGCCTCGGTGTGGCCGATGTGGTCCGGCAACGCCACGGGGCCAGGCGCAAATCCTACGGTCAGGGGGCTTTCCAGGAGCACAAGCTCCTTGATCCATACGCTCCTGGTCCGGCCGACCTTGCACACCTCCTTCAGGAACCCCGGGGTACCCATCGGGCCGCCCCAGCTTCCGTAGACAGCGCCGCCCTCTGCAACGTACCGCTTGAGAGCGCCCGCCTCGGCGTCCGTCAGCTGGCGCTTGATGCTCAGCGCCACCAGGGCATAGCGGTCGAGAGAGGCAGGATCGACCGGTATCCTACCGTAGGTAACGTCAAAGCCTTCCTCCTTCAGCGCGCTCAGGATCGCCGTGTCCCATCCCCAGGAGTTCTCGGGCTCCACCACCAGCGCCCGCAAGCCCAGGAACGGCGCCGCGCCTTGATCTCGGGCAGAGACCCCCGCCGCACACAAAGCCAGCACGACTGCCAGAATCGCTCTCGCAGGCATCTCGGCGACCCCCCTGTTCGCTCAAGTTATCAGCAACAACTCGGAACGGCTCAAGGCTGGAGCCTCTGGAGCCTCTCGAACTCGACGTAATCGGAATCGCGCATAGCTTCAGCGAACGCAGACACACGCCCCGACATCACTTGCCGTTCCGTGCGGTCGACCGTGGCGCTGTAGACCACCCCGTTGGGGCTGACGAACAGCGCGCCCACGGTCTCGCCGCTGCGGACGACGGGGACGGCCGCCCACTGGCCGCCTGCTGCACCATTCGCGCCGATCATCAACATGGCGGCCAGGCCAAGCACCACCAGGGCCGCCAGACCGGCCGTCTTCATCCTTGCGTCATTCGCACCCATCAGAACGCCTCCTTCCATCGCGCCGCGGGCCGTGCCCGCGCTCAAGGGACGAAGTCAACCGCCGCCAACTCGCACGTGCCCGCCCGCATGCAATACCGAGGACCCGTTACGGGCTTGCGCCCTGCAAACAGACCAAAGGACCATGGGCACGCTCGTAGTCGGCCCGCGTGAAGGTCCTCCACCGGGCATCGCCGCCGTCAGGGCGAGCATCGAAGATCGCATGCTGTTCTGGCCCTCCGTGGCCGCCCATTCCCCAGCCGATCCCAGGCCAGAACACCAGCGCAAGAGCAATCAGAGTGCCAGCAAAGGCACTCCGGCGGCATGGAACCGACGAGCAACCGACGCTTCTGCTTCTCCAGCGTCTGCGAATTGCCTGTCGGCCCTCACGCATCCTAGGGATTACTTGCCCCATGACGCGTCGGTGCCGACGCATCAGACGACTTCGGCGCCCTTGGCAAGATTGCATCTCCGGCACAGCAGTTGGACGTTCTTCGCGGTATTGGCTCCGCCCTTTGAGACAGGAATTATGTGATCGTACTCGAGGTAGTCCCTGGCCCCACATCTGACACACGAGCCGCCATCCCTCGCCCACACTTCCACTTTGACGTTGTCGGGTATGTGCCTCCGCGCGGAACTGTCGGTTCTCTCAGCAGTCGCGAAGTTGGCGCGAAGCACCAGCGCATAGAGAATGGCCTCGAAGCGTGAAGGCTCTTCAACGAAGTACGAGCCCTGCCCGCGAGTTCGCCTTAGCTGTAGCTTCACAGCATCGGCGGTGGCGCTCGTATTCAGGACGTCCCGCACGGGGAAGTCGAAGCTCCGTTCCGCCGAGGTGAAGATCACCCGCTGACTGGTGGCCGCCAATCGGCCTGCCAACTCCCTCGTCCGAGCCTTAGTGTCGTAACGGTAGGTGCACTTGCTGTACCAGTGGCACACTTCGTTCTGCCTCAGCAGCAGGCCGCTGGAACGAATCACAGGTAGCTTGCCAGCCCGGATCTCGGCTAGCTCCTGCACCGCTCGGACTTGTTCCTTGATGCCTCTTATCTCCCTTCCGGGAAGCGCAAGGACTTCCTCCAAAAGCTGAAGCTCCTCCAGTTCCGCAGGCGTGATCTCGCCGTCTTGACACGCCATGAGGGCAGTCCGGCGGTACAAGTCTACCCCGTCTTTTCTTGAAAGCGCCGCCGCCTGGCTGGCACCGAGGCCCGTTGCTTCGGCGAACTGGCGGAGGGCCCGAAGCTCCCGCGCTGAGAGGTGTCCGTCCGATGCGTAGCGACGGAACAGGCTCCGGTAGGCATCCGACACATCGTGCCACGTGGCAACAACCGCTTCCGAATCAGTCAAACCAAGCGCCTGCCGGACCGCCTGCAGTTCAGATGCCTCCCTGGCCGTTATCTCTCCGTCGGCCAGCCGCCGCTGTAGCTCGTCACCGTACAGCTTGCGCTTGACGTTCTGCTCCATCCTGGCAGCGTCCGACTCAGTAATACCAAGCTTCTCCGCAAGATGCGTCAGCTTCTTCCTCTCGTGCGACGTGATCCTCATGTCATCAAGCATGTGGCGTAGAAACGTGCTGTACACTGCCAAAGCTGCATCAAGAAGCACAGCTGTTGGAACATGCGAGCGCGACGCGAATCCCTGTAGGTCGAACCCGCTTAGCCCAGTTTTCCTCAAGTACTGCAGGAGAAGCTGTTCTGCTTCGCCGACCATGACATTGCGACGCGCGCGATGTGTCGCTATCGTCAAGGCACCCATTGCGAGTGCCACAAATGTCGCCGGTACAGCTAGCACGTAGAAACCCACAGCAAAACCCATCAGGCCAATCGCCGATGTGCCTAAGCACGTTCCTATCCCAATGGCGACGAACTGTGGCTCACCGGCCAACCTGGCAAGCCTGCGTTGAAGCCTTCCCGCTTGCATAGTGCTGCCCCCTGCTTCTGAAGCGCTGACAAACACCAAGACAATGCGCACCCCATTCCCGCGCTCATGGGTTCACCTTGGCGCCTACCGGATGCCACTCAACCCGGACGGTCCGCCTCTAATCTCCCTGAAGGAAGTCGATGGTGCGGAGGCCTGCCTTCGCCCCCTCGTCCGCCATCACTCGGCGGTACACGTGCGCAGCGCACGCCAGGTCCTGAATCGCCAGTCCCGTGGAGTCGAAGACGGTGATCTCATCCGGGCGTTCGCGACCGGGCTTCAGGCCGGCCGCCACTTCGCCGAGCTCCGCATGGATGTCGTCGCGGGAGATCACGCCCTCCGTCACGGCCACGTTTATCTCGCCCCCGTGAGAAGCCTGCTCCCAGTTGTCCACGACGATCTTGGCCGACTCCAGGATGACGTGCTCCAGCTCCTGCTTGCCGGGCGCGTCAGCGCCTATGGCATTGACGTGTGTGCCCGGCCGAAGCAGGGCGCCCTTCACTATCGGCTTCCGCACGGGCGTGGTGGTGACGAGGATGTCGGCGTTGCGCACGGCGTCGTCCAGCGAGCATACCTCGGCCGTCAGGCCATGCTCCTCATGTGCTTTGTGGGCCAAAGCTCGAGCTGCGTCGGCGTCGACGTCGCACACCAGCAGTCTCTCGATGCTCGGCACGGTTACCAGCAGGCCCTGCAACTGCGTGTATGCCTGAATGCCGGCGCCCACGAAGGAGGCGACGGTGGAATCCGTGCGCGCGAGGTACTTCGCGGCGATGGCCCCCGCCGCGCCGGTCCGCACGGCCGTAAGGTATGTCGCGTCCATGATCGCCAGGAGGAATCCCGTCCCCGGGTCGAACACGGCAAGCGTCCCCATCACGGTGGGGAGCTCGACGTTGTCCGGATGGACGTTCACGAGCTTCACCCCCGCAAGGCCCAGCTCCGGCAGGTACGCGGGCATGATCCGCAGGTCGCCCGTCTCGAAGTTCAGGTAAGGTTTGGGCGGCATCTGCGCCTTGCCCTGCGCGTAGGCCCGAAAGGCTGCCTCCACGGCGGAGACCGCCTCGGGCATGCCCAGCGCCTCCTCCACGTCGGTCCGCGTGAGAAGGTACGTGACTGCGTCCGCCATCTTCGGTCCTCCGAAAGGGGGGACGTAATGATAGGGCGGGCAAGGCTGGCCTTCAAGCGCCGTCTCCGCGCGCCGGGCGTTTGATCGCCCGCGGATTGAGTCGTAACGTAGTGCATTGCACGATCTGGCCTGGGAAGCACGAAGGAGCTCTACCGTGGAAGACGCAGCTACGATGATGGCCGTGGTGAAGACGCGGGCCGGACGCGGATACGATTACGTGCGCGTCCCGCGTCCCGAGCCGAGACCCGACGAGGTGCTGCTGCGCATCGAACGGGCCGCCATATGCGGAACGGACGTGCTCGTCCACAAGTGGGACCCGCTTGCGCAGGAGCTCATCCAGGGGCTGCCGTTCATCCCCGGGCACGAGTGCTCCGCGCAGGTCGTTGACGTCGGCGACGACGTCGCGGGCATTTCCGTCGGCGCGCGCGTCTGCGCGGAGACGCACATCCCCTGCGGAACGTGCTATCAGTGCACGCATGGCCTCCAGCACATCTGCAAGAACCTGGTGCTGTTCGGACACCGCGTTGACGGGTGCTTTGCGGAGTACGCCGTCATCCCCGCTCGGTCGGTCTATCCGCTCAGAACGGATCTGCGCCCCGAGCTGGCCTGCCTGCTCGAACCGTTCGGCGTCTCGTTGCGCGGGGTGCAGGAGGTCGCCCCCGAGGGGGATACGCTGCTGGTCAACGGCTGCGGGCCCATCGGCGTGTTCGCGATAGCCATTGCCCGTCACGCGGGCGCCAAGAAGATTCTCGCCGCAGAGCTTCACCCGATGCGCCTCAGCCTCGCCCGGGCCATGGGCGCTGAAGTAGCCATCGATCTCAATGAAGTCGACCTGCGCCAGGCAGTGCTGAACGAGACGGAGGGGGACGGCGCCGGTTGCATCATCGAGGCGTCAGGCGCAGCCGGAGCGGTCACGGCTTGCCTGGGCTGCCTTCGCAAGGGCGGGCGCATCGTCGTGCTGGGCAACCCAAAGGGCTCTGTCGAGATACGCGACGTGATGCCCGACCTGATGCACAAGGAGTTGACACTCAAGACCCTCCACGGCCGCCGTATGTACGGCACCTGGGAGCACGCGGAGGCGCTGCTGGCCAGCGGCGCCACGGACATCTCGCCCGTCATCACACACACCTTTCCCATGAGCCGCGTCGACGAAGCGATGGAAACCATCCTGCGGGGAGAGGCGTGCAAGGTGGAACTGGAACCCGGGCGGTGACAGGCCGCGTCGCACAGGATGGGTCGTCCGCAGCAGCTTGCCGCCTCCCTCGCGCCGTGCTACCATGCTCCTGCGACCGAGCCGGGCGGCGCTTCGGTGCGCCAGCGGCTCTGCAGCGCAGTCTTTCACGCGGGACCCAAGGAGATGTGGAAGAAACTAACCACAATAGACACGAGCGAATACGAGAGCGAGCTGTGGCTCAACGACGAGGCGAGGGTCGCGTGCGTGAGGCGCATACGGACCAACGTCTGCATGGTGGTCTTCGAGGGCGGCGCCGAAGCGCGCGTGAAGGGGACGCCCGAGGAGATCATCGCGGCCCTGGGCGGAACAGTGCCGGACGACGCCACCGAAGTCACACAGGGCGGCACGACGCACATTCTGGATTAGGCCCATCAGCACTGTGGCGCGCGACGTGCCAGCTCATTTTCGGCCCCGGCCGGAGTCGGCCGGGAACGCCACGCTGTCCGGCACACCGTCTCACGCTGGCCTGGCGGGACACACGGACGGGAACTCGGACGCTCGCAGATGGAAACGACGCCATCGCCAAGGGCCCCCTTGACGCACAGTCCCCCCACGGGAAGGGTTCTTCAATGCCCAGTACGACACGCGACGTTCGCTGCCCGGCCCGTTGACTTCGGGCGGTCTCAGTTCAGCCCTTCTGCCAGTCCACGACCAGTCGCTCGAGCTCTCTGGCGACCTCTCCAGCGCCCCTGACTGCGCGTTCGGCGCCCCTGTGAGCCTGTTCCAGAACTTGCCCGGCGGCGCGCGAGTCGCGGCCGAAGACCAGATGGGGCCCGACCACCAGAAGGATGACGAGTAGCGGCCAAAGGAGCAGGCGCATGGCCTGCTGCCGCCTTCGGTGCTTAGGCCCGGGCGCGCCACAGCGCACGCAGAACGTCGCATCGCTGGGCATCATGTCGCCGCAGTTACGGCATTTCTCAAAACGCGCCATCTACACCTCCGCCTAAGCGTTCCTAGAACCAAGGTATGATAGAGCAAATCCCGTGCCGATACCCAGGATCGAACGCCGGAATGCCCCCGGCACTTGCCTTGGGCTCCGGCTCTCAATGCTTCTGCGCCTCGTAACGGATGTCGGTAAGGCGTTGCCGCGTCCCCGGTGCGGTCAGGCGGACGAAACACCCGGCGTTCGACGCAGTGAAGCTTCTGTCGCCCGCGCGAACCACGACGAGCACGAGTCCGTTGGCTCCTCGCCGCAACCGGGCCGATTCATCCGCGACCGGCTCTCCGTTCAGCAGCACGACTCGCACCGTAGTCGGATCGCACAACAGACCGGCTTCCTGCGCGGCAGGCGAGTGCACTACGCTCCGCAGAACGTAGTACTCAGTGCGGCCCTGGCGGCTGTCCCACCTGCCGGCCGTCTCGACGACCTCGGGGTCCAAGAGCTGCTGGGCATTCCGGCTTTCGCGTCGCCAGTCGAGCCCGAGCTCGGCCGCAAGTGCAGCCGGCTCCTTCAGCAGCTCCGCGATTCCCTGCGGTGACTCCAGCCCCGCTGCCTCAGCACCCTCCGACGCTATCGGGCCGAGCACAAGGAATCCCCCCTGCGGGTAGGACGCATCCCGGGACTGCTCCGGCACGCGGCAGCTCAGATGCAAGCGGCCGCCCTGCCCTGCCCGAGCGAAGTCCACCTGCGCCGCATAGAAGCTCGTGCCCGCAGTGTACTTGTAGATGTCCCGAGCGACCTTCGGCTCGACGGAATCCGCGAAACTGCCCGCCACGCGGTCCACGTGCCGGCGGATGATCCCTGCGTCGCAAGCGGGCGGCAGGCGGTACGTGATCGTCACGTCATCGAGCGAGCCAAGTCCGCCGTTCTCCAGCATCAGGAACAGCCTGCCCTCGCGAGAGTGCAGCAGCCCTCGCACATTCGGGAAGTCGTCGCAGACGTCCCCCTGACGCAGTTCGGCATGGTTGTCCTCGTTCTCCACCAGCCCGATCCTGTCGGGCAACCTGCGCGTCCGGTCGTGGTGGAGATTGACGAGCGGCGTTCCGTCAGCACCTCGGGCGATCTCCAGGTCGGCCGTCCCGCACTTCGCGTCAAGCACGGCGTCGGGCGAAGTGCCCAGCACCTTGATCGTCAAAGGCACGACATCGTTCAGCTCGCGCAGGACGGGGCGCTCGATATCGAGCACGACTTCCCTGCCGCGCCGGGCGGGCTCGCCCAGCTTCGTGTGCCGCCACTGCCAGCGATAGGCCGCGTACTCGTTCTGATTACAGTACCACCAGTTCGGCCGGCGCCCGTAGGCGTTCAGTTGCTTCTCGAAGCTTGCCCAGCCCTCGGGGGTGTTGTACCAGACGTGCATCGAGAAGCTCATGCCGGGGTGTCTCTTGCGGTGCCCGGCGTCGCCCAGGAAACGGGCAGCGGCGCGGTCTATGGGAGCGCCGTCCGAGGGCAGGATCGGGCTCAGCTCCAGGTCCGTGGGCATCGCGTCGTTGAACCAGCCATTGGCGATGTGGTAGTAGCCGGCGCGCCGCAACGCCTCGGCAATGTCGCAATGCACGTCGTGCCCCTCGAAGCGATTGCGGAAGTCGCAGAAGGAAAATGCGTAGCTGCAAACGGGGCGGTCAACGGCGGCTTCCCAGGCCATCCGCACGGCCAGCACCTCCCAGAACTGGCGGTTGCGGTTGGTGAACGTCAGGAAGGGGTGCGTCATCGAGTGCCCGCCTATGCTGTTGCCGCCTTCCAGCAGCTTGCGCCCCACCTCCGGTCCGAACCACGAACTTGGCGCGTTCAGGTACCAGGTGCCCCGGTAAGCGTGCGCCTCCATCACGTCCCGCATCTTCAGGTCGGCGGCGTTGTTGTTATCATCCCAACGGCACGAGACGGCCCATTCGTGGTCGTTGTAGAGGGGCGCCACGGCGACGGATGCCTTGCCCGCCGCTTCCGGCGAGTCGAATGCGACGCGGAGGGTCTGCGTGTACGTCTCGGGCGGCACGCCGAACCTGTAGGATCTCGGCTCCGGCACAGCGTCTGGGGCCAGTACGCGGAACCAGGCGCTCACACGATACCGCCGGCCCGCTTCGACGGCGAAAGCCTGCCTCGCCTGCGAGCCGTACCAGACGGCGACGCACGCCTTCCCGCCGTGCGCCACGGAGCCGTCCCGGCTGTAGCGTTCCGCCGGAAACTCGCCCGCGAAGCGCCAGCCCGCGGGCGTGCCATCGGCGGCCGCCTCCTCAAAGCCACCGTTGCGGATCTGCGCCCCCTCGACGCGGACGTCGTCCGCCCACACGAGCCGCACCTCATCGCCCGCGCCCTTCTCGTACCACTCGCCCTGAAGGCAGATGTCCACCTCGCCGTCGGCCTCCGGGACGAACTCGACCCACACCTGTTCCCACGCCTTGCCCAGACGTTTGCTGCACGTCACGCCCGTGTGGGACTTGCTAGCCCCGAGCCAGGCGCAGTCCCCCACAACCGCTCCGTCCGAACCGCTCGTCCCGACGAGGTCGAAGGCGGCGCCCACCACGTAGACGTCGATCCGTCCCTCGGTGGCCTGTCGTGCGGCGCTGTACGAAAACGCAGATCGGTGCGAGCCGGCAAGGAAGGTCGTTACGGCAGCCAGCGTGAGCAGAGCCGACACGCCCTTCATGATGATGTCCTCTGTCGATGAACGGGCTGTCGGATGGGTCGTCTGCCAGCGGGGGCCAGCCAGAGCAGAAAAGAAATGGTGGAGACGAGGGGATTCGAACCCCCGGCCTCGGCAGTGCGAGTGCCGCGCTCTCCCAGCTGAGCTACGTCCCCACCCTAGACGGCATTATAGGCGGTCGTGGCCTGCGTGGCAAGCAATCGCGCGCACATCTTCGCCGGCGCGCCCGGCCGCCTCACGCCGATGGCTTGCCGACGAACTCCGGCATCAGATCGTGGCCCTGCTCGATCACGACGTCCGTGGAACGCGCGTGCGCTTCGGTGAACGGCAGCCCGGAGCTGGCATCCACGCCGGCGCCCCACATGAGGAAGGGCACGCTGTCGTGCTTGTGTCTACCGTCCTCGACGGACGTAACGTGATCGGGCATGACGAGCAGCCGCAGTCCCTGGTCGGCGCACTGGGCCATGATCGGTCCGACGATCTCGCGGTCGATCTGCTCCAGGGCCCTGATCTTGCCCTTCAAGTCCCGGTCGTGCGAGGCCTCGTCGGGCGCCTCGATGTGGACCAGTATCAGATCGTGTTTCCGCAGGCCGTCAATGGCGTAGCGGCCCTTTGCCGCGTAGTCCGTGTCCACGTAACCGGTTGCGCCCGGGACATCTATGACCTCCCAGCCGATCAGGCGGCCGATTCCCCGAACGAGGTTGACGGCGCTGACGACACCTCCCGCCAGGCCAAATCGGGACCGGAAGCTTTCCAGGGACGGCTTCTGTCCCTGGCCCCAGAGCCAGACCATGTTGGCCGGGTTCCGACCGAGGTCCACGCGAACCTGGTTGACTTCGTGCGAGCCGAGCACGTCGCGCGAGCGTTCCATCAGATCGATGAGCAGCTCCGCGTTCTCGCCGCGAGGGAAGTTGTCCCCGAGCAATTGCCCCACGACGTCGTGAGGCGGCACCGTCTCGACCGCCAGGGCCAACGGGCCGCGGTACATCATGATGTGGCGGTAGCCGGTGCCCGCGTAGAAGGAGATCTCGTTGCTGCCGAGCCCGTCGTTCAGGGCTTCGATCAGCACGCCGGCCTCTTCGTTGGATATGTGGCCGGCGGTGAAGTCCTCCAGCGTCTCGTCTCCGGCCGTGATCAAGTTGCAGCGCACGGCCCAGTCGCGCGGTCCCATCTGGATGCCCATGTCGGCCGCTTCCAGCGGACCCCGGCCGGTGTAGTTCTCGACCGGGTCGTATCCGACCACGCTCATGATGGCGACCGAACTGCCGGGCGTCATGCGCCGCGGCACGTGGCACGTCAGGCCCAGCAGGCCCTCCCGGGCGGCCCGATCCATATTGGGCGTCCGTGCCGCTTCCAGCGGCGTCTTCTCGCCGAGCTTCGCCACGGGATAGTCGGCCGCGCCGTCGGGAACAATGACGCAGTACTTCATCCTCCCCTCCCCGGCGTCCAGTGCGCCGCGCCGTCCGTACGCACTTTCACACGTCCTCCACCCTGAGCATCCGGGTCCGCTCGCCGCGGACCACGTCCACCGCGTTGATCCGCTCCAGCGCCTTCTTGAGCGATGCCTCCCGCGCCGGGTGCGTCATGAAGACGACGGGCACGAACTTCTCTCCGGGCGAAGCCAGCTCCTGCTGACGCACCGAAGCGATGCTGATGTCCTCCTCGCCCAGAATGCCCGCCACCTTGGCCAGCACCCCCGGGCGGTCCCGGCAATCGAGCCGAAAGTAGTAGCGCGCCTCCACATGGCCCATCGGCACCAGGCTCGCGTCCGGCACGTCGCCGAACTGGCTGAGAGCGGCGAACTGCATCCCGTAGACGCCGAGCGCAACTCGCACAATGTCGGCCAGGACGGCGCTCGTGGTGGGCAGCCGGCCCGCTCCCTGCCCGGTCAGCACGATCTCTCCGGCCAGGCTCCCGTGGATGCATATCGCATTGTAGACGCCGCCCATGCGGGCCAGCGGATGGCCCTGGCGGAGCAGCGCCGGCTGGACGCGCAACTCCAACCGTTCCTCATGCCTGATGCCGACGGCCAGCAGCTTCAGCGTGCAGCCCAGCGCTTGCGCATACTGAACGTCCCGCAGTTCAATGCCCGCGATGCCTTCGCACGGGATGTCCCGGAGCTTCACGTTGACGCCGAAGGCCAGCCGGGCCAGCACCGCCAGCTTGTGGGCCGAGTCGATCCCCTCGACGTCCAGGCGCGGGTCCGCCTCCGCGTAGCCCTTCTCCTGGGCCTCCTTCAGGGCCCGGGCGTAGGGCATGCCCGACGCCAGCATGCGGGTCAACACGTAGTTGCACGTGCCATTGACGATGCCATAGACGCTCTCAATGCGGTCGCCAACCAGGCCGTCCCGGACCGCGGCTATAACCGGAATGCCGCCGCCCACACTGCCCTCGAAAGCGATGCAGCGCCCGTGCCGGCGGGCCAGCCGGTAAAGGCTATCGCCATGTTCGGCCAGCAGGGCCTTGTTGGCAGTCACCACGTCCTTGCCGGCCTTCAGGGCGCTCGCCACCACCTGCCTGGCAACGGTCGTGCCGCCGAAGAGCTCGACCACAACGCCGACTTCGGGGTCCCTCAGCGCCTCGTCGAGGTCGTCCGTCAGGATAACGTGCTCAGGCAGAGGCAGGGACCGCCGAATCTCATCGAGTCTCGCGTCGACGATGTACTTCAGCGCTATTCCGTCGCCCGCGCGATCGGCCGGCGCGCCCCGCGAAACCAGGGCTTCGGCCACGCCCGCACCGACGGTGCCGCACCCGTAGAGAGCCACTTTGCACTGCACGGTCCGCATGTCCTGAAGTTGGGATGGGAACCGACAATCCGGTTTCCGGCAAGACACGCAAGTATAAGCCTGCCCGACGGAAGTGTCAATTGCGTGTGAAGCGCCCTCCGGATGGCTCGCCTGCCACGGCATCATGAACCGTCCGCGAATGCCCTGTAGTCCATTTCGGCGAACGGGTCGTCCAGCCCCTCGCAGGTCTGAAGCCGACGGGGATCGATCCGGTCCGCCTCGACCTGCCCCATCAGGTCTTCGAAGCGGCCGATGAGGTCGTTGAAGCGACGTGTTGCGTAGTCCCTGGCCGCGCCGGCGCTGACCAGGAAGGGCCAGTCGCTGCTCTGGGCCAGCAGAAGCTCCCGCGCGCACTGGTCGAGGGCCCGTCGCATCAGCCCATCGGCCGAAGCATGCTGCGCAGCGGCCCGCGCCATCCGACTCTCGGCGGACCGCAGGGGACCATACATCCAGTCGTTGGACCCGTTCACCCAGGACTCGAAGTAGCCGCCATAGCCCCAGGTCGAGGTCGCGGGGCTCCCCTCCTGGCGGACAGCATCAACGCCGCTCAGGTAATCGGCCGGCGTGAGACACGTCAGCTCTTCGTGTTGGGCGACCAATCGGAAGACGCGCTCGATGAACTGGAGGCCCTCCAACCACCAGTGGCCGAACAGCTCCGCATCATAAGGCGCGACAATGCCAGGCCTGATGCCGGTCGCCCGGCGCACGCGGTCGACCTGATCGAGCCGCTGCCGAACGAAGTGCGCCGCGTGCTCGGCTGCCCGTGCGCTGCCGGCCTCCGGGTCGTAGGGCTCCTTCCCTTCCAGCGGAACGTCGCCGGTCACGCGGTGATACTTGAACCCCAGGTGCCGCCGGACCCCGTTGGCGTGCAGATAAGGGCGCACGTAATCGAGTTCGGCGTCGAACCCGAGGTCGCGGTGGAACTCCCGGTAGTCGGGATCTCCGGGATACCCTTCGTCGGCGCTCCAGACCTGCCTGGACGTCTCGACGTCCCTGCCGAACGCGAAGGGGCCGGCCGGCGTCGCCAGCGGCGCGAACACGCCCAGCGGCGGGCGCGGGTCCGCCAGCAGCACCCCATGCGTGTCAACGAAGAAGTAACGGAGCCCGGCATCTGCAAGAAGCTCGTCGACGCCCGGCTCGTACGCGCACTCGGGCAACCAGAACCCCGACGGGCGCGCGCCGAAGTGCTTCTGAAAACTGCGCAGACCGAGGGACACCTGAGCGCGGCGGCTCTCCTCCGTCGCAAGCAAAGGCAGCAGCGCGTGCGTCGCAGCCGAGGCGATCAGCTCGATGCGGCCGCGCTCCGCCAGGCCCCCGAAGGCCCGCAGCAGCTCCAGGCCACAGTGGTCTTCGTAAGTCCGAAGGACCTCCTGATACCGCTGCCCGTACATGCGGGCCGCAGCACTGAACGGGCCGCTCCGGGTGCGCTCGACCTCCTTGTGCGCCAGCTCGATACGCTTCCGAAGGTACCTGACGCACCGCTGCCGCAGCAAGCTGTTGGACAGCATCTCGCACAAGGTCGGGCTGAAAGAAAGCGTCAGTCGCGCCGGGACGCCGTCCCTCTCCAACCGCTCCAGCATCTGGAGCAATGGGACGTAGGTTTCGGCGACCGCCTCGAAGAGCCAGTCCTCCTCGAGGAAGTCATCGTGCTCC
>CAZSET010000061.1:0-17566 GCA_964605915.1 uncultured candidatus Brocadiaceae bacterium | reverse complement strand
GTCCCAAGCGCCGTGGTAGCCGACGTACTCGCCGTCGGCGTGCCAGTATTCGTGCCCCACGGATTCTCCTCCCTCGCGAGGCCGTATCTGCCATGCCTGCCCCGTATTCAGGTCGAGGCCCCAGATGCGGTTGTCCACCTTGTCCCAGGGCCCCTCGTGGCAAAACGTCAGAAGGTTCGGCCGGGTCGGCGACGTGTTCACGTGCCCGATCCAGGTCCGCTCCTCCCAGGCCGTCTCGCCCCCGCTGCCGTCGGTGTCGACGCGGACGATGCGGCTGAGGGGATGCGCCTCCCACGTCTCGCCGAAGCCGGCGTAGGCGTAGCGCAACGGGATGCGGATGCGGTCGGACAGGTCTTCGACGATGCCGGCGCAGACGTAGCGGCCGTCCGCCGTGCAGTTGAGCATCGAGGAACGGAACCCGGCCGGCATGGTCCAGAGAGCGCGCAGATCCAGGGACCGCAGGTCGAGGGCGACGACGGCGCCCTCGTACCAGAAGTATGCCTCGTCCCGAGTGGGATTGACGCAGGTGGACAGGAAACCGGTGTCGCGGTCCAGGTCCGTGAGCTGGGTGATCTCGCCGGTCGCCAGGTCGATGCTGAACAGGTTGCTCCGGTTCTCGCGATCCGAGCCGAACAGGAGCCTGCGGCCGCCGTCCCACCACCCGGGGTTGGTGAAGTAGAGATGGTGGCTGTGCCCCTTGTAGTCGGTGAGCTGCCGCACGGTCACGCCGCTCGCCGGATCTTCGTATTCCCGCCACTCCGCCGGCCAGACTCGTCCCTTCGCCATCGCTGCCTCCGTTGCAAGTTCCGAGCACACCCAATATGCCGCTTGCCCCGCCAAGCCGCAAGGGAGCGCGCGTGGCAGGCTCCCTTGCAGGGAGCCCGGCGTGCCCGGATAATGCCTTGCTACGGCGGCAGGTCGCGGAGGCATTGCGATAGGGCGGATGGCATGGAGTACGTGTCCACACGCGGAGCGGTCGAGCCAATCGGGTTCCAGGACGCCGTCCTGATGGGACTGGCGGACGACGGCGGCCTGCTGATCCCCGAGACGATCCCAGACGTGAGCGGCCGCCTGAATGCCTGGTCCGGGCTGCCCTACGCGGACCTCGCGTTCGAGGTCATGAGGCAGTTCGCGACCGACGTGCCGGCGGACGACCTGCGCGACCTAGTCGGTAGGACCTACGGCCCGGCCTACGGCGGGCCCGTCGCGCCAACGGTCCAGGTCGGGCCGGTGCACTTCCTGGAGCTCTGGCACGGCCCGACGCTCGCCTTCAAGGACGTGGCGCTCCAGTTCCTGGGCAACCTGTTCGAGTACATCCTGGCGCGCAGGGGCGGGGAGCTGAACGTCCTGGGCGCGACCAGCGGCGACACCGGGAGCGCCGCCATCCACGGCTGCCGCGGCCGCGACCGCATCCGCATCTTCATCCTGCACCCGCACGGCCGCGTCTCGCCCATCCAGGAGCGCCAGATGACGACCGTGCTCGACGACAACGTGCACAACGTCGCCGTCGAGGGCAGCTTCGACGACTGCCAGCGCATCGTCAAGGCCCTGGCCTCCGACCTGGAGTTCAAGTCCGCCTACTCGCTCGGCGCCGTCAATTCGATCAACTGGGCCCGCGTGATGGCGCAGATCGTCTACTACTTCAAGGCGTTCTTCGACGTGCGCCGCGCGACCGGCGCCGAGACTGTGCGCGTCTGCGTGCCGACCGGCAACTTCGGCGACATCCTGGCCGCCTGGTACGCCATGAGGATGGGCGTGCCGATCTCGCGCCTCATCCTGGCGACCAACGAGAACGACATCCTCGCCCGGTTCTTCCGGACGGGACGATACGCGCGCGGGGAGCTTCGGCAGACTCTCGCGCCGGCCATGGACATCCAGGTCTCCAGCAACTTCGAGCGTTACCTTTACTACCGCGTTGGGGCCGACGCGGCGCGGCTCAAGGGGCTGATGGCGGACTTCGCCGAGACGGGCGCGCTGGAGATCGAGCCGGCCGGGGACGGCGTCGTGGATCCCGACTTCGAGGCCGGCGTAGGGACGATGGACGACTGCCTCGCGGCCATCCGGAAGTATCACGAGGAGCACGGCTACCTGCTCGACCCGCATACCGCCGTTGGCGTGGCGGTGGCCGAGCGATGCGGGCTGGACGGAGAGCCGATGGTCTGCGTGGCGACCGCCCATCCGGCCAAGTTCCCGGATGCCATCAGCCAGGCGACCGGGGAGGACCTGGCGCATCATCCCGCCATCGACGCGCTGATAAACCTGCCGACCCGCTGCGCGGTGCTGCCCAACGACCAGGAAGCCGTCCGCCGGTTCATCATCGACACGGCCGGCTATTGAGTCCGGCAAAGGTAGTGTTGCGTCGGCACAGCCCCCGGCCACATGTATGACGCCTCTTCCAGGGGCTCAGCGACACAGCCCAGGCCTATTGACTTTGCTCAGACAGGACTCAATGATGCCGTACGTTCGGCGCTGCTCTCCAGAAGCGGCGCCAAGCCAGTGATTTACACAGATCAGCACTGATCGAGGCCACGACCTTACCCGTGGAAGCGTGCATCCTTTATCCGTGTCAATCAGTGAGGATCAGTGGCCAATGCCGTACGTTCGGCGCTGCTCTCCACAACCGGCGCCAAGCCACTCATCTGCACATATTGGCACTGATCCAGAACCCGGCTTTGTCGGTGCCGTGCATCCGTCATCCGTGTCAATCAGTGAGGATCAGTGGCCAATGCCGTACGTTCGGCGCTGCTCTCCAGAAGCGGCGCCAAGTCAGTGACTTACACAGATCGGCACTGATCGAGGCCACGCCCTTGCCGGTGACACCAATGCATTCCTCATCTGTGTCCAGTGAGAATCTGTGGCTATTGAGCCCTGTCTCTCCAGAGTGAATGCCTCAAGAGGCCATAGCGGGCGTCCGGAACGTCCCTTGCGGCAAGGCTGCGCGTCAGCATTAGCAATACCGGCCTCAATGAGCCCGGCAGGCGCCGACTCATCTCCCCCGGCGCCGGCTCGGAACTTACGCGCCCGAGCCGCGTCTAATATGCCGGAAGCCGGCAGGACCCCCAAGAAGGCACAATCCACGAGCATGACACGGGAGGGCGGAAGATGCGGAGCAGAAAGGCTTTCTGGCTGATGGCAATCGCGGCTCTGGCGGCGACGGCCCTGTGCCGGCCCGCCCGCGCGACCGGCATCATGGTCCCCGAGGACCGGGCCCTGCCGCCGCTGGGCATCAAGAGCCACCGCGTCAACGTGCGCATCGAGGGCAACGTGGCGACCACGCACCTGAGCCAGGTCTTCCTGAACAGCACGGACCGGCGGCTCGAAGCCACCTACATCTTCCCCCTGCCGGGTGAGGCGGCGCTGACCGACTTCGCCATGTTCATCAACGGCAAGCGCCAGAGCGGCGAGGTCGTCGAGGCCGACCGCGCGCGCCAGATATATCAGGACATCGTCCGGCGGCTGCGCGATCCCGGCCTGCTCGAGTACATCGACTCCGGCCTGCTGCGCATGAGGGTCTTCCCCATCGAGCCGCGCAGCGAGACGAAGGTGGAGGTCACCTACTCGCACGCCCTCCCGTTCGAAAGCGGCGTCTACGAGTACACGTTCCCCCTGAAGACCGGCCACCGCGCCTCGCAAGTGCTGGAGGACTTCACCGTCGGCGTCGAGATCTCCGGCAAGCAGCCGATCAAGAACGTCTATTCGCCGACCCACGACGTCGGCGTCACGCGCAAGGACGACTACCACGCGCTGGCCGGGTTCGAGCAGAGCGGGGCGCGGCTCGACACGGACTTCACGCTCTTCTACGCCCTGAGCCGCGAGGACTTCGGAATGAACCTGCTCACGCATCGGCGCCCAGGCGAGGACGGCTACTTCGCGCTGATGATCTCGCCGAGCGTCGACATCGGGCAGGACAAGGTGATGCCGAAGGACGTCTGCTTCGTGATCGACACCAGCGGCAGCATGCAGGAGGAGAACCGCATCGCCAGCGCGCGCGACGCCGTGCGGTTCTGCCTCAAGTCGCTGAACCCGGGCGACCGGTTCGCGCTCGTCACGTTCAGCACGGGCGTGGAGGTCTTCGGGGACGGCCTGACCGAGGCCACGCCGGAAGCGGTGGCCGCCGCCGTGGCTCACGTCGAGAAGCTGGAAGCGCGCGGCGGAACGGACCTGTGCGGCGCGGTGACCGGCGCCCTGGGCATGGTGCCCGACTCCGATCGGCCCTGCCTGGTCGTCCTGGCAACGGACGGCAAGCCGACCGTGGGTGTCACAAACGCGGACGAGATCATCTCGGAGGTGGAGGAAGCGAATCGCGCCAACGTGCGCGTCTTCACCTTCGGCATCGCCGAGAACCTGAACGTGCCCCTCCTGGACAGGATCGCCGAGGCGACGCGCGGCTACAGCGACTACGTGGCGCCCGGACGCGAGATCGAGACGACCATCTCCGCCTTCTTCCGCAAGGTCAGCCATCCCGTCCTGTCGAATCTGGAGCTGGACTTCGGCGGCGTCAAGGTAGTGGACGTCTACCCCTCGCGGATGCCGGACCTGTTTCGCGGCAGCCAGGTGGTGGCGTTCGGGCGCTACGCCGGCAGCGACGACGTGGCCGTGAAACTGACCGGGACGCTCAGGGGTGAAAGGCGGACGTTCGCCTACGATGCCTCCTTCCCGAAAGAGAACGGCGCGAACGGGTTCCTGACGCAGCTCTGGGCGCGGCGCAAGATCGGCTACCTGCTGGACCAGATCCGCCTGCACGGCGAGTCGAAGGAGCTGACGGACGAGGTCGTGCGGCTCAGTAAGGAGCACGGCATCGCGACGCCCTACACGTCCTACCTGGTGCTGGAGGATGACGAGGCCTACCGCCGGCACGGCATCATGCGCGGCGGGGGGCTGGCCAGGCTCCGCGAGGCGGGCGTGGTGCGGGAGCGCGCGGCTGCCGGCGAGGAGCAATATTCGCAGTTGAGGTTGGCGAGGCCAATGGCCGCGCCAGCCGGAGCTCCTGCCGAAGGACGCCAGGCTGTCGAGTTGAGCGAGCAGCTCCGCGCCTGGAAGGAGGGGGAGGCCGTGGTCGGGCCCGAGGAGATCGGCGCCACCCGCGTGCAGCGCGTCGGTGAGAAGACGTTCCTGCACATCGGCGGCGCTTACGTGGACACCAGCTTCAGCGAGGAGATGGACACGCTGAAGGTCAAATGGGGCAGCGACGCCTACTTCGCCGTGCTGGACGCCCTGCCCGATCTGAAGGACTACCTGGCGCTCGGCGAGTCCGTCGTGATCGTCATCGAAGGCAAAGCCCTGATCGTGGCCGACGAGGGCAAGGAAGAAATGACGGCCGACCAGATCAAGGCGTTCTTCGGCAAGTGAGGAGGCACGGGAGATGAAAGGCACGCTGCTCGTGATCGCGCTCGTGGTGGGCTGTGCGGTCGCCGCTCCGGCCGGGCTGGCCGCCTACCTGGAGGGGGAGGAGCCGGGGCCGGACGCGCCGCAGCAGTTCATCAGGCCTTTGCCCGTCGTCCCTCGGCCGGTCCCCGTGCCGGACAATGCCCTGACGCAGGCCGTGCACCGAATCTCCGTCCTGCGCGGGCATACCTACAAGGGGCTCACGGTCTTCCCGCTGGAGATGTCACACGTGACGGATCGGACCGAGTACCTGTCGGTCGAGGAGTCGCTCCGGGAGGGCCTGCTGGTCATAACCGAGAAGGGCGGCGGCAGCGTCCCCGCCCTGCTTGCGGAGAACAAGGCGGACCGTCCCATCCTGATGCTGGCCGGCGAGATCATGTCCGGCGGCAAACAGAACCGGATCCTGAAGGAAGACGTCCTGCTTCCCGCCCGGAGCGGATGGGTGGAGCTGCCCGTCTACTGCGTCGAGCACGGGCGCTGGTCCGGCCGGGGCATGTCCTTCGGAAAGAGCTCGGCCGTCGCCGCACTCAACGTGCGCGCCGTCGCCCAGGCCGGCAAGCCCCAGGGAGAGGTCTGGGACAACGTGAGCTACTACCAGGTCAACCTTCACGTGGATTCGGGCACCGGGGACCTGCAGACCGTGCAGAGCGCGGGCGAAGTGCGCGAGGCCGTGGACGAGTACAAGGAAGCGTTCCGCGAGCGCTGGCCGCATGGGGCCATCGGGATGGTCGTGGCAAGGCACGGCCGCATCGTAGGCGCCGAGATCTTCTGCAACCCCGCCGTGTTCCGAAAGCACTGCGACCGGCTGCTCGAGTCCTATGCGGTCGATTGCTACACCGCGCGCCGGATGAAGGATTGGGAACGTCGCCGTCACGCGACGCCCGACGTGGACGATGCCGAACGTTTCCTGCGGCACGCCTTCAGGGCCGAATACGAATGGCGCGGAACGCCGGGGCTGGGGCGGCTGCTATTCGCACGCGGCGCCGGCTTCGACGGCCTGTCGCTCGTCCACCGGAAGGCGCTGGTGCACGCCGCCCTCTTCGCACACGAGGGTATCGTGGTCCATCCCGTTCCCATCGCGCCGCCCGGCATCCGCCGGCGTGCGCAGTCCGAGTAAGGGCGCTCCGGCCGTTGGCTGGACATCCGCGCCGCGATTCCGCATAATGCCCGCCGACCGCACAGTTGCCAGGGCAAGGAGCGCGGCAGAGATGATGACGCCAACGTTGTTCTCCGTCAGTTACGCGGGACTGTGGGGGCAGCACCGCCTGGACCTGAAGTCCTTCATCGGCAAAGCAGGGGAGCTCGGCTACCCGGCGGTCGAGCTGATGGGCAAGCGGCCGCACCTGTCCCCCCTCGACGTGGATCAGACCGAACTGGAAGCGATCCGCCGGACAGCCGAGGAATGCGGCGTCGAGATCGCCACCATCGCTGGCTACACGAACTTCACCGCCGGCAAGGTTTCGAAAGAGGTGCCCTTCGGGGAGATGCAGGTCGGCTACGTGGGGGGGCTGGCGCGCATGGGCCAGGCGCTCGGCGCAAAGATCGTGCGCGTGTTCACCGGATACACCACTGCCCTCGAGGCCTACCACGAGGATTGGGAGAAGTGCGTGGGCGCGGTGCGCGAGTGCGCGGAGGCCGCCTCGCAGTACGGCATCGTCCTCGGCGTGCAGAACCATCACGACGTGGGCGTGGGCTGGCGCAGCTACGTCGAGTTCCTGGACGACGTGGGCCATCCCAACTGCCGGGCGATGTTCGACCCCTGGTCCCCCGCCCTGCACGGGAGCGACCTGCGCGAGTGCGCCCGGGCCCTCGCCCCGCGGATGGTGCAGACGACCCTGGCCGACTACGCCCGATTCGCGCGGTTCCGCTACCTGCCGGGGCTGGTGAACTACGACCCCGTGACCCCGATGGTGCGGGCCGTCCCGCTGGGCGAGGGCTTCTTGGACCTGGAGGAGTTCTTCACGGGACTTAAGGAAGGCGGCTTCTCCGGCTACGTGGCCTACGAGATGTGCTCCCCGCTGCGGGGCGGAGGCGACGAGGAGAACCTGGACGCCACCGCGCGCAAGAGCCTGGCCAGGATCCAGGAACTCATCGCTGAATAGCAACCGGCACGGGTCGCTGCCGTCCCGGGTTCCTCCGAGCGAGACGGCCCGGCCGAGGCCGGCGGCGACTGCCCGTTTTGCGCAGCACAAGATGGAAACGCGTGCCAGCAACTGGGAAGCATTGAACGGAATCCTCGTCACGTGCGTCCTGATGGCCGGCCTCGCAGCCACCGGCGGCACGGCCCATGCTGCGGAGGGTCCCATGATGAACCCGTATGCCCGATGGGAGAACGGACCGCCGAAGGATCCGGGCTACTTCCCCATAGCCGTCTGGCTCCAGGATCCGATGATGGCGCCCAGATACAGGGAGGCGGGCATTAACGTCTACGTTGCCCTCTGGCGCGGCCCGACCGAGGAGCAACTCGCGACGCTGAGGGACGCCGGCGTGTCCGTCGTGTGCGCCCAAAACGCGCTCGGCCTAAGACACCTGGACGACCCTGTCATCGTCGGCTGGATGCACGGGGATGAACCGGACAACGCACAGTCCCTCGGCCGGGGCAGGGGCTACGGCCCGCCCATCCCGCCGGAGCGCATCGTCGCCGACTACGAGGCCATCAAGGCCCGCGATCCATCCCGTCCGATCCTCCTGAACCTCGGACAGGGCGTCGCCTGGGACGGCTGGCACGGCCGCGGTGTCCGCACGAACCACCCCGAGGATTACCCCGAGTACGTCAAGGGCTGCGACATTGCCTCGTTCGACATCTACCCCGTCGCGCACGGGCATCCCGCCGTCAGCGGCAACCTGTGGTACGTCGCGCACGGCGTCCGGCGGCTGAGGGAATGGATCCGCGGCGACCAGATCTGCTGGAACTGCATCGAGTGCACGCGGATACATTCGGACGCAAAGGCGACACCCCGCCAGGTGCGTGCGGAGGTGTGGATGTCATTGATCCACGGCTCGATGGGGCTGATCTACTTCGTGCACGAGTGGAACCCGCGTTTCAACGAACACGCCCTGCTCGACGATCCCGAGATGCTTCGAGCGGTGACGGACATCAACCGCCAGATCCACGAGCTGGCCCCCGTGCTCAACAGTCCCACGGTGAGCGACGGCGTCCGCTCCGGCTCCTCCAATGCCGACGTGCCGATCGCCGCCATGACGAAGAGGCACGAAGGGGCGACGTACGTTTTCTCCGTGGCCATGCGGGACGGGCAGACGACCGGGACCTTTGTTGTTCCCGACGCGCCGGCGGCTGCGATGGCTGAAGTGCTCGGCGAGGAGCGGCGAATTCCCGTCCGCAACGGTCAGTTTGAAGACACTTTCGCGCCCTACGACGCGCACCTCTATCGCATCGAGTAGGAGCTGCGACGGATCGCAGCAAGGGGAGGGAAGAAATGATCAGAGTGGGCCTTGTCGGCGCCGGAACGATGGGCAGGATGTACGCCAGGGCGTTCACGCAGTGCAAGTCCGCCGAGCTTGTCGCCATCTGCGACCTGGACCTGAGCAAGGCGCGCTCGCTCGGCCGCCGCTGGCACGTGCGGAGCCTTTACGCCAACTGCGAAGAGATGCTGCGGTCGGAGGATCTGGACGCCGTCACCGTGGCGACGCCCGACTTCCACCACCGCAAGCCCGTCATCGCGTGCCTGAAAGCCGGCAAGCACGTCCTGTGCGAGAAGCCACTGGCCACCACGATGCGCGACTGCACGGCCATCCGCGACGCCGTCGCGAAGTACGACCGCCGCCTCATGGTCAACTATGGCAACCGCCACAAGAGCCAGGTCTACGCGATCAAACAGCGGGTGGATGCGGGCGAGCTGGGCAAGATCGAGAACGTCTACATCCAGCTCCGCGAGCCCATCCACAAGACGCGCACACTCGCGTGGGTAGACAAGACGACGCCGACTTTCTTCCTGCTGTCTCACTGCACGGACACGGTGATGCACCTGATCGGCGGCATGCCGCAGGAGGTCTACGCCAGGGCGAACTACGGCGTGCTCTCCGGGCAGGGGCTCGAGACGCCGGACACCGTGACGGCGATGCTGAGCTTCGACAATGGCGCCACGGTAACGATGGACGCCAACTGGATCATGCCGGAAGGCTTCGCGCCGCAAATAGACTTCACCGTCGAGCTGATCGGTCAGAAGGGGGCGATCTACTGCGACCTCCGCTCGCGCGACATGATGCTCTACGCAAAGCGCGCGAAGAGCGTGGATTACGACAGCGCTTCGGTCGATCCGCTGGGCACGACACACGGCTGGTGGTCCAACTCCGTCTACTACTTCGTCGACTGCCTGGAACTGGGCGTGGCGCCGCAGCCCGACGCCGAACAGGGCCTGAGAGTGACACAGGTGCTGCTGGCCATTGAGCAGTCCGCGCGCACAGGCAAGGCCGTGAAGGTATGAATGGGCCGACTCAGGCCTTTGCGATGGCAAGCAGCTCCGTCAGCGACGAGATGGCGAAGTCGGGCGCAGGGAAGCCGTTCGGCAGGCGTCGGAGGCCCGTGTTGAACCAGACGGTCGGAATGCCGGCCCGCGACGCGCCCAGGATGTCCGTCAGCGGACTGTCGCCCACGAAGAGCATTTCGTCGGCTTCGACCTCAGCCAGTTCCAGGGCGCGCCGGAACAGGCGCACGTCGGGCTTGCTGTAGCCCTCCACCTCCCCCAGGATGACGTGCTGCAGGTGGGATCCGAGACCCAGCGTCTGGATCAGGTGGCGCTGCACGGCCGGGCCCCCGTTCATGATCACGCCGCGCTGCAGGCCTCGCCGGCCCAATTCCGACAGAACGCGCACGGCATCGCTGCGCAGGAATTGCCTCATCACCAGGCGCCGCACTGAGTCGTACTTATGGCTCATTTCGCGCGCCAGCCGCCGGCCCTTCGCATTGTAGCTGTCCAGCAGCGCCTGCATGCGTCTCAGCATGGAGAAGGGACGCCGCCGGCGGATGTGATCCTTCCGGGGCAGGTCGAAGAAGACCGCGTTGAACCGCCGGATGATCTCGTCCGTCTGGTCTTCCGGCAGCGGAGGCGTGAAGCTGGGCAGCACGATGTCCATCACGTGCTGCGCACAGCCCTGATGGTCCCACAGCGTGCCGTTGACGTCGAAGAAGACTGCCTTGAGCTCAGACATCTGCGCCCCGTCGGCGGCGGCGCGGCCTCACATGCGCTCCGGGGCCTCCAGGCCCAGCAGCTCCAGCCCGTTGCGTATCACGTGCCGCGTGGCATCCACCAACAGAAGCCGCGCCGCCCGAATCTGATCGTCCGGGCACAGGACGCGCCGGTCAGCGTCCCGCATCCCCGCGCTGTAATATGAACTGAAGTCCGCGCAAAGTTCAAGCAGGTACGTGGCGATCACAGAAGGCTCGTACTCCGCCGCCGCGCGTTGCACCGCTTCCGGAAACGCCGCAAGGTGACGCACCAGCGTCCACTCTTCCGGAAGCGTCAGCACGGACACGTCGACGTCACCGGTCACCTCCTGCTCCGCCTTGCGCAGGATGCTGCACAGACGCGCGTGGGCGTACTGGACGTAGGGCCCGGTGTCGCCCTCGAAGTCCAGCATGGCGTCCCAGTCGAAGACCACGTCCCGCGTCCTGCGCGTCGAGAGCTCGCGAAAGACCACGGCCCCGATGCCGATCTGCCTGGCCAGCTCCTGCAGGTCGGCTCCGCGTTCGAAGCGATCGGTGTTCTCCTCGATCTTCGCGCGGGCGCGGCTGACGGTCTCCTCCAAGAGGTCGCGCAGCAGCACCATCTCGCCACGCCTGGTGCTGCCCACGCGGACCTGCCCCGTCTCCGGATCGCGAAACTTGAGCAGGCCGAAGTTGACGTGCACGATCCGGTCCGCCCAATCGTAACCCATCTTCTTCAGGACGGCCTTGAGCTGCTTGAAGTAAAGGGCCTGCTCGTTTCCGTGCGCGTAGAGACACCTCTCGAACCCGTACTCCTCCCACCGATGCTCGGCCGCCGGGATGTCGCGCGTCGCATAAAGGCTGGCCCCGTCGCTGCGCTGCACCATACAGGGGGAAAGCCCCTGGTCAGCCAGGGGAACGATGAGTGCGCCGGCGCTTTCCACGGCGATCCCTTCGCGGCGCAAGCGCTCGATTACCTCCTCAGTACGGTCCTTGTAGAGGCTCTCCGGGGCGACGCGGTCGAACGAGACGCCCAGCATCCCGTAGACCCGGTCGAACTCGCGCAGGCTCACCTCCCTGAACGCCTGCCAAAGCTGCGTGGCTCGCTCTTCGCCCCGCTCGAGCTGGAGGGACGCCTCCCGCGCAACGTCCTGCAGGTGCGGGTCCTGCCTTACTTCGTTGCTGTAGCGGACGTAGAGCTCCTGCAGGTCAGAGACGGTCAGGCTCCTCGGGTCGGCGACCCCGTATCGCTCGACGGCGGCGATGAGGCGCCCGAAGGACGTTCCCCAGTCGCCCAGGTAGTTGATCCCGACGCACTCGTAGCCGAGCTTCTCATGGACGCGGCAAAGCGAGCGGCCGATGACGGCGCTCGGCAGATGGTGCACGCCGAGGTGCTTGGCGATGTTCGGGCTGCCGAAGTCGATGACGATGGTCTTGCCCGCCCCGACGTCGTCCTCCCCGTATGCAGAGCCCTGGGCGTGGATAAGCCTCAGCACGCGCTCCGTTATGGCGGTCCTGTTGAGGAAGAAGTTCAGGTAGGGCCCTGCGGCCCTGGCCTCACGAACGTGGTCGGGCAGTTCGACCTGGCGCTGCAGTTCTTCGGCGATCTCGACCGGCGGCCTGTGCAGGTACTTGGTCAGCGCGAAGCACGGAAGCCCGTAGTCCCCCATCTCGGGCGAGGGCGGGGTTTCCAGCAGCCCGAGCACCTGCCCCTGGCTTAAGGGCAGATGGGGGGCCAGTCGGGCAGCAATCAGTTCGGCGATGGGTTGCATGTGGGGGGTACCGGATCAGGCCTCTTCGGCTTGAAGTTCGAACAGGGAAGCTTCCTCGCGGAAGATGCGGGTGACCGACAGGTTCGTGTGGATGTTATAGACGGCAGCGGCGAGCAGCGACGCAACGCTCACCACGTGGATCCTATCGTTCTCCGGCGGCGCGGGCAGTGTGTCCGTGGTGACTACGCGCGCGACGCCGGCTTCGAACAGGCGCTCTGCCGCGTCCTCGGCGAAGACCGGGTGCACGCAGGAAACGTAGGAGACGGGCAGTCCGAACTTGCTCTTCAAAGCGCTGATGGCGCGCGTCATCGTGCCGCCCGTCAGTATCTCGTCGTCGAAGATGGCGATCTCCTTGCCCTTGATCTCCTCGATGCCGATGACGGCCCGTATCTCGGGGTCCTCATTGTCCGCCCAGCGACGTTTATCGCAGACGGCCAGCGGCACGTTAAGCTGCTCGGCGTAGACGGTCCCGATCTTCACGCCGCCGGCATCCGTGGCCAGCACCCCGATCTTGCTGACGTCGTAGTTGCGCCTGAAGTATTCGGCGATCAGCGGGTTGGCATCGAGTTGGTCGCACGGCATGGCCATGAAACCCATGATCTGAAGCGCGTGGAGGTTCACGGTCAGGATGCGGTCGGCCCCGGCCTCGCCGAAGAGCTGCCCCATCAGCCGTGCCGTGATGGAGACGCGAGGTTCATCCTTCTTGTCGGCCCTCACGTAGGGGAAGTACGGCGCCACCACCGTTATCCGACCTGCCGAAGCCCCCCGCAGCGCGTCGATCGTGATGAGCAGCTCCATCACGTTCTCCGACAGGGTCAGCCGCGAGGCCTCCTCAGGCGAGACCCTCTCGGGGTTGACGCCGCGCGGGGCGTGCCGGGCATTGGCGGCGGTCTGGACCAGGAACACGTCCGCCCCCCGCACGCTCTCGTTGATCTTGACCTTCAGGTTCTCATTGGCGAACCGGATCACCGTGGGCTCGCACAGGGGCAGGTCCGCCAGCCCGGGGTATCGCCACAGTGCGTCCCGGATCCTGCGCGCCAGGTAGTAGCTGGCGCGCCCCGTGAAAAGCATCAGGGGTTGCTGCTCGTCTGCCATTGGATTCCTCCGCGGCCGCAGATCACACCGGAAGCGAGTCGATTATACCAGATCGAACCAGCTTATGAAGTGCGGGGCCCGCGGGACGCGCGCATCGGCCCCGGCTGCCCTAGGCGGGCACGGCTGGCGCGCCTCCGGCCGACTGCTTGACGGTCCCGGGCGGCTGTGTTAGCATGGCCTTCCGAGGCCAGTGGAGAGGGGGTGGAGCCGTCTGCGTCGAACGCATTGTCTGCCAGGGGGTTACGTAAGTCTCCGCACGAAAGGAGCGAGGGTCATGCGAGTCGACAAGCAGTTGGCAGTCTTCCTGGAGAACGTCCCGGGGACACTCGCCCGGATGTGCGAGGCGCTGGCCCAGAAGGGCGTCAACGTGCTCGCCCTTACGATTTCCGACACGGTCGACCATGCGGTCGTGCGCATCGTCGTCGACAAGGCGAACGAGGCACTCGGCATCCTTGAGGACGCCGGCATGCTGGTCGTCGAGAACGACGTGCTGGTCGCGGAGGTGCCGAACCGGCCGGGTGCGCTGGCGGAGATTGCCGGCAAGCTTGCTGATAGTGACGTCAACATTGAATATGCTTACTGCACCGCCGGCCGCGATCAGACCGAGGGCACGCTGGTCCTCCGCGTCCGCGACCCCCGCAAGGCCATCGATGCCCTGGGCGGCTGATGCGGCGCAGCTCGCTCGCTACCTGCAGGATGTCCCGCTGATACTGCGATGAACATTCTGCTCACAAACGACGACGGCCCGCTGGTGCCGGGGATCTGCCTGCTGCGCAAAGCTCTGGCTTCGCTCGGCGAAGTGACGGTGGTATGCCCCGCGACGGAACGCAGCGGCGTCGGCCATGGCATCACCTACATGGCGCCTGTGCGCGCCAAGGCAGTGCAGTTGGCGGACGGCGCGCCGGCTCACGTCCTGACGGGCACTCCGGCCGACTGCGTGAAGTTCGCGCTGCTGCAACTGCTGGAACGGGCGCCTGACCTCGTGGTGAGCGGGCCGAATCTGGGCCTCAACATCGGCGTCGACCTTTTCTACAGCGGCACGGTCGCCGCCGCGCTGGAGGGCGCGTTCCACGGCATAACGTCCGTGGCGGTCTCGACGAACCTGCGCAACGCCGGCAAAATGGACGCCGTCGCCGCGGAGGCGCTGCGCGTGCTGCGGTTGCTTCTGGACGAAGTCCGGCAGCTCGGCCCGCGTGCTTTCAACGTGAACATCCCGGCGCTCGGAACCGAGCCGCCGACCGTGCGGTTCACGCGCCAGAGCCCCGCGGCCCCGCGCGGCGAATATGTGCGCGCCCAAGCCCCCCGGCAGGAGCCGTACTACTGGCTCGACTGGACGCCAACCAGCGGCGTACCCCCGGCAGATTCCGACCTGGTTGCGCTGAATGCCGGCTGCATCTCGGTCACCCCGCTGCGGTGCGACCTGACGGACCTGGACGAACTGGCCCGGCTGCGGGAGGTTGCGTCGTCCCAAGCCTCTGGTTTACAATCGATTAGGACGAAACGGGGATAGCGCGCCGCGGTCCGGCCGCCGCAGGCCGTCGTCCGCGCAAAGAGCCGAACCTGAGTCGAGGAGGCCCGAGCAATGAGATCCATTCTCGGCCTGACTGGCCTGATCGCCCCGCTGCTGATCGGGGTGGCGTTGTTGCCCTGGGCCGGATGCTCGTGCGAGGAATCGGGCGAGGCCGAAGGGCCGGTCGTCGTCGTGCCCGAGAAGGCCCCGGCGCTGGCGCCGGCTCCTGCGCCGGCCGCGCAGCCTGAGGAACAGAAGAAGAGATCAAGCTACCATCCTTTCAGCGCCCCGGCGGAGTACGCCCACGCCGCCGTCAGCGCCAGGGGCTACGCCCGGAACACCGCCCTTAAGGCATACCTGGAGAACGAGTTAAAGCAATTCCGCGCGCTCAAGGGCCGGTTCCCCAAGGACCTGAAAGAGCTGGAGGAATGGCGCGGCGAGCCCTTGCAGGAGCCGGGCAGGGGCAATGCCTACAAGTACGATCCAACCGCCGGCACCATCGACGTCGTGGAGAGCCAGTAGGGCGGAAGCTCCTGAGTCGAACCTCCGAATCCTTCCGAAGAGCAAACGCAAGATGGCGTCCGAAGACACCGCGAAAGCCACCGAGATAGGAGTGGGCGCCGTGGGCGTTTGGCCCGGGGCGCAGGAGGGCATCCTGGCCGACCTGCCGCAAGACGGCCGGTTCCGATTCGTGGCGTTCAGCGACGAGGGGGTTGCCCCTTCGCCCTCGCGCGACAGGCCGGACGGTTATTATGGCGACTACAACATGCTCCTGCAGGACCCCGACGTGGAGGTGGTTCTGGTCGACGGTCCGCTGGAAACGCGGCGCGACTTCGCCGTGCGGGCGCTGAACGCGGGGTGCCACGTCGTCCTGCGCGAGCCGTTCTGCGAGACTGCCCCGGACGCGGAGCGTGTCATGAAGACCGCCCTGCGGGCCGGCCTCATCGCCACGCAGAACCTGACGTGGCGCCAGGACGCGGACCTGCGCGCCCTGCTGGAGGCGGTGCGCGTCGAGAACGTGGGCCGGGCGCACGGCGTATTCTGCTTCTGGTCGGCCGCCGAGCCGGCCGGCCCGGCCGAGAGCAAGGACCTGCTGAAGCAGGCCGGCGTCTCCGTGCTGGACCAGATGAATCTGTTGCTGAAGGCGGACGTGGGCACGGTGAGCGCGCACCGTCAGGGCTCGCGGCCGGGGGCCGCCGACGGGTTCCTCATCTACCTTGCGTTGCGCGGCGGCGGGTGGGCCATTTGCCAGGCGTCCCGCCACGCGGTGGCTGCCCTGCCCGGGTGGGTGGTTTACGGGCCCAATGCGGCCTTCGTCGCGCAAGACGGCAAAGCAGACTTCGTCGCGGGCGAGCAACGACGCACCTACGAGGCCCCGACCGCCCCGGAGGACTTCTGGGCCAACCTGCACTCCGCCATCCGCTACGGGGCGGAACCGATGTGCCATCCCGTGGACATCGTGCGCGCGATGAAGCTGCACGAAGCGGCGCTCCGCTCCGCCGAACTCGGAGAACCCGTCGCGGTCTAGGAGCCGGCAATCGCGCGGGATCGGCGTCCGCTTTTTGGCCGGCCCTCTCTTCATCGCCCATCGCCTGTGCTCGGGCCCTACCCCGCCTGCAAGCTCCTTTTTGAAAAAGAGATA
The DNA here is from genome assembly GCA_964605915.1 of uncultured candidatus Brocadiaceae bacterium. Taxonomy (GTDB): domain Bacteria; phylum Planctomycetota; class Brocadiia; order SM23-32; family SM23-32; genus DAOVRD01. The sequence goes on along the minus strand of CAZSET010000061.1, from coordinate 998 downwards.
CGATGCGGGCCTGCTCTCGCGCAGGAGATGAGGCCCGTCCCTCGCGCCGAATCCTACCCCTCTTTTGATTTCGCCGTCGCCCCCTGACTACCATCACGCCCGAGTGTTCCACGTGAAACAACGGAGGTGACCATGGCAACGAAGCGAAGGCTGGGCAGGGGATTGGATTCGTTGATTCCGGCGCTGACGGGCGAGCCGGAGCCACGCGGCGTCGAGGAAATACCGCTGAGCAGCATCGAGCTGAACCCCAAGCAGCCCCGCACCGAGATCGATACGGAGGAGCTGGAAGGCCTGGCGGAGTCAATCAAATCCTCGGGCGTGATCCAGCCGGTCGTGGTGCGACCTGGCGGAGCGGGATCCGCCGGCTACGAGCTGGTCGTTGGCGAACGCCGCGCCCGAGCCGCCAGGATGGCGGGGCTGGAGACCGTGCCGGCCCTGGTGCGGGACGTAGCCGATGAGGAGATGCTCGGGCTGGCCCTCGTGGAGAACATCCAGCGCGCCGACCTCAATCCGATCGAAAAGGCCAGGGCCGTGCGCCGCATGATCTCCGAGCTCGACCTGACCCAGGAGGAGGCCGGCCGGCGCCTTGGCCTGGAACGCTCGACCATCGCCAACCTGCTGCGGCTGCTGGAGCTCTCCGAAGAGCTCCAGGGCATGGTCTTGCAGGGCAAGATCTCGGCCGGCCATGCCAGGGCCCTCCTGGCGGTCGGCGACGAGGAGGTCCGCGCTTCCCTCGCCCGCAAGATTGCCTCCGAAGGGCTGTCCGTGCGGGAGGCGGAGCGCCTGGCCGCCAGATCCGGCGGCAGCGGGTCCGCTGCGCCCGTCAGGACCCCCTCCCCGAACGTGGTACGCATCGAGGAAGCCCTGTCCACGGCGTTGGGCGCCCGCGTCGAGGTCAAGCAGAAGCGCAAGGGCGGGAAGATAGTCATCCACTTCCTGAACCACGACGACTTCGAGAGGCTCTACGAGTCTCTGGCCGGACAAGACGCCTCCGACTA
>CAZSET010000060.1:16574-17575 GCA_964605915.1 uncultured candidatus Brocadiaceae bacterium | reverse complement strand
ACTCGCCCCAGTCCCATCAGCTGCTCATAGGAGATGCCCAGTTCGTCGCGCAGCCGTCCGGACGAGCGCCCGCTGTCGGTCACCGTGACGATCGCCGTCAGATCGCGGCAATACGTCTTGCAGCCCTCCAGCACGATGGGCAGCCCGGTGCCGCCGCCGATGGCCACGATCTTCAGCGATTGCGGCGGCTTGTTCACGTTCACCAGGCGCAGAATCGTGGGGATCTGGAATACGCCGGCGATGCGGTACTCCGCCCGCTCGCGGTTGTCCCTGGGCTCGAAGGCGCTGAACCGCCCGTGCAGCACCTGTGCCGTGGTGGCGCCCAGGTCGTTGCCGACCCGGATCTCCTCCTGCGGCCGGTCGCCCACCACCAGCGCCTCGTCCGGGCGCAGTCGGTGCTTGTCCAGCAGGTAGCGCAGGCTCTCGCTCATGAGCCCGCCCCGGTCCACGTCGACGATGGCGGTCTCGTCGAACGCTTGCTCCAACCCGAGCATCTTGATCTTCGCGGACTGCCGTTTGTGAATGCCGCTGGTCAGAAGAAAGCACAGCACGCCATGGGCGCGCAGGAACTCAAGCGTCGGCACCACGTCGGGGAACAGCTCGATGTCCCCGACGGCATCGCTGTTGTAGGCACGGTATGCTTTTTCGATAACCTCGTCGTCGAGTCCGTAGCGCCTCGCTATCTCGTCGAAGACCAGGAAGTGCGGCCCGTGCTGCTCGGCAAGCTCCCGCTGGAGATCGAGCGCTTGGTCCCCGCTGAGCGGAAGCCCCGACTCGACCAGCACCTTCGCCGCGCGCCGACGCGACGCCTCCAGCAACGTCCCCGTGCAGTCGTACAACGTGTCGTCCAGATCGAATACGACTGCCTTGAGCTTCCCTCGTACCTCTCGCACCTCATGGCTCCTGTTGGGTGCAGACAGTCTAATTCTACCAGAGGGCTCGGGCCAAACGAAAGCCCCCCACGCGCGGACGCGCCGGCCCACCGGCCTGCTTGCAATCGG
>CAZSET010000060.1:0-16564 GCA_964605915.1 uncultured candidatus Brocadiaceae bacterium | reverse complement strand
GGTGCCACCGTCCCAATCGGGCGTTCAACCTGACATGAGCAAGCTCTACGACGTGCTCGGCATCGGTTGCTGCTGCTTCGACATCGTGGGGGAGGCGGACCGGCTTCCGGGCCCCGATGAGAAGGTGCAGATGTCTCGGATGCGCATCCAGGGCGGGGGCTTGGTAGCCACGGCGCTTGTTGCCGTAGCCCGGCTCGGCGGAAGGGCCGCCTACCTGGGCGCGCTGGGAGACGATTTCTTCTCGCAGTTCTGCGTGGACGAGTTCGAGCGGGAAGGCGTCGAGACCGGGCTGATTCGCCGCGTGCCCGGGGCCTCCGTGTTGAAGGCCATCGTCGTGGCCCAACCTGCGACGGGGCACCGGATGATCTTCTTCACCCGGGAGGGCAGGGAGGAGCTCGATCCCTCGCACGTGACAGAGGACGTAGTGCGGCAGACACGCGTCCTGCACGTGGACGGCTTCGAGCCTCAGGCGGCCCTGAAGGCCGCCCGGATGGCGCGCTCGGCCGGCGTGCCCGTCACCATGGACCTGGAGGGAAACGGAGCGCAGGCGGAAGCGCTGCTCGCCGGCGACTACGTCATCGTGCCACTGGAGTTCTGCCGGGCACGCTACGGCACCGCAGATATGGCTGAAGCCGCGGCGGCCCTGTTCGGGGAGATCGCGCCGAGCTCGGCACGGGCGGCGGTCGTAACGGCTGGCACGCAGGGGTCCTATGCCGTGTGGAAGGAAGGCCCGTTTCATCAGCCGGCATATCGAGTGGAGGTGGCGGATACGACGGGCTGCGGAGACGTGTTCCATGGCGCTTTCGCCCTGGGTGTGGCTCGCGGGTGGGCGATTGAGCGCATCATGCCGTTTGCCGCAGCCACGGCGGCCCTGAAGTGCCGGGAGTTGGGCGGTCGGGCCGGCATTCCCACCGAGTCGGAGGTCGATGAGTTCCTGCGCTCGGCCGAGCCGATCCAATAAGTGTCCATCGAGGCGGGAGGCGCCGCGTTGGCCAGGAAGGAGACGACTTACGTTTGCAGTGAATGCGGCGGGGCGTTTCCCCGCTGGAGCGGCCGCTGCCCGAACTGCCAGGAGTGGAACACACTGGCGGAGGTCCGGACCGGCCCGTCCCGCCGCGAGCGTGGCGACGTTGCGGCAGCGCGCCCGGTGCGGCTGGACCAGATTGAGGTGCAGCCGCACGTGCGCCTGCTCACCGACATTCCGGAGTTCGACCGGGTGCTCGGCGGAGGCGTGCTGTCCGGGAGCACCGTCCTGCTGGGCGGGGAGCCGGGCATCGGCAAGTCCACCATCCTGCTCCAGGCACTCGGTACCATGGCGGCGCGCGGCGTGCGGTGCCTCTACGTGAGCTGCGAAGAGTCGCTGAGTCAGGTCAAGATGCGGGCCGAGCGCATCGGGCTCGACCAATCCTCTCTGGCCGTGGCAGCGGACACGTCGGTGGAGGGCATCCTGGCTTTGCTGGCTGCCGAGCCCCCACAGGTGGCTGTAGTGGATTCCATTCAGCGTGTGATCGCGCAAGACCTGGATTCGGCGCCGGGCAGCCTGCGGCAGGTCAGCACGTGCGCCACTGCGCTGACCGAGGCGGCCAAGAAGGGGGGCATCGCCCTCTTCCTGGTGGGGCACGTGACCAAGCAAGGCCTGATTGCCGGGCCCCGGGCGCTCGAACACCTGGTGGACACCGTCCTCTATTTCGACAGCGAGCAGTTCCAGTCCTTGCGCATTCTCCGGGCGGCCAAGAACCGGTTCGGTGCCGTCAACGAGATCGGCGTGTTCGAAATGACGGGGGACGGACTGCGCGAGGTGCGCAACCCCAGCGAGCTGTTCCTGGCCGAGCGAGACGAGTCGGCGACAGGCTCCGTCGTCATGCCCGCAATGGAGGGCAGCCGGGCGCTTCTTGTCGAGATACAGGCGCTGGTCGGGCCGGGGGCGTACGCGACGCCCGAGCGCAAGGCTTCGGGCGTGGACTACCGGCGGTTCAGCATGATGCTGTCCGTGCTTGAGCGGCAGGCGGGGCTCGAACTGGGTCGGTCGGACGCCTTCGTCAACGTGGCGGGCGGCGTACGTGTGGTCGAGCCGGCCGCCGATCTGCCTCTGGTTCTGGCCCTGGCGTCGAGCTTTCGGGACCAGCCGTTTCCCGCGGATGCGGTAGCCGTCGGCGAGGTCGGGCTGGGGGGCGAGGTGCGCGCCGTCAGCCGAATCGAAGAGCGCCTGAAGGAAGCCGCGAAACTGGGATTCACCCGAGCCGCAGTCCCGGCCCGCAACGCTCCCGCCGCCAAGCGTCTGGTAAGGCAAGTGCATCCGGTGCAGAATCTCGCGCAGGCGATCAGGCTCCTGGGAGCGCGCCCGCGCGAAGGTGGCGCCCGACAGTGACGCCCTCCATGGCCCGCGCTGCGCTCTGCCGGGCGTCCTGAGGTTGACTTCGGAGGGGTTTCGTGTATCCTCTTGGGGGTCCGACGGGGCCTGGTCGGAGAGGCCGTCGGCGCTTCAAGACGGCGCCTGCGGCCCCCGCCGCGCTTCTCTTGTAGAGCCGAGTCGAGCGATTCATTGGCCAGCGACACGACCTTTCATTACCGCAACGGCGAGGTGCACTGCGAAGACGTTCCCGCCGCTCGCATCGCGGACGCGCACGGCACTCCCTGCTACGTTTACAGCGGGGCGATGCTGCGCGGGCGCTACGAGCGCATCCGGGACGCCTTCGGCCAGTGGGAGCCCACGGTCTGCTTTTCGGTGAAGTCGTGTGGCAACCTGTCCATACTGAAACTGCTGGCCCAGGCTGGCAGCGGGTTTGACGTGGTCAGCGGGGGAGAGCTCTACCGTGCGCTGACGGCCGGGGCCGATCCGGGCAAGGTCGTATTCGCGGGCGTGGGCAAGGGGGCGGACGAGATCGAGTACGCCCTCCGGTCGGGCATTCTGATGTTCAATGTCGAGTCGCGCGACGAGCTGATACAGATCAACGCTGTGGCCGGGCGGCTCGGTGTGCGGGCCGTCGTGGCGCTCAGGATTAACCCCGACGTCGATCCGCACACGCACGAGAAGACGGCCACCGGCAAGGGAGACACCAAGTTCGGCATATCTGTCGGCCAGGCGGAGGCGTTGGCCCGCGAGGCGGCGGATTGGGACGGAGTCGAAGTGCGTGGCTTGCACCTGCACCTGGGTTCCCCCGTGCCTGACCCTCAGCCGTACGCGATGGCGCTGGCAAAGGTGGCTGCCCTGGCAGAGCGCCTGCGCAGCGCGGGGTGCACGCTTGACCATGTCAACATCGGCGGCGGCTACGCCAGTTCCTATACCGGCGCACAGGTAACTCAGCCCGAGGAATATGCCGCAACGGTCCGGCCTTATCTTGAAAATCTAGATTGTGCGGTTATCATTGAGCCCGGTCGTTACATAGCTGGTAGCAGCGCAGTCCTCTTGACGCGGGTCCTCTACCGCAAGGAGACCGCGCTCGGGAAGCGATTCGTTATCTGTGACGCGGCTATGACGGACTTGATCCGGCCGACGTTGTACGGATCGTTTCAGCGGATATGGCCGGCGTGCAGCGAGTGCGGCATGCCGGAAGTCATAGAGCCGGACGACAGGGAGGTAGCGGACTTTCCGACGGAGGTCGTCGACGTTGTCGGCGGGGTCTGCGAGACGGGCGATTTCCTGGCGAGGGATTGTTCTCTTCCCCGCGTGCGGCAGGGCGACCTGCTGGCCGTTTTCGACGCGGGGGCGTACGGCTTCAGCATGAGTTCGAACTATAACGCGCGGCCGCGGGCCGCCGAGGTGCTCGTCGAAGGCGCGGAGTTCAGGCTTATCCGTCGCAGGGAGACATACGACGATCTCATTGCGCCGGAGAAGGATCTCCTCTGACGAGTCTCGTGGGCGCCGCTGGGAGCGACGGGGATCTCGCGAAGTCGCAGTTTGATGCCTCATGGCGAAGGAGTGACACATGTCCGAGCGCACTAACCGGTGGGGAATCGGGATTGCAGTGGCCGTGGCGTTTTCCGTTGGGCTGCTCGGCACGGCCCGTGCAGCGGTTGGCAGCGAGGAAGAGATTCTGGCGGCCTTCAAAGAAGGCGTTACGCTGTACGAGACCGGAGAGTACGAGCAAGCGCGGGGGGCGTTCGACAGAGTCCTTGCAATGGAGCCGGGCATGGAGACCGCGCTGAAGATGCGCGACATGGCCGAACTCCATGAGTTCGTCGAGATGGAGGAGAAGCTTGGGCCCGACGCCGAGAAGGTTCTGGACCTGATGCTGCGGGCGAGCCGCGAGCGGAAGCGCACCGTCGAGAACGCAGAGCAACTGATCCAGGACTTCGCGGCGGACGACCTGGCCGTTTACGGCAAGGCGCGCGTTCAGCTCATGGGACACGGCCCTTACGCCGTGCCTTGCGTGCTGCCCCTTCTGGCTCTGGACGCGCCCGACCAGCAGGTCCTCGCGGGGCGCGCTATCTCGCTGCTGGCCGGTCTGCAGCGGGACGCCTGCTTGCCCCTGATCTGCGCGATGCAGAACGCGGACGATGACCTCTTGAGAACCCGTGTGGCCGGCGTGCTTGGCCAGCTGGGCGACCCACGCGCCGTACCGGCCCTGGTGGCCCTTTGGGAGGCCGAGGGCTCCTCGGTTGCGACCAAGGAAGCGGCCGCGAAGGCAGTCGAAGGCATCATTAGCCAGTCGGAATCCGCGCTGGGCTCGGCCTCCGCGCAGTACGCCGCGCTCAGCAGGGCCTACTTCGACGAAGACAAGGCCGTCGTCGGCTACACTTACGGACTGAGTGCGGACGTGTGGCAGTGGAATGCTTCCGGCGCACGCCTGGCGGACAAGGTCGTTTACCAACAGGTTCCCGCTTACCTCTACTACCAGCGGATGGCCACCGGGACGGCCCTGGACGGACTTGCCGGCGCGCCGTGCGAGCCGGAGCTCGGGGCATTGCTGGCGGCTTCGCTGGTGCGCCAGGCGGCCCTTTGCGAGTACTTCAAGGTAGCCGACATCCGGTTCGGCGGGCGCGAGGTGGAGGAGCAGCTCAAGCAGGACGCGGCGGATCGGGCGGCCGAGTTCGCCACCGATCTGCCCGTGACGTTGGCTCTGATGGACTCGACGGTGCTGGCCCGCGCGCTGCAACTCACGTTGGAGGCGGACGACGGTTCTGCCAGTCTGCTCCTCACTAAAGCCCTCGACGCGAAGCTGGCGGCGGCGGGCGGGCGTCCGCCCTGTGCCGAGGCCGCCGAGGCCCTTATGGCAGCGCTCCAGTCGGGCGACAAGGATGTTCGCTACGCGGCGGCCATCGTACTGGTTGGCCGCTGTCCTACCGGCGAGTGCGGGGCGGCCGGCGACGTCATGAAGGTGATGAGCGCTGCACTGAAGGCCGCTGCCACGAGGAACGCCCTTGTGGCCATGAGCGACTTCCAGTTGCGCAACACGCTTGTGACGGTGGTTCGCGACCAGGGAATCGCAACCACCGAGACCGAGCTGGACGACCAACGCGTCGAGTTTGCCCTGTCCCTCCAGCCCTCGGTTGATATCGTCTTTGTCTCAGGCAACGCGTCTGACATGGCGCTGGGCAGAACGTTGACGTTGCTCGCACAGGACCCGCGCACCAAGGCGGCCCCGATCTACGCCGTCGTGAACCCGGGCCAGCCGAGCGCCGACCTGACGCGGTACGGGCAGATCGCCCAGGTGCTCTCGCCGGACGATCTGCGAGCCGCCAAGCTGGTCCCTATCCTCCAGAAGGAGGTGCTCTCCCGGAGCCGGTCCGCCTTCACGGAAGAGGAGGAGCAAACGGTCTTGCGGGCAGCGTGTGCGCTGGCGCAGGTGTCTCCGCTTAACACCGGGTACCCGGTGCAGGAGCTCGAGCCGCCCCTGATGATGGCGCTCACTGGCTACAGCGACGAGGTGACTGCGGCGGCGACGGCGGTTTTGGGCGCGTTCGGGTCGGACGCTGCGCTGGTGCCCCTCAGCCGCGTTGTGGCAGATGAGGAGGACCTCGAGCTCAAGGTGGCCGGGTGCCATGCGCTGGCCGGCATCCTGAAGAGGTCGGACGCCGCGGCGCCCGACGGGGTTGTGTCCGTCCTGAAAGACGCGCTGGCTACGGACGTTCAGGCCCTCAGGGAGGCGGCGGCCGAAGCGCTCAGCGCCGCCGGCCTGGATGCCGGGCAGTTGATGCTCCTGGTTCGGACGGAAGGACTCGGGGAGGAGTAACGCGGCCAGACCGGAAGCTAAGGCGCTATTGCAGAACCCGCTCCGTCGGCCCGAGGTCGAGCGAGAACGCCGAGGGCAAGGAGGCCGAAGCAGGCGATTCAAAGGCCAGAATCGCCGATGCAGGCCGACACAGCCCTTCGGTGCTCGCAGCCGGCCGAAGCCAGGATGGGGTTTTGCAACAGCGCCCAAGAGGGCGGCCAGCGAGTGGAACTTGCTGCCGCCCTTCCTTACACTGCGACGGGAGGAGCGGCCGATGCTGAAATCCATTAGCGTTTGGGCCCTCAAGGATAACGACAGCCGTCCCGCAGACTCACTCCTCCGCGAGGCCCGGGAGCACGGTTTCGACGGCCTTGAACTGGCCGTCGGCATGAAGGGGCTGCTTACGCCGGAGAGCACGGAGGAGGACTGCGGCCGGCTCGTCGATGCGGCGGCTGCCGAAGGAGTCCAGATATCGAGCCTCGCCAGCGGCCTGGGCTGGCAGTTTCCCATGACGGCTGAAGCCCCGGACGTGCGCGCCAGGGGCGTGGAGATCGTCGGCAAGAGCCTTCGCATCGCCTCCTGGCTCGGCGTCAACGCGCTGCTTGTGGTGCCGGGGAAGTTGGCGCCCCTGGAGGGCGAATCCGTCGATCACATCCCGTACGACGTCGCGTGGGAGCGGATGACGGAAGGCGTCCGCAGCCTGGTGTCCGTGGCCGAGGAGACGGGAGTCACAATCGGCATCGAAAACGTGTGGAACCAGGTGCTGCTCTCACCGCTCGAGATGCGCTACTTCGTGGAAAGCTTCAAGTCCGAAGCCGTCGGCGCCTACCTGGACGTGGGAAACATGATCGCGTTCGGCTACGCCGAGGACTGGGTCAGGATTCTGGGGCAACGCATCTGCGGCGTGCACTTCAAGGACTTCAAGCGCGAGGTCAAGACCAGCGCGGGCTTCTGCGACCTGCTGGAGGGCGACGTCAACTTCCCGGCAGTCATGAAGGAGTTGCGCGACGCCGGCTACGACGGACCGTGCGTGGCCGAGTTCTTCCAGCTCGACGCGGCGGGGCTCGACAAGCTCAGCAAAGCGATGGACCGGATCCTGGCGATGTAGCCGGCCAGGTCGGTCAGCCCACCTCCAGGCGCACGGTGGCCAGCCCGTAAGGGGGCACCTCGACGGTCGCCTTGCCGTCCCTGATCTGGAGCTCGTGCCGCTGCTCCTCGTTCAGGTTGCAGGACCACGCCGCCCGGACGTCCGCGTCGACGCTCAACGCGGCTGTGGCTGCCTCACCGCCCGTGTTCCACAGCCGCACCACCACGTCGTCGCTCCCCCACGCCGGCTTGATCGACGTGGCGACGACGCTGGGGTTGCCTTCCAGCGCGATGATGCTGCGCTCGGCCAGGGCCTCGCCGGAGTAGTGTCGATAGACATCCGCCTGGAGCGCGGCCGTGAGGCGGAGCGCCTCCGCGCGGTCCAGCGCGCCGGCGTAGGGCAGCAGCGCGTACCGGAATTCGTGGCGCCCCAGTATCTGCCCGCCGGGCTCCCCGTCTGTCATGACGGTCCGCTCGAAGCCGCGCAGCAGCGTCAGTGCGAGCGTCCGCTGGTCGTCGTCCAGGACGCTGTGGGCGTGAAGCCCTTCGGGACAGAGCACGGCCAGGCCGCCCCGCCCATCTTCGATCCCGAACAGCGTGCCGTGGGGCCGCTCGTCCGGGTCGGCTTCCTTGTAATGGACGCTCTCCGGGTCCAGCGCGACCGGCCGCTCCACGAAGGCGAACGCCTGGTCCGCGTAGTAGCTGTCGGCGCCCACGCCGCTCGGATGCAGGACGCGGAGCCTGTGGTTGCGCGCCGTGTTCTCCACCACGGTTCGAACGGCTAGGTAAGCGCTCGTGCGCGTCAGCGTGATCAGGTCCGTCACGTTCAACTCGACCTTCCGATCGGACCGGCGCTCCTTGCGTCCGTCGAGCCCTTCGGGCACGCGCAGCGTCCTTTCCACGCGGAAAGTGACCATCTCGGTGCCGTCGTGCGCCACGCCGCATTCCACGCCGTGCCCGGGCGAGACGATGACGTCGTTCGCGGGCGGGGGTATGAACGTCCATCCGTCGCCGGCGTCTCCACTGTCCTCGTAGCAGAACAGGCCCTCGAAACGCCGCCCGCTTGCCTTGTGCTCGAGGATACCCGTCCCGTCCGGGCGGAGTTCGAACCGCAGCAGATCGTTGCCTGCCGACAAAGGACCGGTCCGCATGGTGCCGAAGTCCCGCCGGTAGCGATCGGTCAGCGGACGAACGATGACGGTCGTGTGCCCGCCCGCCGGCAGGCGCACGGGCAGCGCGACGCGGTAGACGTCCGCGCGGTCGCCTGCGTCGCACGAGGCGCGCCGGTGCCGGCCCTCCGGGTCGGGCAGGAGCACCTGCCGCGCCCCGGCGATCTCGAGAATCTGGTAAGGGATCGGTTCTCCTTCGGGACTGCTCAACTCGAACTGGTTGCGGATCGGGCCGCTGTGGCCGAGGGACGCTTTCGGCTCGAAGTCGGGAGGGAACAGCAGGTCCAGAACCACCACCTCGTTCCGCTGCCAGGGCAGGGGATTGTGGACGACCACGTTGCGCCAGGCGTCCTGTATCCGGCTGGTCGGCTGGGAAATGCCGGCCATTCCCTGCCGGCGCACGGCGTCTGCCAACCCGAGCGATTGCCGATACCGAAACATCATGTCCTCGTGCACCGCGTCTATCGAACAGCCGCAGATGGAGTCGTGCGGCTGGTTCTTGAGCAGCCACACCCACGCTGCTTCCAGGTATCCCTCCGGGACGGGTCTGCCCGAGAGCGCGGCCATCGCGGCGAGAGGCTCGGCCCAGAACGTAAGCATGTTTTGGCAGCGATCGTTCAACTGCTTCAGCGGGTAACGGGCGGACACCGTGTGCGGGATGAGCCAGTGGCTGTCATCTGCCTCGCGGGCGGTGGTGCGCAGCTCGCCGACGACTTCGGGTAGATCGTCGCGGTGTTGCCCCAGCTCGTCGAAGTACTCCTCCATCGAGGCATGGACGAACTCCACGTCCGGGAACGTCTTGCGCCAGACGTCGAGCATCTCGGGCGCGTGCGGCTCGGCCTTCTGGTGGTCGAGGGCGTCGGGCAGGAACATGAGCGGAACGTTCGCCCGCTCCATCTCCCGCTCCATGAACGGCGCAGAAACCTCTACGAGCTTCTCCTCGGACCGGTCCGCCATGATCCAGGGAACGCGCACGGCCTGGCGCACGGCCCCGTAGCCGCCGTGGTCCGGAAGCTTGTGGGTGAGGATGGGCGACCCGTCCGGCCCGCGCCAGACGAACTGTGCGCCGCAGCGATCGTCCGTGATGCCGCGCCACACCACGCAGCCCTTCAGATCGAATCCCGCCAGGATGGTCGGCACGCCGGCTACGTGGCCGAACAGGTCGGGCAGGTATCCCACCTTCGTGGGCTCGAAGCCCAGCCGCCGGGCCCGCCGCATCCCGACCTGCAGGTTGCGCACGATGGCCTCGCCGGACACGAGCCATTCGTCACCGAGCACGTACCACGGCCCGGCCGGCATGCGGCCGGCATTGATGTGAGCCAGCAGCCGTTCGCGGTTCTCCGGCCGGATCTCCAGGTAATCCTCGAGGAGCACCGTCTGGCCGTCCAGGTGGAAGACGCGGAAGTCCGGCCTCTGCTCGATGACTTCCATGGCGTTGTCGATGGTCTGGACCAGCCACATGCGGTATTCCTGGAAAGGCTGATACCACTCCCGATCCCAGTGCGTCCCGGCGATGTAGAAAGCCTTCACCTCGTGCTCCCTGTATCCTGTGTTGGTCGGACGGCAAACAGGGCAGAGTCTAGACGGGCGCCGCCTGGCCGTCAAGGCCCCCGTCTGAATCGGCCGCCGGAACCGCACGGGCAGTTGCCAACCGGCCCGTAATTGTGGTATACGTTAGTTTGTCGGCGAGATTGGTCCCGATGAGGGACCTGGGAAAACGGTGAGAATCCGTTGCGGACCCGCCGCTGTAACCGGTAGCGAAGGCCCGATTCGAGCCACTGTCCGCTGAGGCGGATGGGAAGGCCGGGCCGCCAGCGACGACCGGAAGCCAGAAGACCGACTCGCCGGAAGAGCAGACTGCGGATCTCCGGGTCTGAGAGAGGCAGCATCTTCGGGCGGCGAGCGTGCGCGTGCCGATTGATGCAGGGCCCGGTGCCGACAGCATCGGGCTTTTTCTTTGCCCGCGGCACCGGGGCTGACGGTTTGCGGCATCGGCAGGCGTGCCGCTCTCTGCGTTTGAAGTGCGCCCCCGCTCGACCCCCTCCGCAGCAATCGGTCAAAGGAAAGGCGCATCTTCCCAAGCGGAGGAGGGACAGTGAACCGACACGTTCTGAAGGTTTTGGTGTTGTGCGGTCTGGTTCTGGTTTCTGCGTGCTTCTCTGTGTCCGCCGGTGAACCCGCGGCCGGCCAATCCGCCGATGCCGAGGACGCGGCAGAGGAGGCCGAGGAACAGGAGATCGTCGTCACCGCAACGCGGCTGGAGACTCCCGCTCGCGAAGTGGCCAGCTCCGTGACGGTCGTCACGCGGGAGGAGATCGAGCGCAAGCAGAAGAAGCTCGTCTCGGAGGTCCTGCGGGACGTGCCGGGCCTGGACGTTGTCCGCAGCGGCGGCCCCGGGCAGCAGACGTCGGTCTTCATCCGCGGCGCCAAGTCCGAACACACCCTCGTCCTCATCGACGGCGTCGAAGCGAACGACCCGATCAGCCCGGGGCGCTCGTTCAACTTCGCTGACCTGACCACCGATAACGTCGAGCGTATCGAGATCATCCGCGGTCCGCAGAGCACCCTCTACGGCTCGGATGCCATCGGCGGCGTGATCAACATCATCACCCGGAGGGGCAAGGGCAAGCCGACGGGGACGGTCCTGGTCGAGGGCGGCTCCCACGATACCTACAGGGAGTCGGCGAGCTTGCTGGGCGGCACGGAGCTGCTCAACTACTCGTTGAGCCTTTCCCACCTGCAATCGCGCGGCGTGTCGGCCGCAGACAGCCGCGACGGCAACCGCGAGAAGGACGGCTACGAGAACGCCTCCTTCTCCGCCCGCCTGGGACTCACGCCCACGGAGGACTTCGGGCTCGACCTGGTCCTGAGATACATGGACACCGAAGGGGACTTCGACAACTTCGGCGGAGCGTTCGGGGACGACCCGAATAGCACTTTCGACACACGGATGTTCTTCAGCCGGCTCCAAGGCCGGCTCTCGCTCTGCGACGGCATGTGGGAGCAGACAATGGGCGTGTCCTTCACGGACTACGACCGGCGGCTGAAGAACGACGTTGACCCGGTCAACCCCACTTCGTCCCTGGACAGCCACTTCGAAGGCGAGATCGTCAAGTTCGACTGGCAGCACAACTTCTACCTGCACGAGTCGAACACGCTGACGTTCGGGCTCGAGACGGAGGAGGAGCGCGGCCGCTCGAGGAGCGTGTCGGTGAGCGCATGGGGACCGTTCGTGGACGAGATGGGCTCCCGGAGCGCGCGGACCAACAGCGCCTACCTCCAGGACCAGATCAGCCTCGGCGATCGCCTGTTCACGACGCTGGGCGTGCGGCTGGACAAGCATGAGTTCTTCGGTTCCGAGGTGACCTATCGCATCGCACCCGCTTACCTGATCGAGGAGACCGGCACCAAGCTGAAGGCGACCTACGGGACCGGGTTCAAGGCGCCGACGCTCTACGAGCTCTTCTCGCAATACGGCGATCCGGACCTGGACCCGGAGATGAGCCGGGGCTGGGACGCAGGATTCGAGCAGGACCTGTGCGGGGACAAAGTCACCGTCGGCGCGACCTACTTCGAGAACAGGTTCACGGACCTGATTGACTTCGGCCCGGCGTACACGTATGTCAACGTTGACCGCGCGAGGAGCGCGGGCGTCGAGTTCTTCGCGGCTTGTCGGCCGGCCGAAAGGCTTTCCGTGCGCGCCAGCTTGACGCATCAGGACACGGAGGACGAGACGACGGGGGAGGACCTGATCCGCCGCCCCAAGAACAAGGCGTCGGTCGACGTGGACTACCGGTGCCTGGACGACAGGGCAAACGTGAATCTCAACGTGTCCTACGTCGGCTCCAGGGATGACTGGGACTTCGCGACCTGGCCGGCTACGCGGGCCGACCTGGACAGCTACACGCTCGTCAACGTTGCGCTCGCCTACGACGTGACGGAGAGGGTCCAACTGATCGCGCGCGTGGAGAACCTGTTCGACAAGAAGTACGAAGAGGCCCTCGGTTACGGCAACCTGGGGCTCGGCGTTTACGCCGGCGTGAAGGTGCGGCTCTGACCTGACGCCGCCGGCCGACGCTGTGTTATCATCGTACAGGTGGCCGCCTTCAGGCGGGCAAAGCCGGCCGTTGCGGCCTCGGCGGACGCATTCGCACGGAGGATCAACAGATGTATGCGCTGTTCGCGAAGGGCGGGCCGCTCATGTGGCCCCTGCTCTTGTGCTCGGTAGTGTCCGTGACCATCACGGTTGAGCGCGTGCTGTTCTGGCTGAAGGCCCACGGAGCGCGGGATGACGAGCTGCTCGACAGCATGTTCCTCCGAACGGAAGCGGGGGACTTCGGAGGCGCCCTTGCCGCGGGCGACGGCACGGAAGACTACGCTGCCGGCGTGCTCGCCGAGGGCCTGGCCCACCGGGAGCACGGCCTGACCGAGGCGATGCAGGTGGCCGCCCAGCGGGCGATAGGGCGGATGAAGGTCGGCCTCAACGTGTTGGACACCATAATCACGCTGGCCCCGCTGCTCGGGATCCTGGGCACGGTGCTGGGCATCATCGAATCATTCGACTTCCTGGGCCAGAGCGGCATTGAGGACCCGAGAGCGGTCACCGGCGGCATCGCGCAGGCGCTCATCACGACGGCCGCCGGCCTGTCTGTGGCCATCGTGACCCTCATCCCCTTCAACTACCTGGTAGGCGCCGTTCAGCACGCCACGGGGCGCCTGGAGAGCTTCACCACGCGGTTCGAGGTCGCCTACAGAAAGGGGCTGGTGAAGGCGAATGCGCCTCAGTAGCGGCTACGAGAACAGGAAAGCACGCGTGGAGATGCTGCCCCTCATCGACATCGTGTTCCTGCTGCTCGTGTTTTTCATCTACGCGATGCTGTCCATGGTCATCCATCGGGGCATCAAGGTCGAGCTGCCCGGTGCGGCCACGGCGCGCCTGGACAAGCAGGACTACTTGAGCATCACCATAACGAAGGACAACGCCCTCTGGCTCGGCGAAGTGCCCGTGGGCCTCGATGAGTTGCCTGCGCGCGTGACTGAGCTGGCCGCGCGCCGGGGAGAGATGCCCGTCTACATCAACGGCGACGTGCGGGCCGACCTCGGCATCGCCGTGGAGGTGCTGGATTTGCTCAGGCAGGCCGGCGTCGAGCAGGTCTCGTTTGAATGCATGGAACCCGTCGAATGAGAAGCCGCGGCCACGTGTTCGGGCTGATCGTCTCCCTCTCGCTGCACGCCCTTCTTTTTGCAGTTTGGGGCGGATATGAGGGCCCGAGGGTGGTGTTCGAGAGGGGAGCGGCGGCCGTCACGCTGAACATCATGCCCTCCGTGGCGAGCCGCGCGGCTGCCCCGCCGAAGGCCACGGACACCCCCCAGCCGGAGGCGCAAACGCCACAGGCCGAGCCGGAGGCTGTCGTCGAGATTGAGGAGGCGCCCGAACCGGAGACTGCGGTCGAACCTACGCCGCTGCCCCCGGTCCCCGAGCCGCCACCCGAGTCGATCCAGCCGCCGCTTGAGGAGCCGCGTCCTGAACCCGAGCCGACACCGCCTGCGGAGACACAGGCGCAGCCGCAGGATGTGAAGGAGGCGCCGCCTCAGGAGCCGGCCAGGCAGACCTCGACGGACCCCGAACCCAGCAAGACTCGCACGGGCCAACCTGCCCAAGACGCGGAACCTGGCAGAGCGCCATCGCCGCCGGACGCGGAGGCGACCGGGGACAGCGAGGCGCAGTCCGTCGACTCGGTCGACGCGAACGCCGACCTGCGGGAGAAGGGCGTGGATTCGCCTGCCAGGGCCGCCAACCTGCCTCGGCCCACCTACCCCCTTTACTCCCGGCGCCGCGGCGAGGAGGGCAGGGCGGTCCTTCTGGTCGAGGTCCGCCCGGACGGGTCGGTCGGTAAGGTTGAAGTGGTCGAGTCCAGCGGCCACCGGCGGCTGGATCGGGCCGCCCTCAGAGCACTGCAGAGGGCCACCTTCATCCCGGCAAAGCAGGGCGGCAGGCCCGTGGCGGCGTGGCAACGGATCGCGTTCGTGTTTCGGCTGCAGGGCTCTGAAACGCCTTGACCGTCTTCGCTGACCGCTGACCATCCCACGGAGGATGACTTGCGGAGCAAGCTGGGCAAGCCTCTTGTGGTCCTGGCTGCATTCTTGATCGGGCTGGGGCTCTCCCTCTGGCTCGGCAGGCTGCCCACCCACGTGGCCGGCCGCGTGGGCGAATCCGGCGGGCAGCAGCCGGAATCCGTGCATCGATACGCCCGTTTGGCCTGCATGTCGCCGGCGGCGGTGGAGATCACGTTCGCGCTCGGAGCGGGCGGCCGCGTCGTAGGTATTAGCCAGCACACGAAGTGGCCGCCGGAGGCGCTGGGCAGGCCCGAGTGCGGGGCTTTCATCAACCCCAACTTCGAGCGGCTTCTCGCGCTGAGGCCCGATCTCATCATCACCCAGGGCAGGGCCGAGGCCCTGACGGAGTTCGGCGATGCCAACGGGATCGACGTCATCTCGCTGGCTCTGACCGACCTGGAGTCCATCTTCGTGGAGACGCGGCGCCTGGGTCGCCTGCTGGAGGCGGAGGCCGAGGCGGATCTGGTGTGCGCCAGAATGCGCGGCCCACTGGCTAAGGTAGCCGCGCGGGTGCGGGACCTGCCGCCGGTGCGCGTCCTGCTGGTCGTCGGGCGAGAGCCGGGCGCACTGAACGACATCTACTCCATTGCCAGCGGCACGTTCCTCCATGACCTGATCGAGCTGGCGGGCGGGGTAAACCTGGCTGCGGACCTGCCGTCGCCCTACGCGATTATCAGCAAGGAGGCCGTGCTCGAACGGGCGCCGGAAGTCATCGTCGAGCTCCATGGAGAAGGAGCCGACGAAGAGGCCCGCCAGGAGGCCCTGAAGCTCTGGCAGGGGCTGCCCACGCTGCCGGCGGTCCGGGAGGGGAGGGTGCACGTCATCGAGGCGACCTATGCCATGATCCCGGGGCCGCGCGTGGTCCGGCTTGCCGAAACGCTGGCGGAACTCCTGCACGGGCACGAAGTGCAATGACCGGAGAGCTGCTCTCAGTGCTCGACTGCTCCTTCCGCTACAGGGAGGGGGACTTCCGCCTGTGCAAGGTGCGGCTCGACGTGCGCCCCGGCGAGGTGCTGGGCATCATCGGGCCGAACGGCTCCGGCAAGAGCACGCTGCTGCGGCTGATGAGCGGGTTCCTGGAGCCGCACGAGGGCGAAGTGGTCCTGGCTGGGAGGCCGCTGCGGTCCCTGAGCCGGCGGATGCTCGCGCGCGAGATCGCGTTCCTGCCGCAGGAGCCGGAGACAGCCTTCGGCTTCAGCGTTCGGGAAGTCGTGGCCATGGGTCGCTACCCTTACCTTGCCGCGTTCGGCTTCCTGCGAGAGCACGACGTGGAGGTCATTGAGCGCTCGATGCATGAAACCGAAACGGACCGGTTCGGCGCGCGTGCCTTCCCGACGCTGTCCGGGGGAGAGAAGCAACGCGTGCTGATCGCCAGCATTCTGGCGCAGGAACCGTCTGCCATGCTGCTTGACGAGCCGACGGCGGCGCTGGACATCCACCACCGCTCGGAGGTCCTCGGCCTGCTCCGCGCCCTGGCCGGAAAGGAGATTGCCGTCGTCATTGTGACCCACGATCTGAACGCGGCGAGCCAGTTCTGCGATCGTCTGATCCTGCTATCCGAGGGCGGAGTCGCCCGGGCTGGCGGCCCGGCCGAAGTGATGGACCCAGAGCTGCTCTCGCAGGTTTACGGGGCGCACGTGCGCGTGGTGCAGAACCCCGTCACGGGGGCGCCGATGGCCGTCGTGCTGGGAAAGGAAGGGCATGATAGGGCCTAGCGGATACCTGACGACGCGCCGCTTCTGGACGCTGACGGCGCTGGCGTGCGCGCTCTGGCTTGTGGTCGGCGCGCTGTGCCTGTCATGGGGCCAGGTGCGGCTCCCGACGCGGGAAGTGCTGGCCGTGCTGAGCGGCGGCCGGGCGTCAGAGCTGACCGCGAACATAGTGCTCATGCAGAGGTTGCCGCGCGTGCTGCTGGGCCTGCTGGCGGGCGGGGGGCTGGCCGTTGCGGGCGCCGTATTCCAGGCCATGCTGCGCAATCCCCTGGCCACGCCGCACACGCTGGGCGTCTCGGCCGGCGGCTCGCTCGGAGCCGTCCTGGCC
>CAZSET010000059.1:4087-17621 GCA_964605915.1 uncultured candidatus Brocadiaceae bacterium | reverse complement strand
CGCGGCTGGCGTGGGGAATGAACTCCAGCGGCACGGCAGCCTGATGGACGTGCCGCGTGTCTGCGCCCCGCTGCGCCAGTGCTTCCAGCACGGCGGAGCCGAAGCCGCCGGCCACGGAATGGTCCTCCGCAAGCAGGACGGCGCGATGGGCTTGGACGGTCGCCGCTATCGTCTCCACGTCGAGCGGCCGGGCGAAGCGCGCGTTGACCACGGTTATGTCCAGCCCGTCTTCTTGCTTCAGGATTCGGGCGGCCTCGAGCGCCCGCCGCACCAGGGCCCCGTACGCAATGATGGCACAATCGGCGCCGCTCAGGCAGACCTCCGCCTCGCCGATGCCGAACCGGGGGCCCGGCGCCGCCTCATCCGTCGCCGGCACGGCCTCCCTCGGGTAGCGGATGGCGGCCGGCGCGTCGCTGGCCAGCGCCAGTTCGAGCATATGCCTCAGTTCGGCCCCGTCCTTCGGCGCCATCACCACGAAGCCCGGAACGGCCCGGCACAGGGCAACGTCATTGAGGCCATGATGGCTCGGCCCGTCGCTGCCGACCAGCCCGCCCCGGTCGATGCAAAGGACGACCGGCGCTTCCTGAAGCCCGATGTCGTGGAAGAGCTGATCCACAGCGCGCTGCAAGAACGTCGAGTAGACCGCAAAGACGGGCCGCATACCTCCGGCGCTGAGCCCGTTCGCCAGCCCGACGGCATGCTGCTCGCAGATGCCCACGTTGTAGAACCTGTCCGGGAACCGCTGAGCGAACTCCGACAGGCCCGTCCCGTCCGGCATGGCCGCCGTGATCGCCACGATCCTTCCGTCCCTCTCCGCAAGGTCGCACAGTGCCGCGCCGAACACGGCCGAATAGGACGTACCCTCGGAGACTTCCTCGTTACGCAGCGATCCGTCCTCCAACTCGAACCGGCGGCTGCTGTGGAAGCGGGTGGGATCCTCGGAAGCCGGCTTGAAGCCGTGGCCCTTCTCGGTGACGACGTGAAGCAGGACCGGCCCTCTGATGCGCTTCAGGTGGTCGAAGGTGTCGACCATCTCCGCAATGTCATGGCCGTCGACCGGGCCGTAGTAGCCAAAGCCGAGTTCGACGAACAGGCCGCCGGGCGTGAGGGCCGACTGAACTCCCTCACGGAGTCGCGCCAGGAGCCCGTCGAACTTCTCGCCCACCAGCGGCACCATCGTCAGCACGTCGTGCAGTTCGCGCTTGATGTCGCCGTAAGGAGCGCTGGAACGTATCTTGCTCAGGTAGCGTCCTATGGCGCCCACCGTGGGCGAGATGCTCATCTTGTTGTCGTTCAGGACGACCAGCAGATCCAGCCCTAGTTCGCCCGCGTGGTTGAGGGCTTCGAACGCCATGCCGCTGGCAATGGCGCCGTCGCCGATGACGGCAACGATCCGGCGTTCATTGCCAAGCGCCTTGTCCGCACAGGCCATGCCGAGCGCGGCGCTGATGCTGGTGGCAGTGTGCCCGAAAACGAAGGGATCGTAGTCGCTTTCGCGCCGGTCCGCGAACCCGCTGATGCCGCCTTCCTGTCTCAGGGAGGCGAAACGTTCGCGCCGCCCCGTCAGTATCTTGTGCGCGTAGCACTGGTGCCCGCAGTCCCAAATCAGGCGGTCGCGCGAGAAGTCGAAGCAGTGGTGCAGGGCGAGAGTCAGCTCGACGGTCCCCAGGTTGCTGGCCAGGTGGCCGCGGTTGCGGGAGACGACTTCGATGATGAGCTGCCGGATCTCGGCAGCCAGTCGCTCCAACTGCGACCGCTGGAGGCCGCGCAGCTGGGATGGGTCGTCAATGGAATCGAGCAGCTTTCCCATGGGTCCCTACCGAACGCCAGTCTATCGCGGACAGGAAAGGATGAAGACGGGTCAGTGACCGAGCCACTTCACTTCTCCAGTTGCCCGGCCAGATGCTGCGCCAATTCCCGCACGACAGCGGCTCGCGCGTTGGCCAGGCTATCGTGTATCTCACAGCCGGCGGCGTACCTGTGTCCGCCCCCGCCGAAGAGGCAGGCCACCTGTCGGACGTCCACCTCTTCCCTGCCCCGCATGCTGACCTTGATGTAGTCGCAATCGGGTATCTCCTTGAACAGGGCCGAAGCACAGACGCCCTGGATCGTTACGGGGACCTCGGCGAAGCCCTCCGTGTCGAGCGGCCCCAGCGCGGTGCGACGGAACATGTCCTCCGTGATCTCCATCGTGGCGATCCGGCCCTCATCGTGGAACTGCAGCGTTCCGAGGGCGAGGTGCCGCAGCTTGACCTGCGCCGGCGAGGGAGAGAGGAAGAGCTTTCGGATCAGCTCGTGCGGCCGGGCGCCGGCGCGCACGCACTCGGCGCAGACGTGCAGCGCCTGCGGCGTCGTATCCTGATGGGAGAACTGGCCCGTGTCCGTCACAATCGCCGTGAACAGGCAATCGGCAATGGGGCCGGACAGGGAGACGCCTCCCGCAGCCAGGAGATCCCGAATCATCTCGCCGCACGAACTGGCACTCGGCACCACGTAGTTGATGTCCCCGAAGAACGCGTTCCCGTCGTGATGATCGATGTTAACGGTCCGCACGCGGCCGGTGAGCCGATCCGCCGCCTCGCCAACCCGATCGAATGTCCCGCAGTCTATGACGACCAGATTGTAGGACTTGGGTAGCTGCGCCGGGTCCTCCCGCCGGTGCTCCATGCCCGGCAGGAAATGGAACATGACGGGCGTGGGTGGCTGGAAGAACTGATGGGCTGCCACGCCCCGATCTCGCAGCCCGTGCCATAGGGCCAGCACGGAGCCGACAGCGTCCCCGTCCAGCCGCGCGTGAGCAGTCAAAACCACGGGCAGGCCGTCGGTCAGGACACCCCAGATCGCCTGGTGCATGTCCCTGATCTCGGAGGCGGCTTCGTCCGTCATGATCACAGTGCCTGAGCGGAAAAAACTACGCGCAGGCAACGCCGGTGTTGCCCTGCGCGTCGCACGCCTGCACGGAGGAGCCACGCCGGCACACAACGGCCCGGCCGCTCCTGCAGAATCACGCGGCTCGCCCGTGGTGCTGCGAATCAGTACCCGAATCCACCGACGGACTGCTGCCCTCGGCCACCGGCCGTGCCGGCAACGTCGATCACGCCGCTGGACGTCGGGTCCATCCACGTGCCGCGGCCGCAAGTCCCCTTGATGATGAAGACCAGGTTCTCGGCCCGCGAAGTGATGGAGCTGCCGTTGCCCCCGTACTGTCCATTGCGGCCCCCGCTGACCGTCCTGGCGTTGCGGCTCGTCCCGGCGAACTGCGGACTGAGGCCGGCCCTGGCGTTGCGGCTCGTCCCGGCGAACTGCGGACTGAGGCCGGCGGCGCTGCCCCTGCCGGCCGCGGCGCCGCCACCCCGGCCGGCACCTTGCTGGCCAAGGCCGCGATCTTCGGTGCTCACCAGCAGGTCGGTGACTTCATACACGCGAGGGACCAGGTTCCCGGCGGCACCCGCGCGGACGTAGAGGACCTGGCCGGGGCGAACGGTGTAGCTGAATCCCCGCGGCTCCAGGATCAACTCCAGTATCGTCTCCAGCCGCACCTGCTCGAGGTGCAAGTGGATCGGCTCGGCGTCGGCGCGAACATCCGAGCTCAAAGCCATGTTGACTCCCGTCACCTCCCTCACGTACTCAAGGGCATCGTGCAGGGATACGCCGTCAAAGTCAACGCTCATCCTGGTCGCCAGGACGTTCTTAACGCGCGGCGGTCCGCTCGGCTGAGCAACAGCCGGTTCCGAAGGCCCACGAGGGGCTCGCACCTTGCTGCTCGCCGCTGGCGCGGGCCTGCCCGCCAGTTGGGGGGAAGGGACCGCGAGGGCGTCCGCCCACTCGACGCGCGCCACACGCCACGCCGGCAGCGTCAGGACGCCATCCTCGGTCTTGACCGTTACCTCGCTACGTGCCGTGTCCACCTCACCGGCCAGTCTGGTCCCGTTCCTGAGGAACACGCTGTCCGCCTTTGCAGGTGTGGCGCACAGCGCCAACGCGACCCCAACAAGAAACGCCGCCCGTCTGACCGCACGCATTTCTCCGCTCCGCTAAGGGGATTAGTCAACTGACCATTGTACTGCGGCACGCGCGGCGACGTCAACCCCTCCAGAGGTACCTCAGGCGAGTACATGACGCCGTGGACGGCGGGGTCACCGTCACGAGCCCCTCGTCAGGGCTAACGCCGCGAAGAAGCCGTCAAGGTGCCGATCCGACACGGAAAACGCCCCCAGGGGGGACTCGTTAGCCCGGCCGTGCCAGTCTGAGCCGCCGGTGCAGAACAAGCCGAAGTGCTCGGCGGCTTTCTCGACGTATAGCTGCTCGTTGCCCGTCAGGGCGGGGCGGTACGCTTCGACGCCGTCCAGGCCCATGGCCGCCAGGGGATCGATCCAACGATCGACCATTGCGATGCTGGGGTGGGCCAGGACGATCAGGCCGCCCGCTTCGTGAATGCCTTCAATGCAGCGACGTGGGCTGAACTGCCTCATGGGCACAAAAGCGGCTCCCTCTCTGCCCAGATACCGCGAGAACGCCTGGCCCAGCGTGGAGACGACACCGCGTCTGACCAGCATTTCGGCCAGCACGGGGCGGCCCAGGTACGTCCCTTCATTGGCCAAAGGGATCGGGGCAAGCTCCATCGGCACGCCCTGCTTGCGCAGCCGGTGGGCCATCTCGCGTAATTGCTCTTCCTTGCGCTGGTTGATATCTTTGCAGATCGCTCGGAGCACGACCGATCCCGGGTCAAAGCCATATCCCAGCAAGTGCATCTCGTCACCCTCAGCGGGCTGAGCGCTCAGTTCGACGCCGTAGATGAAGCGGGGACCATGGGCCGGCAGAACCCGATCAACGCGACGCAGTCCCACAACCGAGTTATGATCCGCAATGGAGAAGAAGCCAAGCTCGCTTTCGACGATCTTCTGCGCCACCTCTTCGGGAGAATAGACGCCGTCGCTCACGTTCGTATGGATATGCAGGTCGCCGTAAGCCATTTGAGGGCCTCCGGGGCCATCCTGGGACGCGGCTCGCACCCCTTCAGAAGCAGAGCCGCCGCACCCCGAGCGCTTTCTCGACCGCCAGGACGTCCGCACGCGTCGTGAGGTCGAGAACTCCTCCCTGGCAAAACATCACGCGGAAACCGGCGGGCTCCCGCTCCACCATGTCCGCCACAGCCGCCGTCAGCTCAAGCTCTCCACGTTCGGGATTCGGCCGGACGCGCCGGCACGACTCGAAAATGCCCGGCGTGAACCTGTACAGGTTCATGTTCACCCAGAGCCGGCCATCCCGCATGTAACGGTCGGGGTCGGCAGGTTTCTCCACGATGCCGAGCAGTTCGCCCCCCTCGGAGGCCGTAATGACGGCGAAGTCTTTGATCCGTTCCGTCGCTATGTTGCCGCGCCGCACGAGTTCGTCTTTCGAGAAGGCCGCCACCCAGCAGTCGCCGTCATCCCGTGCAGCCAGCGCAGCGAGCGCCCGGTCGGGGTACAGGTCATCCCCGTTGGCCAGGACGAACGCGTCGCCGCTCACGAAGTCTTCTGCGGCCAGCAAGGCGTCCGCGGTTCCAAGCGGCTCCTGCTGGACGGCGCAGTGGACTTCCACTCCTGCCGCCACCTGGACGTGACGTGCGCGCTCCCGCATGGCGTCCGCATCCGGAGCGATCACCAGACAGATGCGTCGCAGGCCGGCACGCATGAGGCTGTCCACGACGTAATCGAGAAACGGCCTGCCACCCAACAACATCAGCGCTTTATGGCCCCGTTCCGCCAGCTTGGCCTGTTCCGAGTCCAGGGCCACGTCATCGCGACCTTGCTGCATGCGCGTACCCAGCCCGCGAGCCAAGACAACGGCCTTCTCCGTCATGGAACTTGTAGCTCCCCCCATGGCCGCACGGCATTCCCTGACCAGAAAGACTATGGTATCCAGAAAACGCCGGAATGCAAAGAGAACCGGGCAACTGCGTCTACCTGGATTGCCTTCGCCCCCCGGCTACACGCGACCGTACTTGCCGGGGTAGGTCTTCCACCGCCTGTGGAGCCAGAGCCATTCTACCGGGGCCTCGCGGACCAACGCCTCGAGGCCCGCCGTCAGGCGCTGCATCATGCGGTGGGTCTCAGTCCGAACGTCAGCCCCTTCCTGTGGGAATACAAGGTCATGCACGACGATCCGGAAACGCATCCGGCCCGGCATCCGCCGGGCATAGACGAAGGCGACAGGGGCGCCGGTGCGAATCGCGATCCTGGCCGGGGCCGGCGTCGTCGAGGCCGGGTGGCCGAAGAAGTCCACGAATATCCCGTCCTTCCGGGCGTCCTGGTCTATCAGGAACCCCACGTTCGATCCCTGCTTCAGCAGACGGATGGTCTGCCGCATTGCGCCGTGCTTCGGCAGCATGTGCTGGTCGGTTGTCTCCCGCATCCGATGCACGTAGGCGTTCAGAAAGGGATTGAGGAACTCCCGGCCCAGGCTCCAAACCGGATAACCCAGCAGGGGCAACGCCGCCCCCAGCACCTCCCAATCCCCAAAGTGGCCCGTGACGAATACCACACCCGTTTCGCGCCGCGCCTGCTGCAGCCGTTCGAATCCGACGACCTCGAGGAATTCGCCCCCCTCACCTCGCGCAGCAACGCGCGCAAACTTCAGTGAGTCCATCAACGCCTGGGCCAGGTTTCGGTAGACGCCCTTGAGTAGTTGCACGGCCTGCGCGCGGTCGAGCGACGGAAACGCCCTCCGAATGTTCCGGACGGCATCGGTCTGCCGCCTCTTCTTGTCGAATGCAGAAGCGAGGCCGCCCAGGAAGCGGGCCGCCTGCGGTGACGCGGACCACGGCAGCCTCTCAAGGGGCGCAAGGACGAGCCGCATGGCGGCATAGCGCAGCCAGTCAACCGCAGTCCTAACCATACCTGTCTTCAACGGTGGCACCTCACCGGCGGGCACGGGCCTGCGAGCTCGAGGGCGAGCCGTCCGGGGCAAGGCATATCTTGCGCGAGTTTCAGCGGGCGGCCTCCACGGCGTCTCGTTCCAGCACTTCCCGCAGGAAGCGCCCGGTGTGACTGCCCTTGGACCGGGCAATCTGTTCGGGCGTGCCGGCGGCAACGACGTGACCGCCCTCCTCCCCCTGCTCAGGGCCAAGGTCTACCACGTAATCTGCATACTTAATCACGTCCAGGTTGTGCTCGACCACCAGAACCGTATGCCCGGCGTCAACCAGCGATTGAAAGCATGAGAGCAGCTTCCGTATGTCCTCGAAGTGCAGGCCCACGGTCGGTTCGTCGAAGACAAAGAGCAGCTTCTCTTTACCGCCCGCCGCCATGTGCGAGGCCAGCTTCAAGCGCTGCGCCTCTCCTCCGGACAGAGTCGTTGCCGGCTGCCCCAGCCTGACGTAACCAAGCCCCGTCCTCGAGAGATAGCGCAACCGCCTGACGATGTTCCTCTGGTCCGCAAAGAAGTTTAAGGCCTCGTCCGCCGTCATTTCAAGCACGTCATGGATAGAATGGCCCTTGTACTTCACGTCCAGGATGTCCTTGCGATAGCGCCGCCCCTGGCACTGATCGCACGTCACGTAGACGTCCGCCAGGAACTGCATGTCCACGCGGATGCTGCCGGCCCCCTCACACGTCTCGCAGCGCCCCCCGGGCGTGTTGAACGAGAACGCACCGGGGCCCAGGTTGCGGATCCTCGCATCCCGCGTCTCTGCGAAGAGCTTCCGGATGTACGCGAACACCTTGATGTAGGTGGCGGGGTTGGAGCGCGGCGTCAGCCCTATGGGGCTCTGATCGACAAGGATGACGTCACCGACCAGGTCGACGTTGAGCAGCTCGTCGTGGTCGCCCACGCGTTCGGCGTAGCCGCCGGGCTTGCGCCTCTTGATGGCCCCGTACAGGGTATCCTGCACGAGCGTGCTCTTGCCGCTGCCGCTGACCCCGGTGACGCAGACGAACAGCCCGAGCGGGAACTCCACGGTAATGTCTTTCAGATTGTGCTCCCGCGCGCCCTTCAGGACAAGACGTTCAGGCGTGCGCTTGCGGCGCTCCTCAGGCACAGGGATGCGCGCCTGCCCGCGCAGATAGGCGCCCGTGAGCGACTCGGCGCATCGCACCAGCCCCTCGACGGGCCCGCTGTAAACCACCCGCCCGCCGCGCTCGCCGGCGCCGGGACCGAGGTCCACGACGTGGTCCGCCGCCTCGATCAGGCGGCGGTCGTGCTCCACGACGACCACCGTGTTCCCGACGTCCCGCAACGTCTTGAGAATGGCGATCAAGCGGTCCACGTCCCTGGCATGCAGGCCGACGCTGGGCTCGTCCAGTATGTAGAGCGTGTTTACCAGGGCCGACCCAAGGCTGGTGGCCAGGTTGACGCGTTGCATCTCCCCGCCGCTCAGCGTGCGAGTGAGCCGATCCAGAGTCAGATACCCGAGCCCGATCTGCACGAGGCAGTCCAGCCGGCTGCGGATCTCCCTCAGCAGCAGTTCGCTGATCTTCTGCTCATAGGCCGAGAGCTCGACCTCCTCATGGAAGAAATGATGGGCCCGTTCGATGCTCATGCCGCTGACTTCCGCGATGTTCCGCCCGCACACTTTGACGGCCAGGGCCTCCCGGCAGAGCCGCGTGCCGTTGCACTCGGGACAGGGCAGATAGGTGCGGTAGCGGCTGAGCAGCACGCGGACGTGGAGCCTGTACTTCCTCGATTCCAGCCAGTTGAAGTAGTCCATCACGCCGTAGAAGTGCTCGGTCCCCTCGAAGACGGCGTCCTTCTGCCAGTCCTCCAGTTCTCCCCACGGCACGTCCACGGGTATGCCCGCCTCGGGCGCGCCCTCCAGAAGCTGCTCCCGGCATTCGGCGGTCGAGTCCGTGGTCCAGGGCGCAATGGCGCCCTCGCTCAGCGACTTACCGGGATCGGGCACGACGCTCCATCGGGCGATGTCGATGATGGCTCCGTAGCCGGTGCAGCTCTCACACGCGCCCAGCGGGCTGTTGAAGGAGAAGAGTTGGGGGCTCGGCGTGGGCATCTCCAGGTCGCAATGCGCACAGCGGAACGTGTTGCTGAACTCGCGGACGGCCCCCCCGACCACGCGAACCAGGCACCGCCCCTTGCCCAGGCGGTAGCAGGTCTCGATCGCCTCGGTCAGTCTCTCGCGCATTCCTTCCCGGACGATGAGACGGTCCACAATGACTTCCACCCCGTCCACCTCGCCCAGCTCGACGCCCCGGGAGGAGGTGATGTCCACCACCCGATCTTCGGCAAACAGGCGGACGAAACCCATCTCACGGATGCGGTCGATCTGCTCGGCTTCGGACAGCCTGCGGGTGAGCGTCAGTGGGAAGGTAACCATGAAGCGCGAGCCTTCCGGCATGGCCATGACCTCGTCCGCCACCCGGCCCACCGTGTACGCCTCGATCTCCCGGCCGCACTCCGGGCAGAAGACGTGCCCCACGCGCGCCCACAGCAGACGCAGGTAATCGTTCAGCTCCGTGGCGGTGCCCACGGTCGAGCGTCGGTTCTTGACGGGGTTCTTCTGCTCGATGGCGATGGCGGGCGGTATGTTCTCCACGCGGTCGCAGTCGGGCTTGTCCATCCTCTCCAGAAACTGGCGCGCATAGGCGCTGAACGACTCGACGTAGCGGCGCTGGCCCTCGGCGTAGAGGGTGTCCAGGGCCAGGCTGGACTTGCCGCTGCCGCTGACGCCCGTAACGACGACGTACTGCCCCCGCGGGATGTCCACGTCGATGCTCTTCAGGTTGTGCACCCGCACGCCGCGCGCGCGGATGGCGCTGAATGCAGACATGGCGACCATAGTCCGTGGAAAACATCGGAGCCACTGCCCTAAACCCACGATTATACCATGCGCTCACCCGCCCGAAAGGGAGGAAAGCCCCCCGAGACGCTCGGACACACCCCGCCTGGAATGCACAGCACCGAACGCGTAGAATGCCCGCCCAGGTTGATCCTTTCCCCCTTTGTTGCGATGAGCCACCATGAGTCAGCTCACGGAGCAAGTCGTCCAGGCAGTGGAAGGATACGAGAAGGACACGGGACTTGAGAAGCCCCAGGTTCTGGACCCCTCCCGCCGGTGGGCGGAATGCCTCGCACAGGGCACGTTCCTCTTCTACGGGCATCGGGAGGTGGAGGTCGGACTGCGCGACGTCGACTGGTCCGGCGGCCACGTGCAGCACCAGGAGTGGCCGGCGCAGCTGAACCGCTTTGTCTGGCTGCCCCACCTGGCCGCGCTCTACCGGGAAACCGGAGACGAGGAGATGGCCGCCCTGGCGCGCAGGACCATCGAGGATTGGATCGACCAGCACGAGTACGGCGCCGACCTCCCCCTGGCACGGGGGGACAACACGCTGAACGTCTCCATCCGCCTGGGGCAGAGCCACTTCCACGGCTGGTGGCGGACCCTCCCCGATTTCGCGTCCAGCAAGCACTATGACGGGGAATTCGTGCGCCGCATGCTGGAGTCCACTCGGGGGCAGATTGAGTTCCTGTCGGGACACCTGAGCGGCAGCGGGAACTGGAGGATCAGCCAACTGGACTGCATCCTCTTCTGTTCACTGGTGCTGCCCGGCCTGGAGGAATACCGCGAGCAAGCCGTCCGCGGTTTGAACGAGGGAGCCCACCGCCAGATTGAGGAAGACGGCTCCCACGTGGAGCACAACCCCAGCAGCTACCATCAGTGGATGTGCCGAAGCTTCACCGATCTCTGGCGTCTGGGCCGCGCACGGCCGGAGCTGGGTCTCCGCCTGGAGACGGAGCGGGTCGGCAGAATGTGGGACTACGCCGTCTGCTCTGCCGCTCCCGACGGGGGAAGCAGCGGAATGCACGACGGCCAGATCTGGCGCCAGGGTCCGGGGCAGATCACACAGATGGACGGGCGGAGACGCTTCCTGGCCGAGGCCGGGTTGTCAGACAAGCCGGAATGGGACCTGGACGCAAGCCCGTCCCGATGGTTCCCACGCGCCGGTCAGCTATTCCTCCGCGACGGATGGCACCCGGAGGCCACCTACATTGCCTTCGACGCCACCAGGTGGGGCGGAGCTCACTGCCACCAGAGCCGCAATAGCGTCAGCCTCTATCACGGCGACCGCATGCTGCTGCTGGACCCGGGGAGCTTCACCTACGAGCGGACGGACCCCTACGCCTATTACGGCAGGTCGACCAGGGCCCACAACACGATTGCGCCGGCGGGGCTCAACCAGATCGAGGCCGACCCCGACGTGCGTGCCGTCTACCTGGGGGAAAGCGCCGCCCTGATAGCCTGTCGTTACGAAGGCGGCTACTTCGATGGGCTGTATTGCTGGGGATGGCGGGAGGGCCATGGGCGTGGCATCTATGGCCGGCACGACCGGGCGCTGCTGTGGATCAAAGGCCGGTGCGCCGTGGTCTTCGACGCCTTTGCCGCGGATGGAAATGCCCCGTGGGAAGCCCACTGGCAGCTTCCGCCGGGCCGGTGCGAGCTGGACCCGGAGAACCGGCAGGCCGTCACCGACAGCGGCCGGTGCAACGTGCTCGTCCGGTGCCTTCACGCCAACAGAGATCTGGAAGTGCGGGTGCGGGAGGGCGAGACGGATCCGCTGCTCGGCTGGACACCGGGGCCGAGCGGAAGCGGCGAATACGTGCCGGCGCCGATGCTGTCCATGGAGGCCGAGGGATCGGCCCAAGCCCTTGAACTCGTGACGCTGCTGCTGCCATTCGGTGAGGACGGCATCCCGCAGTTCGACGTGGTCTGCCACCGGGGGCGAGGAGGCCCGCCGGCGTTACGGCTGTCCTGGCCCGACGGCCGGGAGCACATAGTGGCGTGCAACCCGTCGATGCAGGGACAGGTCGGCGCGGCCGGTCCGCTGGAAGCTGACGGCGCGGCGGTGATGCTCACTCTGGAGGCGGGCGAGCCCACGCGCGCCTTCCTGGCCGGCGGGATGCTCCTGCGCTTCGAGGGCGAAACCGTGCTGGACGAGCCGAAGGCGGGCACGTACGAGAGGTCCCTCCGCTGAGCGCGCCATGCCGTGTCTTGCGCCCGGGCAGCGACGCCATATAATGGGCACGCGTTCGCCGTTCGCTGGAGACTCCACGCAATGGAACGCTTCTCCTCATCCGGCAAGGTGTGGGACGCGGTTCGCGCCTGGCAGGCGGACGGTCTGTCCGTCGGGCTGGTGCCGACGATGGGCGCCCTGCACGAGGGCCATCTGAGCCTGATCCGGGCCGCCGTGGGCGAGTGCGACCGCACGGTCATCAGCATATACGTGAACCCCGCGCAGTTCGCGCCGGGCGAAGACCTCGCCCAGTATCCGCGTCGATTCGAGGAAGACTGCCGGCTCGCCCAGGAGAACGGTGTCGACCTCGTCTTCTGCCCCAGCGACCGCGACATGTACGCCGAAGGCCACGCCACGTACGTCGTGCAGGAGCGCCTGACCGAGCTGCTCGATGGCGAGTTCCGTCCCACGCACTTCCGCGGCGTGCTGACCGTAGTGTGCAAGCTGTTCAACATCGCGCCGGCCGACCGCGCCTACTTCGGGCAGAAGGACTTCCAGCAGACAGTCGTCTTAGGCCGGATGGTCCGGGACCTGAACCTGCCGGTCACAATCCGCGTCATGCCCACCGTGCGCGAGCCGGACGGGCTGGCGATGAGCTCGCGGAACGCCTACCTGAACCAGGAAGAACGGCAACAGGCCGCGTGCCTGTACCGCGCCCTATTGCGGGCGGCCGAGCTCTACGGCTGCGGCGAGCGGGGCCCCGCCCCCGTCAGAGAAGCCATGCAAGAGGTGATCCAGGACGCGGCCCTCGCCCGCCCCGATTACGTCGAGATCGTTGACCACGAGACGCTGGAGGCGGTCGAGAAGCTGTCCAACCGCGCCGTCGCCGTCCTGGCGGTCCGAATCGGCGACACGCGGCTGATCGACAACATGCCGCTGGGCTCCGTCGACGCTGGCGATTAGGCTCGCCCATGCTGTATGATTCACGGCTGTCGCGCTCCTGCGGGTGTTGAGTCACCCGCCACCGACCAGCGCAAGGGGATCACACCGTGCACCCCTACCTGTTTCACATTCCCCTGCCCTGGGGCGGCAGCTTCCCCGTCGCGTCTTACGGCACGATGATCCTGATCGGCTACCTGGTTAGCCTGTGGATCGGCCAGAGGCGCGGGAGGAGAATGGGACTGGATCCCCTGGCGATGTTTGACCTCTTCATCGTGGTGCTGTTCGCGGGGATCGTGGGGGCGCGCCTGTTCTACGTGATCGAGGACTGGGGCACATTCGCAGAGCACCCGTGGCGCATTATCCGGCTGGACCAGGGCGGGCTCTCGTTCTTCGGAGGACTCATGGCCGGCCTGGCCGGCCTGCTGGTCAGCATCTGGAAGAAGGGAATGCCGCTGCGACCCACGCTCGACGCGCTGGTCAGCGTGGTCCCTTTGGGACATGCCTTCGGCCGGATCGGCTGCTTTCTGAACGGCTGCTGCTTCGGCAAGGTGAGCGATGCCTGGATCGCGATCCGCTTCCCGCGCGTGCTCGGCGAAGGGGGAAGGATTGTCGGCTGTCCCGTGTTCATTCACCACCTGGAGCAGGGGCTC
>CAZSET010000059.1:0-4077 GCA_964605915.1 uncultured candidatus Brocadiaceae bacterium | reverse complement strand
TGACGGCGGCCGACAAGTGGTCCGAGTCCGTATATCCAACTCAGCTCTACGCCGTGGCCTACAATTTCGCGATCTTCGCCCTGTTGAGCTACCTGCTCTGGCGGCGATGGCGGGCCGGGGAGATTGCGTGGCTCTACGCCATCTTCTACGGGACGGCCCGTTACATCAACGAGATCTTCCGCGTGAACCCGCCGATTCCCCAGCTCGGCGGGATGACGATCTTCCAGGTCCTCTCTTTCGCCCTGGTGATCTTCGGGTTCGCCATGTTCCTGCGGGGCCGGCTTCGGCCCTATGAGCCCTTGCCGGAGCCCTGGCGGCCACCGCCCGAGCGCCGCGAGCGCTCTTAAGGCAGCCTTCTCACCCGCTCCCGGCGCTTGCCTCCCCCGCCAGCCGGCGGGCCATGGCACGGGCCTGGTCAGCCGTGGTGAGCTCTCCGTCCAACTGGGCCTCGCGCACGCGGTCCAGCACGTCCCCGAAGAGCGGGCCGGGCGCGTAGCCCATCTCGATCAGGTCATGGCCCGTGATCAGCGGCGGCGGTTCGATCTCCTCTGGCGCCATGTTGCGCCGCCTGGCCATCACGTATTCGTAGTTCTCCAGCTTGCCCCAACTGGCCAGCGCGTCGGCCCGATGGATCTCCGCCAGTTGCTCGAATCCCGGCTCCGCGAACAGCTTCCTCAGCGTGCTCTCCTTCATCCGCGGAGCGTCCTTGAAGTAGAGGTGGCGCTCGACCAGCCAGCAGACCCGCTCGGTCTCCTCGTTCGACAGCCGCAGCCGTCGGCAAACCACATGCGCCATGTCCCGTCCGATCTGGCAGTGTTCCGGGAAGCACTTGGGGCCGGCCTGCCGACTGGCCGCCGGCTTGCCGATGTCGTGGAGCAGCGCCGCCAGGGCCAGCCCGAAGTCCGGATGCGGCCCGAGCTTCTCCACCGTCAGGATGGTGTGGACGAACACGTCCCCTTCGGGATGGTAGTTCTCCGGCTGCTCGCACCCCTTCGTGTCGGCCAGCTCGGGGAAGACGATGGTCAGCATGCCCAGCTCGTCCATGAGCCGCAGCGCACCGGCGGGCTCCCGGTCCGTCAGGATTATCCTGAGCTCCTCCTGAAGTCTCTCGGCGCTGACCTGGGCGCATAACGGGGCCAGGGACTCGGCGGCGCGCCGCGTCCGCTCCTCAATGGCAAACCCGAGCCTGGCAGCGAACCGCACCGCCCGCAGCAGCCGAAGGTGGTCCTCGCGGAGCCGCTCCTCCGGCTCCCCGACGGCCCTGATCAGGCCCTTCTCCAGATCCGCCTGCCCCCCCACGTAATCCAGCAAACAGTCCGCCAGCGGATCCCAGAACATGCCGTTGATGGTGAAGTCGCGGCGCCCGGCGTCCTGCTCCGGCGCGCAGAACGAGACGCCGTCCGGGTGGCGCCCGTCCGAATACCCCCACTCGCGCCGGAATGTGGCCACCTCGTAGGTGTGGCCGTCCAGCACCACGTGGCAGACTCCGAACTGCCTGCCCACCTGCCTGGTCCTCGTGAAGAGCCGTTCGACCTGCTCGGGGCGTGCGCTCGTGGCGATGTCGTAGTCTTTCGG
The DNA here is from genome assembly GCA_964605915.1 of uncultured candidatus Brocadiaceae bacterium. GTDB lineage: Bacteria > Planctomycetota > Brocadiia > SM23-32 > SM23-32 > DAOVRD01. The sequence continues at coordinate 2,502 of CAZSET010000059.1, read as the reverse complement.
TTCCTCGCCCCGCAGCAGGTCCCGCACGCACCCGCCCGCCAGCAGCGCCCGGTGGCCGGCGGCCACGAGGCGGCGCACGATAGCCTCCGCTGCGGAGTACCTGCTGTCGGACGGTTTCTGCATGGCCCGGGATGGACAAGCGACAAGAAGGGGCGGTACTAGCGATTATAGGGCGCGCTCCGGCCGGCTGTCCAGACGCTTCAGCCCGGGCGGGAGGTTTGCGCTCCCCTGAGACCGAACCGTATAATCCCGGTTCGCTCAACTCAAGGGGTCCCCATTTGGACTACGCAGACCGGATCGCCGTCTTCCGCAGCCGGCTGGAGCCGCGGCGACTGGACGCCTATTGGCTGGTCAGCGCGCCCAACGTCCGCTACCTGTCGGGCTTCACCGGCGAGGACAGCACGCTTCTCGTGACGCCGGGCCGCACCATCCTCATCACGGACTCGCGCTACGTCGAACAAGCCGAGCGCGAGTGCCGGGTGGATGAGGTGGTCAGCCGTCACACGCCCATGGCCCGGGCCGTCGGCATGCTGTGCAAAAGCCTGGGCGTCAGAAGGCTCGGCGTGACGGCAGCAAACCTCAGTCACGCCCAGTATGAGGCGCTGGTCTCAGCGGCCACGACGGTGCAGGTCAGGAGCCGGCCCTCCGGCATCGCCGAGGAGATGCGACGCCGGAAGTCCCCGCCCGAGGTGGAGGCGATCCGGGCCGCCGTTCGCGCGGCGGAGACGGCTTTCGGGAACCTGCTGCGGGGCCTGGAGCCCGGGCGGACGGAACGCTGGCTGGCGGCCCGACTGGAGTATGAGATGCGGGCGCTCGGCGCCGACGGGGCCGCCTTCGAGACCATCTGCGCCGTGGACGCCAACGCCAGCGTGCCCCATGCCAGGTCCGGCGACGCCGCCGTGGAGGGCGGAAGCTGCGTTCTGTTCGACTGGGGCGCCCGTCTGGCGGGCTACTGCTGCGACTTGACACGCGTAATAGCCCTAAGTACAATCCCAGCAAGGTGGAAGGCCTTTGTGGACGTCGTTCTGGACGCTCAGGCGGCCGTCTTCCAGGAGCTCAGACCTGGAGTCCGTTGCGCGGAGGTCGACGCCGCGGGCCGTGCCGTCATTGCACAAGCTGGTTTTGGACGGCATTTCGGGCACGGTATCGGTCACGGGGTCGGCCTCTCAGTACATGAGGGGCCAAGGCTTGGCCCGGGTGACGATACCGTTCTGCTGCCAGGCATGGTCGTGACCGTCGAGCCCGGCATCTACCTGGCGGGGGAAGTGGGGGTGAGACTCGAGCAGATGGCCCTTATCACCTCCGACGGGAACGAACTGCTCACGACGCTTCCGCAGAGGCCGGAGGATCTGCCGATCGGCGGACGTTGACCCGAGGTGTGGATGCTCCGACGGCCGACGACCCCTTTGGAAGGAACCTGCACATGGACACGGTCGAGAAGGTCCGCCAGTTGATCGCGATAATGGCGGAGCACGACCTGGCCGAGCTGGAGGTGGAAGAGCCCGACCTGCGAGTCAAGATACGGAAGAACGTGCCACCTCAGTACCTGCCGCCCGGGATGAACTACGTGCAGTTCCAGCCGGCGCCGGTCGGGCAGGGCTTCCCGCCTGCATTGCAGCCATCCGCCGAAGGGGGGCAGCAGACGGCTGCGGCCATCAGGGAGGAGAAGCTCATCGAGATCACCTCCCCCATGGTCGGCACGTTCTATAGGTCGCCGAGCCCGGGGGCCGACCCCTACGTGACCATCGGCTCGGAGGTCGAACCCGACACGGTCGTCTGCATCATCGAAGCCATGAAGGTAATGAACGAGATCAAAGCCGAGGCCACGGGCAGCATAGTCGAAATACTCGTCCAGGACGCCGAACCTATCGAATTCGGCCAGGTGCTCTTCCTCGTTGAGCCCGAGGCGGAATGACGCACACGGCCGGGAGCCGTTGCTTGCTCCGCCCATAGTCTTCCGGAACCGCCCGAATCATGTTTACGAGAGTATTGATCGCCAACCGCGGCGAGATCGCCCTGCGCATACTGCGCGCCTGTAAGGAGATGGGCATCGAGACCGTCGCGGTCTATTCCAAGGCCGACATGGGGGCCAAGTACCTCGAACTGGCTGACGAAGCCGTTTGCATCGGCCCCCCGCCTCCGGGCGAGAGCTACCTGAACATCCCCCACATCATCAGCGCGGCCGAGATCACAAACGTCGACGCCATCCATCCCGGCTACGGCTTCCTGGCCGAGGAAGACACGTTCGCCGAGATATGCGAAGAGTCCAACATCGTCTTCATCGGCCCGCGTTCCGACGTTATGCGCAAGCTGGGCAACAAGACCGAGGCCCGCCGGATTGCCAAGGAGAACAAGATTGCCATCATCCCGGGCAGCGAAGACGTGGTGGAGGACGAGGAGCAGGCCCTGGAGCTCGCCCACCAGGTCGGCTACCCCGTTATGGTGAAAGCGGCGGCCGGCGGCGGCGGGCGGGGCATGAGGATCGCCCATAACGACATCAGC